>JBAPMF010000018.1:0-72722 GCA_049278475.1 Herbaspirillum sp. | reverse complement strand
GCCATACGTATGGTGGTACGCGCGCACCAGATGATCGGAGCCGGCTTTCGTCGCCGAATACGGGCTGTTCGGCGCGTATGGCGTCGTTTCGGAAAATGGCGGATCGGTGACGGACAGCGAGCCGAACACTTCGTCGGTTGACACGTGCAGGAAGCGGAACGCTGCCCGATCGACGTCATTCAGGCTGTTCCAGTACGCGCACGCGGCTTCGAGCAGCGTGAATGTGCCAACAAGGTTTGTCTGCACGAAATCGGCAGGACCGTGAATCGAACGATCGACGTGACTTTCGGCGGCGAAGTGCAGCACCGCGCGCGGCTCGTGCTCGACGAATAGCGCGTCGAGCGCCGCGCGATCACAGATGTCGACACGCGCGAACACATGCTTCGGGTTGCCGTTCAGCGACTTCAATGTGCGCAAATTGCCCGCATAGGTCAACTTGTCGACGCCCAGCACGGCGTCGCCGGAATGACCCGGCCAGGATTGGCTGAGCCAGTCGAGTACAAAATTGGCACCGATGAAACCCGCACTGCCCGTCACCAGGATCATGAACCCACTCTAGGAATGAAATGTGCTGCAAAATCGGCCACCATGGCCACTAACATCCTGAGATGCTTTTTCAGGAAAGCTTTCGATTGTAATAGAAAGCTGCTCCAGGTAAAAGCCTTGCCGAATACCGTTATAATCTCGGCTGCCCTTGTTTCTTCATTTTTTACGAGCAAACACCATGAGCCTGAATAATGTCCCGTCCGGTCGCAATCTGCCTGACGACTTCAACGTGATCATCGAGATCCCGATGAATGCCGATCCGGTTAAATATGAAGTGGACAAGAGCAGCGGCGCTATTTTCGTCGACCGTTTCATGAGTACTGCGATGCACTATCCGTGCAATTATGGCTACATTCCGCAAACCTTGTCCGAAGACGGCGATCCGGTCGACGTGCTGGTGATCACGCCATTCCCGCTGTTCCCGGGCGTGGTGGTGCGTTGCCGTCCTCTCGGCGTGCTCAAGATGAGCGACGAGGGAGGAGCCGATGCCAAGCTGCTGGCCGTGCCGGTCGATAAAGTGCTGCCGATCTATACCCACTGGCAAAAACCGGAAGACATCAACGAACTATGCCGGAAGCAGATTCAGCATTTCTTTGAACATTACAAAGATCTGGAAAACGGCAAATGGACCAGGATCGATGGCTGGGAAGGTCCGGAATCGGCCAGGAAAGAAATCCTGGCAGGCGTCGAAGCCTACAAGAAGCAGCAAGCCAGGTAATCAATCTGGCATGTCAGTCAAAGTCGCCATCGCCCAGATCAACAGCACCGTTGGGGATATTTCCGGCAATCGCAGCAAAATTGTTGAGTTTTCGCACCGTGCCGCTGCGCAGAGCGCCGATATCGTCCTCACGCCAGAATTGTCGCTGGCCGGCTATCCGCCTGAAGATCTCCTGTTGGGCCAGGCATTCTACGCAAAAACCGAAGAAGCTTTGCAGGCTCTGACCACCGAACTGGCGGCACTGAAAGACGTGCATGTGGTGGTCGGACATCCGACGCTTGGCAAGGGAGCGCGCTTCAACTCGGCCTCGGTTCTGCTCAACGGCAAAATCGTCGGCACCTACAGCAAGCTGGAATTGCCCAATGACAGCGTGTTCGACGAAAAACGCTACTTTACTTCGTCGGAGCAAGCGCTGGTGTTCGATGTCAAAGGGATTAAATTCGGCATCAACATTTGTGAAGATGCCTGGTTTCCGCGCGCGCCGGCGCTGGCGAAACAGGCCGGCGCGCAGGTGTTGCTGATTCTGAACGGATCGCCGTACCACATGAACAAACCATTGCTGCGCCTGGAAGTGATGCGCGCCAACGTGACCGGACAGGGCATGCCATTGGTGTTCGCCAATCTGGTCGGCGGCCAGGACGAATTGATTTTTGACGGTAATTCCTTTGCTATGGACATTACCGGTGAGCAGGTCGCCAGTCTGACACATGCGCAGGAAGATCTCCAGGTGATCGAATTCGACGGCGTACAGATTCGCAACCCGAAAATGGCACCGGTCCTGTCCATCGAAGCGCAGGTATATCAGGCGCTGGTGCTGGGCGTGCGCGATTATGTCGGCAAAAATGGCTTCCCCAGTGCGTTGATTGGTTTGTCCGGCGGCGTCGATTCGGCGCTGACACTGGCCATTGCCGTCGATGCGTTGGGCGCCAACAAGGTGCGCGCGGTCATGATGCCATCGCCGTACACGGCGGATATTTCCCGGATCGACTCGCGTGACATGGTCGAGCGCATCAAGGTGCGCTACGATGAGATGTCGATCGATGAATGTTTTGCCGCCTTTCGCAAGACCCTGTCGGAAGAGTTCAGGGAGTGCGAGGAAGATACGACCGAGGAAAACATTCAGGCACGCATTCGCGGCACACTATTGATGGCGATATCCAATAAATACGGTTCCATCGTCCTGACCACCGGCAACAAGAGCGAGATGGCGACCGGTTACTGTACACTGTACGGCGATATGGCCGGAGGATTTGCGGTGATCAAGGACATCGCCAAGACCCTGGTGTATCGCCTGTGTACTTACCGCAATAGCGTGTCGCCGGTAATCCCTGAGCGCATTCTCACGCGCGCGCCTTCAGCCGAACTGCGGCCTGACCAGAAGGATCAGGATTCGCTGCCGCCGTATGAGGTACTCGACGGTATCATGCAGATGTACATGGAAGAGAATCGCAGTATCGGCGAAATCGAAGCTGCAGGTTATCATCTGGAAGACATTGAGCACATTACCCGTCTGATCAGGATCAACGAGTATAAGCGCCGCCAGGCGCCGGTCGGTATCCGCGTCACGCATCGCGCATTCGGACGCGACTGGCGCTACCCGATCACTTCCCGGTTTCGTGAGTGATGGGAATGCCATGTCCATGTTTTTTCGACATATTGATATGAGGAAGTTTTCATGAAGCAAGTCACTGCTGTCATCAAACCGTTCAAGCTGGACGAAGTGCGCGAGTCGCTGGCGGAAGTGGGTGTCGCCGGCCTCACTGTGACGGAAATCAAGGGCTTCGGTCGTCAAAAAGGCCATACCGAGCTATATCGCGGCGCTGAATATGTGGTTGATTTTCTGCCCAAAGTCAAAATCGAAGTCGTCGTCGACGACAGCGTGGTCGAGCCGGTCGTCGATGCGATCATCAAGGCGGCGCGTACCGGCAAGATCGGCGACGGCAAGATTTTTGTACAGGAAATTGAACAAGTCATCCGTATCCGCACCGGCGAAACAGGCGCGGAAGCGGTCTGATGACAATTTTGTGACTGCGGTGTGACAAAACATAAAAAAACCCCCTGCCGAAACAAGGGGAGGTCAGGAGGTGTTTCGTTTCAGCACGAAATCAGGGGGCCTGAATATTGGAAGCCTGCTTGCCTTTGGGGCCTTGCGTGACTTCAAACTGAACTTTTTGACCTTCTTTGAGCGTCTTGAAGCCGTTCATTTGAATCGCCGAGAAATGTGCGAATAAATCCTCGCCGCCATCATCCGGAGTGATAAAGCCAAAGCCCTTGGAATCGTTGAACCACTTGACTGTACCTGTTGCCATAAAAGCATCTTTCAATGAATAAAAAATCACACGAGCCGTTAAAGCAAGAAGCCTCGCGAGATCAAAACGTCCGCAGCCCTCCTTAAACCTGCCCCCCTTTGATTAACAAGCAGTGATTACTTACTTATCAACGAATTCCATTGTTCTCGCTAAAAATACAAAAGTCAAGCTGTTTTCAGTGGAATGATTAAGCTTTTGTTCGTATGATGGGCAGGGAAGCTCTTGATTTAGGGTAGATCTTGTCTACGGACGATCAGGAAAGCGCGTAATATTTAACGGTATCCGGATAATTTTCCATTATTGTGCATTGCGCAATCCATTCATTGATCGTTTTAGAGTAGATACATGGCAACCCAGCACGATAATGAGCACGCTACAGTCCTGGTGCGGCAGGAGCAGAAGCTCAAATCGCCTCCTATGTACCAGGTATCATTGCTGAACGATGACTATACGCCGATGGAATTCGTCGTCGCGGTCATTCGGGAGTACTTCAACAAAGATCGTGAAACGGCGATGCAGATTATGCTCAGGATTCACCATGATGGGAAAGGTATGTGTGGTGTGTACCCCAAAGATATTGCATCCACAAAAGTTGAGCGCGTATTAACCCATGCCAGGAGAGCAGGTCACCCCCTGCAGTGCATGATGGAGGAAGCATGATTGCGCAGGAGCTCGAAGTCAGTTTGCACATGGCATTCGTTGAAGCCAGGCAATCCCGTCATGAATTTATCACCGTAGAGCACTTGCTTCTCGCTTTGCTGGATAACCCTTCGGCGGCGGAAGTGCTGCGCGCCTGCGCGGCCAATATCGATGACCTGCGCAAGACCCTGACAAACTTCATTACTGACAACACGCCAACGATTCCCGGCATCAATGAAGTCGATACACAACCCACGCTAGGCTTCCAGCGCGTGATTCAGCGCGCGATCATGCACGTACAGTCGGCTTCCAACGGCAAGAAAGAGGTAACTGGCGCCAACGTGCTGGTCGCCATCTTCGGAGAAAAGGATTCGCACGCGGTCTATTATCTGCATCAGCAAGGCGTTACCCGTCTGGACGCCGTCAATTTCATTTCTCATGGGGTGCGCAAGGATCAGCAAGCTGATGCGCAAAAAGCACCGGAAGGAGCGGAAGAGGCACAAGCCGAAGGCCAGCAGAGGGAAAGCCCTCTCGATCAGTTCACGCAAAATCTGAACAAGGCCGCTGTTGAAGGCAGAATCGATCCACTGATCGGTCGTGATGCCGAAGTCGAACGCGTGATTCAGACCCTGTGCCGTCGCCGCAAAAATAATCCGTTGCTGGTTGGTGAAGCCGGTGTCGGCAAGACGGCGATTGCCGAGGGTCTGGCATGGCGTATTACGCAGGGCGACGCGCCGGAAATCCTCAAGAATGCCGTCGTCTATTCGCTCGACATGGGCGCATTGCTGGCCGGCACCAAGTATCGCGGTGATTTCGAGCAGCGTCTGAAGGCGGTTCTCAAGCAATTGAAGGATAGCCAGAATGGCATTCTTTTCATTGACGAGATCCATACCATCATCGGCGCCGGTTCTGCCTCGGGAGGCACGCTGGATGCTTCCAATCTGCTTAAACCAGCATTATCGAGCGGTCAGTTAAAGTGTATAGGTGCGACAACCTATGCCGAATTTCGTAATGTCTTTGAAAAAGACCATGCTTTGTCACGTCGTTTCCAGAAAATCGACGTCAGCGAGCCGACCGTCGAGCAAACCGTGCAAATCCTACGCGGTTTGAAGTCGAAATTCGAAGAGCATCATGGTGTCAAATATTCCGCTTCAGCATTGACTTCCGCTGCCGGGCTGGCCGCGCGTTTCATCAATGACCGTCACTTGCCGGACAAGGCTATCGACATCATTGACGAAGCCGGCGCGGCGCAGCGCATCCTGCCGAAGTCGAAGCAAAAGAAGATCATCGGTAAACCTGAGATCGAGGAAATCATTTCCAGGATCGCGCGCATTCCGCCACAATCAGTCAATCAGGACGACCGCACCAGGCTGCAAACGATAGACCGTGATCTGAAGAATGTCGTGTTCGGCCAGGACCAGGCGATCGAAGCGCTGGCGTCGGCCATCAAGATGGCGCGCGCCGGCCTGGGCAAAACCGACAAACCGATCGGCTCCTTCCTGTTCTCCGGTCCGACCGGCGTCGGCAAGACTGAAGTGGCGAAGCAATTGGCGTTTATCCTCGGTATCGAGCTGATCCGTTTCGATATGTCTGAATACATGGAGCGCCATGCAGTGAGCCGTATGATCGGTGCGCCGCCGGGCTATGTCGGTTTCGATCAGGGCGGTCTGCTGACCGAAGCGATCACCAGAAAGCCGCACGCTGTGCTGCTGCTTGATGAAATCGAAAAAGCGCATCCAGACATCTTCAACATCCTGTTGCAGGTGATGGATCACGGGACCTTGACCGACAACAATGGCCGCAAGACCGATTTTCGTAACATCATCATCGTGATGACCACGAATGCCGGCGCAGAAAGCCTGCAGAAGCGTTCCATCGGTTTCACCGACAAAAAAGAAGCCGGCGACGAGATGGCAGATATCAAGCGCATATTCACACCGGAGTTCCGTAACCGTCTGGATGCGATCATCAGTTTCCGCGCATTGGATGAAGCAGTCATCCTGCGCGTGGTCGATAAATTCCTGATGCAACTGGAAGAACAACTGCACGAGAAAAAGGTGGAAGCTGTCTTCGCTGACGACCTGCGCAAATTCCTGGCGAAGAACGGCTTCGATCCGCTGATGGGCGCGCGTCCAATGTCGCGTCTGATCCAGGACATGATCCGCAAGGCCCTGGCCGACGAACTGCTGTTCGGTCGCCTGGTCAACGGTGGCCGTGTCACCGTTGAATTGGATGACAAGGATCAGGTCAAGCTGGAGTTTCCAGAAGGGGATCCGACGCCGCCGCCGGAAGAACCGCAAGAAAGACTGGAAGTCGAATAAACGCCGCTGAAGCCGTATTGATGCTGCTGGCGGCAGCACCAGGTGAGCAGAGTTGCGCAAACCGCAAACCAGATAGAAAGCCAAAGCAACTGCCAGCCAGCGCCCGCCGCCTGTATCGGGTCGGGGTGATGCTCATTCATGGCGCAGGCCCTCCTTCATATTACCGCGTTTGCTCTGCCGACCGTTCCTTCGGGACAGGATAAAAGCCCGGAACACGAAGCATGTCCCTGGCATGACTTGCGGCTTCTGGAAGGTGAAAAACGGAGGGCGGCTCATGGCAGGCAACCAATTTGGTTTAAGATCATCGCAGGAAATAGAAACAGGGAAGAATAAATATGGCCATACCACAAACAATGCTTTCTATCGTCGCTCGCGATGAGGTTCATTTACAGTTTGCGTTAAAAAAAAATATCAATATCGAACAGCTTTTCAGCAGGCTCGGCAAGCTCTGGGAGCCGGAAATAACCGGCATCGCCGACCCAACGCTGGACCGGGATCATGAACTGACCGGCGGCACTGCGAATGTCGTCCTGGGATTCAGGCCTGAGTTATGGCGCAAAGTGAATCCCGCCGACGTTCCCGACAATCTGCATTCCTTCGATAATGATATCGTTGGCATCAACGGCATGGCCGCGCCAGCAACACAGCAGGATATCTGGATCTGGATCACACAAACGAACGCCGCAACGCTCTATGACAGCATGGCTAAATCAGTGGCGTTGCTGCGTCCTTTTGCCGAACTCGTCAGCGAGCAGAAATGTTTTCCTTACCACAGCAACGTCACATTCGATGGTTTTGCGGATGGCGTGGCAAATCCCAGTCCATTTCGTGCCAACAGCGTGGCCATCATTCCCGATGGTGAGAAGGGCGCAGGCAGTTCCACGGTGCTGGTCCAGAAATGGCGTATGGATGTTGAAAAATTAAGGAGCCTGTCCGTTCCCGAAGCAGAAAAAATGTGGGGCAGAACCAAAGCAGGAAACCATGAACTGTCGCCTTTGCCTGAGGACTCCCATGTCGGCAGGAATCAGTTTAGAAGGAATGGCGAAGAAATAGACATCGTCCGCAGAAACGCCAATTATGGCAATGCACGAGAGGCTGGAATCATGTTCGTCGGCTTTTGCAAGGACATATCGGTCACCATGGGGATGCTTGAGCAAATGTACGGGGTAGGAGCCGATGGCGTCATGAAAATGGACAAAATGCTTAATTTTGCCACGGCGCTTTCTTCCGCGATCTATTTTGTACCCAGCCTGGATGCATTGGAGAAAGCAGGAATTTCACCGGCCGATCCTGAATGAGAGCTTGCACTGGTAGCCGGGAGACACATCGACGCCCGCATCGTCACTGTTCATCCGGCGCATCTATAAACTGACCGGCCTGCAGGATCCTGGTCTTGGCCTTGTCCTTGAGAACATCGATGTAGGACAGCATTTCCTGCTCGGCCAGCATATGCGTAATCTGCTCCTGCTCAGCCTTGCGGCGAGCGATGTCAGGCATTGCCGGCTGCACCACCCCGGTCACGCGGAACACGCTGTATCCCTGCCCGGGCAGTTCAACACCAGTGTAAGCAGGCAAACTGGCGGTATCGACCTTCATCACCGCCAGAAAAGCCGCCTGATTCCAGTGCTGGGTCTTCACGCGGGAGACGACCATGGTGTCACCGAAACCGGTGGCGTCATCCTTGGCCTTCAATGCCGCCAGCTTGGCTTCGCCGGCCTTTTTGGCCAGCGCCATTTCTTCGTCCCGCATCACCAGTTCACGCACCATGCTCTTAACGTCGTCGAACGCCCGCCGAGTCACCGGCCTGTAATCGACGATACGGCCGGCGATCAATGTGGTCGGCGTGATTTGCACCGCTTCGGTATTGTGCCTGCCCTTGATGGTGTCGTCGGTAAAAAGCGCTGCCAGAAACTTGGGATCGTTATACGGCGTATCCGGCGCCAATGCAAGATTCGACCAGCGCGTCACACCAGAGGCTGTGTTGATCTTCAGCTTGAGCTTGTCGGCCACCGGCTTGAGACTGTCACCCTGTTCGTAGATGGTGTTGTTGAAGATCTCGGCCAGCTCGGCGTACTTCCTGAGCGCCAGTTGCTTCCTGATGGTGTCGGCGATCTCGTCCCTAACGGTCTCCAGGGGCTTGACGCTGCCCGGCTTGATACCGGTCAGCTTGATGATGTGATAACCGAAATCGGACTCGACCGGATCACTGATTTCGCCCTGCCTGAGCTGGTAAACAGCGTTTTCAAACGGCTTGAGCATGGCGCCCTTGCCGAAGAAGCCGAGGTCGCCGCCCTGCTCCCTGGAACCCGGATCCTGGGAATCAGCCCTGGCCAGTCTGGCGAAATCGCCCGGATTCCTGCGCAGCTGCATCACCAGCGCATCTGCCTTGGCCTTGACCGCAGCTTTGTCGGCCGCAGACGCGCCCTGCGCAACTTTCAGCAGAATATGGCTGGCGCGACGCTGCTCTTCTGTCGAGTACTGACGTATGTTTTGATCGTAGTACGACTTGATGTCAGCGTCAGACGCACTCACTTGCGCCATGACCGCAGCGCTATCGAGAATGACGTATTCGATCCCGGCCTGCTCCGGCACGTCAAATCTGCTGCCGTTCCTGTCGTAATAGGCTTTGAGCATCTCGTCGCTGACCTCGACCTGGCCTGCATAGGAGGCTGCCTTGAAACTGATTTCCTGCGCCAAACGCTCCTGAGCATTCAAATCGGACAAATGCGAAGAAACGGTTTTCGGTGCGAACGCAGTACCTCGAATCGCCGCGCTCAACTGTCGCAAGCCCATGTCACGACGCAGGCGCGCCTGGAAGGAATCCACGGTCAAACCTTGCGCCGCCAGCAGGGCCAGATACTGATCCTTGTCAAAACTGCCATCCTCCTTGAGCAGGCCTGGAATCTGCAGGATGCTTTTCTGCAACGCCTGATCCGTCACTGTCAGCCTGTCGCGCGCCACTTCCGCGTTCATCGCGCGCTGGGCGATCAGACTCTCCAGCACATCGCGGCGGACCTGCGGCGTATCGAATACTTTGGCGTCGATCCGGCCACCGGCCATCTGGCGCAAATGCTCCAGCTGCTGGCGCTGCGCGGCATCCAGCTCCTCTCTGGTAATGGTCTGGCCAGCCACCATGGCCACGGCATGGGCGCTATCGCCAAAGCCGCCATAGCTTTGCAGGCCGAAAAACGCGAAAGACGGGAAAATAAACAGCAGCAGCAGAAACTGCATCAAGCGCCGGTGGTTACGAATGAATTCAAGCATTGGTCAGCCGATCACAAACAGGAGGAGCATATGAAAAAAGCGAACTCACATTCGCCCTGGAGGATGCCGCCCCGACAATACCCGCGCCATTATACACAGACGGCCAGGGTGAGAGCCGTCAGGACGATCAGTGTGAGCGGATCATCGTACCAAAGGCCTGCTCGGTCAATATTTCCAGCAGCAGCGAATGCTCGATGCGGCCATCGATGATGTGTACGGTGTTGACGCCGGACCTGGCGGCATCCAGCGCCGACGAAATTTTCGGCAGCATGCCGCCGGAAATGCTACCGTCTTCAAACATGGCATCGATCTCGCGCGCCGACAGATCGGTCAGCAAATTACCCTGCCTGTCCTGCACGCCAGCAATATTGGTCATCATGATCAGCTTTTCGGCATGCAGGATTTCGGCGATCCTGCCGGCTACGACGTCGGCATTGATGTTGTAAGCCTGACCATCGTCGCCGAAACCAATCGGTGAAATGACCGGGATGAAGGCATCATCCTGCAAGGCCTTGACCACCGCCGGGTTGATCGCTTCGATTTCGCCGACGAAACCGATGTCAAGGAATCGGCCTGGATTTTCTCTGTCCGGCATGCGCATCTTGCGGGCACGGATCAAGCCGCCATCCTTGCCGGTCAGGCCGACCGCCTGGCCGCCGTAATGATTGATCAGCATGACGATATCCTGCTGCACTTCGCCGCCCAGCACCCACTCGACCACTTCCATGGTTTCTTCGTCGGTGATGCGCATGCCTTGCACGAAGGAACCCTGCTTGCCGATCTTTTTGAGCGCATTGTCGATTTGCGGGCCGCCGCCATGCACCACAACCGGATTCATGCCGACCAGCTTCAACAGGATCACATCGCGTGCAAAACCATGTTTCAAACGCTCTTTTGTCATCGCATTGCCGCCATATTTGACGACGATGGTCTTGCCATGGAACTTACGAATGTACGGTAAGGCTTCGGCCAGAATTTCGGCCTTGATTTGAGGGGCAACGTCGGTTGAATCGGTCATGGCGCACATTCCGGGCTGGAAGAGATGTCAGGAACGTCCGCGATTTTACATGGAAAGCGCCTCGCCATCACAGTGACTGTCATGCTTTGCCGATACACCGCTACTCCGAACAGGCGCGCATTTCCTGATGGGGGAAGTTTGTCTTGAAGCTGTCTAACGCCGCTTTGGTCGCTGTATCGATATTGCGCCACTGATACGCCTGCTTGATCGAAGTGGCATGACGCTCGATGATGCGCATGCTGCGCACGCCTTGTGAAATCAAACGGCTGATATGGGTTTTGGCTGCCGTTTCGGTCTTGAACACGCCCAATGAAATGGCCCAGCGCAGCGCCGGATTGGGGTACGACTCGGACAACATGTAGAAATCCTGAATGCCCAGGCTGCGCAACTCGGTCGCCTTCCGATCGGCGCCCGCCCTGCTGTCCCGCGATGGAATATAGACCATGTAACCGGAGGCATCCTGAACACGGCGCAGCACCGGTACGGTGGGCAGGTTGAGACGGGCCAGCTGGATTTCGAACTTGCGCGCCTCGGTAGTATTAAAGTTACCGATCTCGATACAGGCAATGGTTGTCGTCCCAGGCGCCGGTTTGGCCGACGTCACCTGCTGCTCGCTGTTGGGCTGGAGGATGGTCAGCGCTTCGGGTTGCAGTTGCAGCGCCATGCGCGCCGGCTCGTGACGCTCGGTCGCGCTCGTACCCAAGTAACCGCGATGCGCCATGAGCAGAACGCCGTTCGCGATCAACAGTAGCCAAAAAAACAATTTCAGCATAGATAAGCGTCGGCCCGGTTATCAGAACCTGTTCAGGAAAAAGAGCAAATCTCAATCGCTCGTTGCCGCATGCAGCCCGATCAACACGAGATTATCGACTCTTTTGATTTTTTCGCAAGGTATCGCCAGATACGATGCCAAGAACGGCCCAGCACCGCCGGACAACACGCACAGCACTTCCCCGTGCAGGTCGCGATGCGCGGCGACGGCACGTTCGATGGCGCCGGTCTGGGCAGAGATGCAACCGGCGATGATGGCATCAGTAGTGTTATCGGCAAACGGCCCGGGTATCTCACCGATCGCCTGTATCTGAGGCAATTGCGCCGTATTGAGCGCCAGCGAAGCGGCCATCACGCCCAGACCAGGCAGAATCATGCCGCCGATGAACTCACCGTCAGCAGTAACGGCATCGGCCGTAGTCGCCGTTCCGCAAGTCACGACGAGCAGCGCGCGCGTCGGAAACAAGGCATGCGCGCCGATGGCGGAAGCGAAACGGTCGCAGCCCAATTGCAACGGCTGTTTGTAGCGATTGCGTAAGCCGGCCAGCGCTGCTCGCGAAGTGAACCATGTCACGGCAATCCTCTCGCTGAATGCCTCCCGCAAAGCGAGCGTCAACGCCTCCCCCAGGGCAGGGCCGGCGACATTGGACACCACCACCCGCGTTATCGGCAAGGCGCGCCATGCCGCCGGCAAACCAGCGACATCGCTGCGGTCTGCCGAACCCGCATGCAACCAGCGATCAAGCTGCGTCGGCGTAAACGCGGCGTTGCGCGGCACGCCCCATTTGATACGGGTATTGCCGGCATCGATGAGCAGCAACATGGCGCTATTCCTGCAACCGCAACGAAACATCGCCGGCCATGACAGCAATACGCCCACTCGCGGTGTCCATCAAAAAACAGCCTTTGTCATCGACACCAACAGCGATGCCCTCATGCACCACCCGGTCATTGTCGAGGATACGCACGGCGCGGCCGGCATAGGCATGCAAGCGATTCCAGCGCGCGGCAAACGCAGCAAAACCTTGTGCATCGAATTCCACCAGCGCATCGGACAAGGCGCTCAACAGCAAGGCCAGCAAGCGCTCCCTGTCATGCACGGCCAGTTCCGGCATCTCGGCGACCACACGCCCGATGCGGCTCTGCAAATCCCGCGGCATCGTCAGATTCATACCGATACCGATCACCGACCAGGCGGCATTGGCGCAAGGCATTTTATCCCGCGCGGTTTCGATCAGGATGCCAACCAGCTTGGCGCCGTCGCGCAGCACATCGTTGGGCCATTTCAACGCGGGCTGCACGCCAAAAACCGCCAGTGTTTCGGCCAGCGCCACCCCGACCGCCAATGGCAAACCGGCCAGTGCATGCAGGGGACGATGAAATTTCCATGCCAGTGAAAATGTCAGCGCCGAGGTCGTTGTGGTATGCCAGGTGCGGCCGGCACGGCCACGGCCGGCTGTCTGCGACGCCGCCGCCAGCAAAGTCGGCGCCGTCAGTGTACCGACGCGCACCAGCAAATCGGCATTGGTCGAACCGGTTTCGGCGACCGTTTCAATGGTCACCAGTTTGGCATTGGCATTACTCGATGCGGCAATCAACGCGGCAATGCGCGCGGCAGACAACGCAACTGCCGCATTGGCGGAATATTTCCCGGCAGGAATATCAGTAATACACATAGCGCACATTGTAGCGGTTGCCGAAGATGCAAGCGACGGAGAAATCAGCTACCCTCAGCCGCATGGAAACCCTGCACCAAGCGCCTTTCTCCCTGTCATCCGCAACACCAGCGACCTCATCGTTCGCCCGGGTCAGCCTGCTGGTCTACACGCTGCTGATCGTCTACGCCAGCTGTTACCCGTTTGCCGGCTGGCGCGACATGGGCATACCGCCCTTCGATTACCTGTGGGCGCGCCTGCCGTATTACTGGACCGGCTTCGATCTGTGGACCAACATCGCCGGTTATGCGCCGTTCGGCGCACTGATGGTGTTTTCTCTCTACCCCCGCCTACGTTCATATCGGGCGGTGGCATTCAGCATCGCGGCCGGCGTAACTTTGTCGGCCGTGATGGAAGCGGTACAGACTTATCTGCCGACACGCATTCCCTCCAATCTCGATCTCATGGCCAATAGTTCCGGCACGATGCTGGGCGCATTGCTGGGCGCCTGGAGCGGGCGCTATTTCCTGCGGGAAAGCCGCCTGCTGGAACTGCGGCGGCGCTGGTTCTCGCACGAGGCCGGCCGTGGCCTGGTGGTAGTCGGGCTGTGGCCGCTGGCGCTGATCTATCCGCAAAACCATCTGTTCGGCCTCGGCCATCTGGTGCCGCCGCTGTCAAGCCTGCTCTCCGGCCTGCCCGGCAAGCCCCTCGATCTGACGACCTGGTGGATCAACCATGCGCAACTGAGCGCCGAACAATACTGGCTCGCCGACGTCATCATCACCGCCTGCGGCGTGACCGGCGCAGTGCTAACCATGCTGGTGCTGCTGCGCAAACAGGCGCCGCGCATTGCGCTGATAGTGCTCTATCTGCTGAGCGCGATATGCTTCAAGTCACTGGCCTGCGCGCTGTTCTTCGCACCGGAAAACGCCTTCGTCTGGTACATCCCAGGCGCGGCAGGCGGCATGTTCATTGGCGCGCTGATGCTGGCCGGCCTGTCGTTCGCGCCCCCCGCGGCGCAGCGGCGCACTGCGGCACTGGCGCTGATTTCCAGCTTGCTGATAACCAATGCGGTGCCGGCCAATCCTTATTTCATCTCAACATTACAAACCTGGGTGCAGGGTAAATTTCTCAACTTCAACGGCGCAGCACAATTTCTTTCTGTGTCATGGCCCTTCCTGGCGCTGTGGTTTTTGTATCACCCGGTACATCACAAGTCCTAGCTGAGCAAAAGCTCAGGTTCTACTTGCGCCTGTAGGTATCGTCAAAACGCACGATATCGTCTTCGCCAAGATAACTTCCAGATTGCACTTCGATCATTTCCAGTGGAAATTTGCCGGGGTTTTCCAGCCGATGCGTGACGCCCAGCGGAATATAGGTCGACTGGTTTTCCGAGAGCAGAAACACGTCTTCGCCACGCGTAATGCGCGCCGTGCCTTTGACGATGATCCAATGCTCGGCGCGATGATGGTGCATCTGCAGACTCAGGGATGCACCCGGATTGACCACGATATGCTTGACCTGAAAACGTTCGCCAGCGTCGATCGAATCGTACCAGCCCCAGGGACGATATATCTTGCGATGCGTCAGTGCTTCGCTGCGCTTCTGTCCCTTGAGCTGCGCCACGACCTGCCTGACTTCCTGCATCTGACTCTTGTCAGCGACCATGACGGCGTCCGGCGTTTCGACAATGACCAGATTGTCGATGCCCACGCAGGCGACCAGGCGCTCCTGGGCGAACACCAAGCTGTTCGAAGCCTGCGCCAGCATGACGTTGCCGCGCGTCACATTACCTGCGGCATCCTTCTCCGAGACATCCCACAATGTATCCCAGGAGCCGATGTCGGACCAGCCCGCCGCCAGCGCAATGATGCGGCCTTCCATGTCCGGCACAGAGGCTTTAGCCAGCTTTTCCATCACGGCATAGTCGATGGAATCAGCCGGACATGCCGCAAAAGCTGCCGCGTCGATGCGATAGAAATCGTGATCTTGCTCGCCGCCATCGAAAGCCTCACGACAAGCCTGCGCCATGGCAGGTTGGAAGTGGCTGATAGCGCGCAGCCAAACACTGGCGCGCATCATGAACAAGCCACTGTTCCAGAAATAATCGCCGCTGTTGATATAGCGCTGCGCCATTGCCGCATCCGGCTTTTCGACAAAGCGATCGATGACATGAGCGCCATCCACGGCCTTGCCGCGCCGGATGTAGCCATAGCTGGTTTCCGGCCGGCCGGCGACAATGCCAAAAGTCACTATGGCGCCAGCCGCTGCATGCGGAATACCTTTTTTGATTGCTTGCTGAAAGGCATCCTCATCACGAATGATATGGTCGGCCGGCATCGCCAGCAAAATCGGATCGGCCTGGTCCCGGCACGCCAGCAATGCTGCCATCGTCAAGGCAGGCGCGGTGTTGCGTCCCACCGGCTCGAGCACGATATGCCGGCTTGGTCTGCCTGCCGCACGCAATTGCTCGGCGATGATGAAACGGTATTCTTCGTTGCAGACGACAACCGGCGCTTCCATCAGTGTGTAGTCGCAGCCCCCCTCCCGGATACGCAAGGCAGTCGCCTGCAGCAGGGTATCGACGCCGACCAGCGGCAACAGTTGTTTGGGGTACTGTTCGCGAGACAGTGGCCATAAACGCGTGCCTGAACCGCCCGAAAGAATGACTGGCTGCAGATAAATCATCGATCTGTTTCCACACTATTGAACAGCAGCCTGCTGCGACCGCTTCTTTTACTGATGTCAGACATCGGCATCGTTCATCAAGCCAACCATCCTATCATGCATGCCGCATAAACAGAAAACCCCGCCAAAGCAGGGTTTTCTAACGTACTTGTGCGATAAAAAGCGCCGGGATCAATCCTTGACGCCGGCAGCCTTATCGGTTTTCTCCATTTTGGCATCTGCGACTTCTTTCATCTTCACGGCAGGTTTCGCCTCGCCCTTACCGATCGCCGACGACCTGTTGCGCGGCTGGCCATTGACGGTCAGACCGGCATCGGACAGTTTATCGGCGCTTTTGTCACCGATACCTTTGATGCGGGTTTTAAGGTCGGTCCAGTCCTTGAACTCGCCCTTTTGACGTTCATCGAGAATCCGTTTGGACATCGCCGGACCGATGCCTTTGATGCCATCCAGCGCAGCCTGGTCGGCTTTGTTGACGTCAACGGCCGCAAACGCCAGGCCGGTGCTCAGGCCAAATGCGCAAAGTGTCAGTAAAAATCTTTTCAACATATTATTCCTTTCTGAGATAAGCATTATGTTCATCAATAACAGATCAGCCAGCAAACAATCAGCGAGCTAAGTGTTTTAACGATGCTGCGGAACAATAGTTGACAAAATAGAAACTATATATAATTCAAATAAATTAGAGCGCAAGTTCTTCCCGCGTCACCGTCGCCGTACCCAGCTTGCCGACGACGATGCCGCCGGCCTGATTGGCAATAGCAACCGCCTGCGGCAAGGCAACGCCATTGCCAAGCATCACAGCCAGTGTCGCAATCACTGTGTCACCAGCACCGGAGACATCGAACACTTCGCGCGCCACCGCCGGGAAATTGACGACTTCGTTTTCCAGATACAAAGTCATGCCTTCTTCGGAACGCGTCAGCAGCAGCGCTTCCAGCGCCAGTGATTGACGCAGATTCTGCGTCTTCGTGTTCAACTCTTCTTCACTCTTCCAAGGTCCGACGATACGCATCAATTCGGTGCAGTTGGGGGTCAGGATCGACGCGCCTTTGTAACGCGAAAAATCATCTCCTTTTGGATCCACCAGCATGCGCTTGCCCAACTTGCGGCCGATGCTGATCATGTCGGCGACATCGACGAGGCCGCCTTTAGCATAATCCGACAGGACGATGACATCATAGTTGCCGACCAACGCATGGAATTGCGTCAGTTTGTCGCGCAAGACCGTGCCGGTCGGTGCTTCCTCGAAATCCACACGCACCAGCTGCTGCTGACGACCAATCACACGCAGCTTGATGATCGTCGAGATGGCCGGGTCACGGTTGAGGTAGCTATCGATCCCCAGCCCAGTCAGCAAACCTTCGACGACCGCGCCGGCTTCGTCTTGTCCAATGATGCCCAGCAGGCCAGTCTGCGCACCAAGCGTAGCCGTGTTGCGCGCTACGTTGGCAGCGCCGCCCAGACGTTCTTCGCGACGCTCGATACGCACGATTGGCACCGGCGCTTCTGGCGAGATGCGGTTGACTTCGCCGAACCAGTAACGATCCAGCATGACGTCGCCGACGATGAGGATACTCGGCTTGCTTTCAAAGAAAGTGGTGACGGTCATTACCTTTATGTCCTGGTCGGGGAAGAGCGGCCGATACCGTGGTATTCGATATCGATGTCCGCCATGCGCTGAGGTTCGAATAAATTGCGTCCATCAAAAATGACGGGGTTCCTGAGCCGTTTCTTGAGCTGATCGAAATCCGGGCTTCTGAACGCCTTCCATTCGGTCACAATGGCCAGCGCATCGGCATCCTGCAATGCCTCCATCGGACCTGGGCAGAAATGCACACGCGCCAGCACGCTGTCACTACCTGCGAAATCCAGCGCCAGCACGCGTTTTGCTTCTTTCATCGCTACCGGATCGTAGACTGCCACGGTCGCACCGCGCTCGATCAACTCGCGCAGCAATACGCGCGAAGACGCCTCACGCATATCGTCGGTATTGGGCTTGAAAGCCAAGCCCCAGATCGCGAAATGCCTGCCCTGCAATTTTTCGCCGAAACGGGTCACGATCTTCCTGCCAAGTACATGCTTCTGATGCTTGTTGACCTGTTCCACGGCGCGCAGGATATGCAGTTCCTGACCATAATCGCGCGCGATGTGTTCCAGCGCCCGCACATCCTTGGGAAAGCAGGAGCCGCCATAACCGCAACCGGCGTACAGAAAGCTATGACCAATGCGCGGATCGGAGCCGATGCCGTAGCGTACCGCCTCGATGTCGGCACCGACTTTATCAGCCAGATTCGCCAGTTCGTTCATGAAGGAAATGCGCGTGGCCAGCATGGCGTTGGCGGCATATTTGGTGAATTCGGCAGAGCGCACATCCATCCAGCAGGTGCGTTCGTGATGACGATTGAATGGCGCGTACAGTTTTTTCATCGCCGCACAGGCTTGCTGCCCTTGCGGTGTATCGTCGCAACCGATGACGATGCGATCTGGACGCATGAAATCTTCGACCGCCGCGCCTTCCTTGAGAAACTCGGGATTGGACACCACAGAGAATACAGCATCAGTGTCCTTCAAACCGCGCTGCTGCAACGCAGCACTGATGATGGCATGCACACGGCCGGCGGTACCGACCGGCACTGTCGACTTGTCGACGATGACCTTGAAGCCGCTCATGTGCTTACCAATGTTGCGCGCAGCAGCGAGCACATATTGCAGGTCAGCCGAACCATCTTCGTCAGGCGGGGTACCGACCGCGATGAACTGAATGTCACCATGAACCACACTGGCGGCAACGTCGGTCGAAAATGTCAGCCGACCAGCAGCGCGATTGCGCGTGACCACGTCTTCCAGGCCAGGCTCATGGATAGGAATACCGCCGCTGTTGAGAATATCGACCTTGTGTCGATCGACATCGAGACAAAACACGTCGTTACCCAACTCCGCCAGACAAGCGCCAGTGACCAGACCGACATAACCGGTGCCGATAACGGTAATTTTCATAGTAGTCCTACAGAGGCGAGTACACCGGTACTCTAGTTCATCACATTCAATTCTTCAGTTCGACGCGGCGGATACGTTTCCCAATGGTTACACCCAGGGCAGTACCAGTAGAACTGGCGCGCCTTGAAGCCGCAATGCGTGCATTGATAGCGCGCCAGCTTCTGCGTATAGCTATGCACCAGCGTCTTGACTACCGACAGCTCAGGACGAATTTCCGCCGGAGCATCGATCATGCACGCTTCTAGGAATTTGTCCAGACCCAGCAACGTCGGCGTACGTCGCAATTCGTCGCTGACCAGCTGCTTGGCGGCTTCGACGCCTTCCAGCTCCAGTACCGCCTTGAACAACACTTCCAGCAAATCGATGGACGGCGCCTCGGCAAGATAGGAACGCAGCAGGTTGAGGCCCTCCTTCATGCGGCCAACCGTCTGGTAGCCATCGAGTAAACGTTGCGCCACCAATACCACATACGGCACGCTTTGGTGCTCGACCCGCCGCCAGACCAGCAACGCGGCTTCGACATCACCCTTGATCAGGTACACATCGCCAAGCAGAATATTGGCGCGCACGCTCTTGCGATCGGCTGCCAGCGCCTTTTCCAGCATGCTCATGGCGGCATCCGTGTTGGTGTGTACCAGATCGTCTTCAGCCAGCTCGCAATAGAATTGCGCAATCTCCCTTTGCCGGCCACCAGCTCCGGAAGCCTGCAAGGTTTCTGCAGCCTCGATGGCACGCGCCCACTCCTTTTCACGCTGATAAATCTCCAGCAAGGCGCGGCCGGCCTGGGCGCCGTATTGAGTATCGTTGAGCAAATGAAAGGTTTCTTCGGCGCGATCGAGCAAACCGGCCTTCAGATAGTCCTGCCCCAGTTCGTATTGCACGTGCGCCTTGTGTTCCGCCAGCAGGTCGGGACGCGCCAGCAGATTCTGGTGTACGCGGATGGCACGCTCGGTTTCGCCGCGGCGACGGAATAGATTACCCAGCGCAAAGTGCAGATCGATACTTTCCGGATCCAGCTTGACGATTTCGATGAAAGCATCAATCGCCTTGTCCGGCTGTTCATTGAGCAGGAAGTTCAAACCTTTGAAGTAGCCGCGCGGCAAAGTGCGTGATTCAGCAACCAACTGATTGATATCGACACGCGCCGCGACCCAGCCCAGGCCGAAAAATATCGGGATGCCAAGCAACCACCAGAATTCAAATTCCATAGGGTTCTTTTTAGACGAGATGCTGGGAAGATTCGACACTATCCGGCTGCGGCGGCTGAATCTGCGCCCGTTCCTGGGCTTCGCGCTCTTTCTTCAGAACGGCGATGGTCTGCTTGTGGCGCGACGCTTCCCGACGGTGGCGAAACACGATGGGTGTCATGGCCAGCACCCCAAACATGGCACCGCTGATAAAGCACACCAGTAACACCAATACCAAGGGATCGGTGCGTTCATAACCGAAGAGAAAATGCAGCGTGATTTCCTGCATGTTTCTCAACGCAAAGAAAAAGAAAAAGATAAAGAGGATGACCGCAATCAGTCTTGACATTATCTTCATGGCGTTAATCCTTTTGCGATATATCGGCCAGCCGCGACAGCATGGCTCCAGGAACAGCATACGTCACAGACAGCAGGCATGAGATTGTACGTGAAAAAAACGGCATCCAAAGATGCCGTTCAATCACCTCACCCGCAGAAGCATCGGGCGTCACCGCCGGGAGCCGAGCGCACGCACTCATCGCATGCTGCGTCATCTGCATTCACACTCTCACGACGTCTGGTGAGCCGTTCCAGGAATGAGTTCACAACGACTTCTCAGACCTCCTCGATGGATTGCCCTACCATGGCATCGACACGTTCCCGCAATTCCTTGCCGGGCTTGAAGTGCGGCACACGCTTTTCGGGCACCATCACTTTGTCGCCAGATTTGGGATTGCGGCCAATACGGGGCGGCCTGCGATTCAACGCAAAACTGCCGAAACCACGGATTTCGACACGCTGGCCACCTGCCAGCGCATCGACCACTGCATCGAGAATGGTTTTGACCGCGTAATCCGCATCCTTGGCGACAAGTTGCGGATAACACTCAGCCAAACGCGCGATCAGCTCAGACTTGGTCATCGCGCTCGATGCATCAGTTTTTGTTGTCGAGCTTTGCCTTCAGCAATGCGCCCAGGCTGGTGGTGCCGGCCGCAGCATTAGAGTCCGCAGACATCTTTTGCATCGCTTCCTGAGTTTCAGCATGGTCTTTTGCCTTGATCGACAAT
This sequence comes from Herbaspirillum sp., assembly GCA_049278475.1. GTDB lineage: Bacteria > Pseudomonadota > Gammaproteobacteria > Burkholderiales > Burkholderiaceae_D > Herbaspirillum. Next base: position 51,539 of record JBAPMF010000018.1, on the reverse strand, counting down.
TGAATGCTGCGGGACTTGCGGTCGATATTGATGACCAGCGCTTCAACGCGGTCGCCTACCTTCAGGTGTGTGCCGACATCTTCGACGCGATCACGCGAGACTTCAGAGGCGCGCAGGTAACCTTCGACTTCGTCGGACAACTGTATCACCGCGCCCTTGGGCTCGACCGATTTGACGATACCGGTCACCAGCGCACCCTTGTCGTTCATGACGGCGAAGTTGCTGAACGGATCACCCTCCAGTTGCTTGACGCCCAAGGAAACCCGCTCGCGCTCGACATCGATCGCCAGCACGACTGCTTCCAGCTCGTCGCCCTTCTTGAAGCGGCGCACGGCTTCTTCGCCGGCTTCGGTCCAGGACAGATCGGACAGGTGAACCAGACCATCAATGTTGCCGCTCAAGCCGATGAACACGCCAAAGTCAGTGATCGACTTGATGGCGCCCCTGACCTTGTCGCCTTTCCTGTGACTACTCGCGAAATCATCCCATGGATTCTGCCTGCATTGCTTCATGCCCAGGCTGATGCGGCGACGCTCTTCGTCGATTTCCAGAACCATGACTTCCACTTCGTCGCCCAGTTGCACCACCTTGCCAGGCGCGATGTTCTTGTTGGTCCAATCCATTTCGGAAACATGCACCAGGCCCTCGATACCCTGCTCGACCTCGACGAATGCGCCGTAGTCTGTCAAATTGGTAACTTTACCGAACAGGCGCGTGCCTTGCGGGTAACGACGCGACAGACCGGTCCATGGATCGTCGCCGAGCTGTTTGACGCCCAGGGAAACACGGTTCTTTTCCTGATCGTATTTGAGAACCTTGGCCGTGATTTCCTGACCGACGGTGAGCACTTCCGATGGATGCCGCACACGACGCCATGCCAGATCGGTGATATGCAGCAAACCATCGATACCACCCAGATCCACGAACGCGCCATAATCGGTAATATTCTTGACGATACCGGTAATCACAGTGCCTTCTTTCAGGGTTTCCATCAGCTTTTGACGCTCTTCGCCCATCGACGCCTCGATGGCGGCGCGACGCGACAACACGACATTGTTGCGTTTGCGATCCAGCTTGATGACCTTGAATTCCAGGGTCTTGCCTTCGAAAGGCGTTGTGTCCTTGACCGGACGCGTATCCACCAGCGAACCCGGCAGGAAGGCACGGATGCCGTTGGTCAAAACGGTCAAACCTCCCTTGACCTTGCCATTGACAGTACCAACGACGATCTCGCCGGACTCCATCGCTTTTTCCAGCGAGAGCCACGATGCCAGACGCTTGGCCTTGTCGCGCGACAGGATCGTGTCGCCGAAACCGTTTTCCAGCGATTCGATTGCGACAGAAATGAAATCGCCGACATTGACCTCGAGTTCGCCGTTGTCGTTTTTGAATTCTTCAACAGGGATGAAGGCTTCGGACTTCAAGCCAGCGTTGACGATAACGAAGTTATGGTCAAGGCGGACGACTTCAGCCGAAATGACTTCGCCGGAACGCATGTCTTGACGCGACAGCGATTCGTTGAACAGCGCTGCAAATGCATCGGCGCCGGCGGCGCCGGGAGCCAGAACAGTAATGGTAGACATAAAAATCAAGAAAGGTATTGGCCAATATCCGGTCACGATTTGCGAAAATCAAACTGCCGATGCGCGCAAAAAGCGATAAATAGTGGGTTCAGGTTTATCAACACTCACTGAACTTTGCATTCAGCGAGCACCAATGGTACGACAGGAACGACAAACGGCAGCAGGCAACGCTCATAAAGCTGCGTACCAGCCGAGCACCCGCGCCGCCGCCTCATCGGCCGTCATGGCGGAAGTATCCAGCAGATATGCCCCTTTCGCCTGCTTGAGCGGCGCCGATGCGCGATTCATATCGCGCGCGTCACGCTCCCGCAAATCTTTCAAAATGCCATTTATGCTAGCAGAAAAACCCTTGTCAATCAATTGCTTATAACGTCTCTGCGCTCTTGCTTCGACGCTGGCGGTCAAAAACACCTTCAGCAGTGCATGCGGGAAGATGACCGTACCCATGTCACGACCATCAGCAACCAGCCCAGGCGCTTTACAAAAACTGAGCTGCCTGCCGTACAAGGCTTGCCGGACCATTGTCAGTAGCGCAATTTTTGATGCTGTGTTACCGACCTCCTCCGTGCGAATGGCCTGCGTGACATCTTCATTGGCCAGAAAAATATGCGCACCGTCGAAACGACAACGCAAGTGCATGGCGCTCTTGGCCAACGCATGTTCGTCGCTCATGTCCACGCCGCGACGCATCGCCGACAAGGCCGTCAACCGATACAGAGCGCCTGAATCCAGGTAATGGAAACCGAGATGCTGCGCCACCCTTTGCGCCACTGTGCCTTTCCCCGAAGCAGTCGGGCCGTCGATGGTGATGACGGGAATAGTTGCCGCAGTCATGGGAATTCAAACCAATGTCTGTCCAGCGATCTGCTGGAATACCCGGAAGTAATCCGGAAAAGTCTTGGCCACACACTTCGGATCCTTGATGCGCACGCGCGCGCCGCGCCGCGCCGCGCCGTCCAGCGATACCAACGCGAAACACATCGCCATGCGATGATCGTCATAGGTATCGATAGCGGCCGGCGTCAACTGCGCCGGCGGCGTTACACTCAGATAATCCACACCTTCTTCCACGATGGCGCCGAACTTGCGCAGCTCAGTCGCCATGGCCGCCAGGCGGTCGGTTTCCTTGACGCGCCAACTGGCGATGTTGCGCAGCACGCTGGTGCCATCGGCATACAAAGCTGCCACGGCAATCGTCATGGCCGCATCAGGAATATGGTTGAAATCGGCATCGATGGCCTTGAGCACGCCGTGCGCAGCCGCCTCGATCCAGTTGTCACCCATGGTGATGCTGGCGCCCATCTGGCGCAGTGCTTCGACAAAACGCACATCGCCCTGAATGCTATCCTTACCGACACCTTCCACGCGGACTGGTCCGCCCGCGATCGCGCCGGCGGCGAGGAAATACGACGCCGACGAAGCATCTCCCTCGACATGGATGACATCCGGGCTGCGGTAATACTGGCCGGCGGCAATCGTAAACGACTGCCAGCCATCGCGCTGCACCTCAACGCCGAAACGGCGCATCAGATTCAGGGTAATTTCGATGTAAGGCCGGGAAATCAACTCCCCCTCGACCTCGATGACCATCGGCCCGGACTTCGCCATCAGCGGCGCAGCCATGAGCAGGGCCGTCAGGAACTGGCTGGATACATTGCCGCGTACTTTCATGCGCTGCGCACTAAGCATGCCGCGGCGGATATGCAGTGGCGGATAACCCGGATTGCCGGTGTATTCGATGCGCATGCCAACGTCGTTGAGCGCATCGACCAAATCACCGATCGGCCGCTCATGCATGCGCGGCACGCCATGCAGAATATAGTCGCCGCCAAGCACCGCCAACGCTGCCGTCAATGGACGGATCGCAGTGCCGGCGTTACCCATGAACAAATCGGCCTGATGCACCGGCAGCACGCCATCCACGCCATGCACGATGTAATTCTGCGTGCCGTCGATCTGCTCCCATTTGACGCCGAGCTGCTGCAAGGCCATCAGCATCACCAAGGTATCGTCGGAGGCCAGCAGATCTATGATCCGGGTCGTGCCGCGCGACAAGGCCGCCAACAGTAGAACACGATTGGAAATGCTTTTGGAACCGGGCAGTTTTACCGTACCCTGCGCATGCGCCACAGGATGGAGGTCAATGTGGTGAGGATAAGCAACCTGTTTCATCGGAAATAATCATTCAATGGATTAGTAGAACGTGTTGACGTTCTGGCAGCGCCTGCGCGTCAGGCCGGCAATTCCTGCTCAATCCCCGCTCTCTTTACTTTGCCACCCGGCGGTTTCAATTTCATCCGCCCAGCTGCGCCGCGCCTGCCGGGCACGGGCGTAAATTTTTTCCAGACCGTCGCTATCGCACTCGACCAACATCTTGTGCATGCGCATCAACTGGACCAGATAAACGTCAAGCTCGCGCAACAAGGCGGTACGATTAGCCAGAGAAATATCACGCCACATTTCCGGCGATGAACCGGCAATACGCGTGAAATCCCGGAAACCACTGGCCGCATACTGGAATAGGACAGACGCATGCGGCTTCGCAGCAATATCGTCGACCAGCGCATAAGCCAGCAGATGCGGCAAATGACTGACTGCGGCAAACACAGCGTCATGTTCCTGCGGACTCAGTCGATGAATCAGCGCGCCGCAAGCTTGCCAGGCTTGCGCCACGCGCTCGATATCGCCCTCGGCATTTTCCGGCAAAGGCGTCATGACAAACTTTTTGCCGACATACAGATCGGCCAGCGCCGCTTCCGGTCCGCTCTGCTCGCACCCCGCGATCGGATGCCCCGGCACGAACTGCGCGATTTTTCCGCCCAGCGCTTCGCGCGCGGCCGCCACCACATCCGCCTTGATACTGCCAACGTCCGTGACGACAGTACCCGTTTGCAAGTACGGCGCGATGCCAGCCAGAATAGCTCCCGTTTGTGCCACCGGCGCTGCCAGCATGATCAAATCGGCGCCTTGCACGGCATCAGCAACCGAGGTACTGAGGACATCGATGATGCCCAATGCTTTTGCCCGCAACAACGATGCTTCCGAGCGGCCGACACCGACGATCCGCCCGGCCACGCCGGCTTTTTTCAATGCCAGCGCAAATGAACCGCCGATCAGGCCAACACCAAAGATGACAATTTTTTTCACGATCATCAACCCAATATCGCTTTCAATGCTGTGATGAAGGCTGCGTTTTCTTCCGGCAAGCCGATCGTGACGCGCAACCATTGCGGCAAACCGTAATTACCGACCGGACGCACGATGATGCCTTTTCTGAGCAATGCCAGATTCACGCGCGCGCCGGCGCCGTCGTCTTCACCAACCCGCACCAGCACGAAATTGCCGCAGGACGGCACATAGCGCAGACCGATGTTGTCAAAAGCAGCAGTCAGTTGTTGATAACCTTGCGCGTTGAGCTGCGCGCTCTTTTGCAGGAATGCCTTGTCGTTCAGTGCAGCAACGGCAGCGGCCTGCGCCAGCGAATTGACGTTGAACGGCTGACGGATACGATTGAGCAGGTCAGTGATGGCCGGCTGCGCAATCGCGAAACCGACGCGCAGACCTGCCAGGCCGTAAGCCTTGGACATGGTGCGCGATACGATCAGGTTTGGATGGCAGCGTACCCAGCCGGTCGATTCGTATTGCAGATCGGCAGACAGGTATTCGTTATAAGCTTCGTCGATGACCACGACGACATGCTGCGGTACTGCCTTGAGAAAAATTTCCAGCGCGGCAGAAGGCAGAAAAGTACCGGTCGGATTGTTCGGATTGGCGATGTAGACCAGACGCGTGTCATCCACGACGGCGGCCGCCATCGCCGGCAGATCGTGGCCGAAATCCCTGGCCTCGACCTCGATGGCGCGCGCGCCGACAGCCTGCGTCGCCAGGGCATACACCAGGAAGCCGTATTGCGCGAACACGACCGATTGCCCGGGTTGCACAAAAGCATGCGCAGCCAGTTCCAGAATATCGTTGCTGCCATTGCCCAGCGTAATCCAGTCCTGCGGGATCTCATACCTGGCGCTGATCGCGGCCTTCAAGTCGAAACCGTTGGCGTCAGGATAGCGGCTGCTGTCGGCGATAGCCTGCTGCATCGCCAGTCTGGCCGATTCGGGCATGCCCAGCGGATTTTCGTTGGATGCCAGCTTGATGATCTTGTGCCTCTCCAAACCGAATTCGCGCGCGACTTCGGCAATCGGCTTGCCCGCCTGATACGGCGCGATGGTGCGTACATACTCGGGACCAAATTGCAGGGACATGGCGAACCTCCGAATAACTTAAACAGGATAAGAACCCAGCAGCTTGAAGAAAGCCGCGTTTTCTTTGAGTTCGGCCAGCGCTTTGGCGACCTTTTCGTCTTCCTCGTGGCCCTCCAAATCGACGTAGAAATTGTATTCCCACACTCCCATGCGCGCCGGACGCGATTCGAAACGCGTCATCGATACGCCGTGCCGGGCCAGCGGCGCGAGCAAGTTGTAGACGGCGCCAGCCCTGTTCGGCACCGACAGCACGATGGAAGTCTGGTCGCGGCCGGAGGGTTCGGTCTGCAACCGGCCGATCACCGCGAAGCGCGTGCGGTTGTGCGGATCATCCTGAATGTGAGCATTGACGGTTTGCAAATGATATTTTTGCCCGGCAATCTCACCGGCAATAGCAGCAACACCGGCATCTTCGCCGGCTATGCGCGCCGCTTCGGCATTCGACGCCACTGCCTGGCGCGCGACGGCCGGATAGTTCTGACGGAGCCAGGCATTGCATTGCGCCAGTGCCTGTGAATGCGCGCAGATGCGCGTGACACCTTGCATGCTGCCAGTCCTGGTCATCAGGCTGTGATGAACCGGAATGGACACTTCACCACTGATGCGCAGCGTGGTTTGCAGCAATAAATCAAGCGTGCGATTGATCACGCCTTCGGAAGAATTTTCGATCGGCACCACGCCGAAATCAGCGGTACCGGCTTCGGCATCACGGAACACTTCATCGATCGACACGCACGGCAAACCTGTGACAGCATGACCGAACTGCTGGTACACGGCTTGCTCGCTGAAGGTGCCTTCGGGGCCGAGGTAGGCCACCACGACACGCTTTTCGAGCGCACGGCAGGCCGACATGACTTCGCGGAAAATGGTTTGAATATCCGAGAACAACAACGGCCCCGGATTATGTTCAGCAGCCTTGCGCAACACCTGCGCTTCACGCTCAGGACGAAACACCGGCGCGCTGGTTTCGGCCTTGATGCGACCGACCTCCTGCGCAACGCGCGCACGCCGGTTGAGCAAATCGAGAATGCGCGCATCAATGGCGTCGATCTTCCGACGCAATGGCAAGAGTTGATCATCACTCATGGTAATCTTTCCGATCCAGTCCTGTTTCTGCCCGGTTCGCAGACAGCGCGCCACCATCTCTCAGCCGTGTGTCCGCTCGAAATCGCGGAGGTAGTCCACCAGGGCTTGTACACCTTCTATCGGCATGGCATTGTAGATCGATGCGCGCATGCCGCCGACCGACTTGTGGCCTTTCAACTGCAGCAAACCGCACTCTTTGGCGCCGCCCAGAAATGTCTCGTTCAATGTTTCGTCACGCAGAAAAAACGGCACGTTCATGCGTGAACGGCATTCTTTGACGATACGTGTCGTATAAAACCCGCTGCTGTCCAGACAGTCGTACAGCAGATTCGCCTTGGCGATATTGCGGCGCTCCATTTCGGCCACGCCCCCCTGGCGCTTGAGCCACTGGCAGACCAAACCGGCAATGTAGATCGCATAGGTCGGCGGCGTGTTGTACATGGAATCGTTGTCGGCGACGGTTTTCCAGTCGAAGGCCGAAGGGCAGATCGGCAAGGCGTGACCGAGCAAGTCTTCGCGCACGATGACGATGGTAACGCCGGCCGGACCAATGTTCTTTTGCGCGCCGCCGTAGATCACGCCATACCTGGAGACATCCACCGCGCGCGACAAAATGTGCGAAGACATGTCCGCCACGATCGGTGCGTTGTCGGTATCGGCAGCGACGTCGGGTGTAAACTGGTACTCGACGCCATTGATGGTCTCATTGGTGCAGAGATGAACGTAAGCAGCGTTACGTGACAACTTCCAAGTGTCACGTGCGGGAATGCGGACAAATTTTTCCGCTTCGGATGAAGCTGCGACGTTGACTTTGCAATAGCGGCGCGCTTCCTCGATCGACCTGGTCGACCAGGCGCCAGTGTTGACATAGTCCGTCACCCCGACACTGCCGCGCCGACCGGCAAGATTCATCGGAATCACGGCATTCTCGGCGATCGCGCCGCCTTGCAGGAACAGAATCCTGTAGTTGGCCGGAACCGCAAGCAGCTCACGTAGATCGCGCAAAGCCGCTTCGATGATAGACGTATATTCCTTGCCGCGATGACTCATTTCCATCACGGACATGCCGCTGCCGTGCCAGTCCAGCATTTCATCGGCAGCCTGCTGCAAGACTTCTTTCGGTAATACAGCCGGACCAGCGGAAAAATTGTAAAACATGATGTAGACTAAAAACTAAAAACTGCCGCACAAGACCGTCCTGACGAAAGTCAGGTTCCAGCGCCCGCCGGAACGACATCGATGCAGATCATGAGGATTTATTCCGCCGTTGCGTCGCCCTCGCCAGCCGTAGCATCATTGGCGCTCTCAACATCCTCCTCACCCTTGTATTCTTCGGCGTCGGACTCAAGCACGCGTTGCAAGCCGCTCAGTCTGGCACCGTCTTCGACGGCAATCAGCGTCACCCCCTGAGTAGCACGGCCCATTTCGCGGATTTCCGACACACGGGTGCGGATCAGCACGCCACCAGTAGTGATTAACATGATCTCGTCACTGGCTTCCACCAGCGTGGCAGCGACCACCTTGCCGTTGCGCTCGCTGGTCTGGATCGCGATCATACCTTTGGTACCGCGACTATGGCGAGTATATTCAGCGATCGGCGTGCGCTTGCCAAAACCGTTTTCCGTCGCCGTCAGTACGGATTGCTGCTCATTCTCGGCCACCAGTAATGCGATGACCTGCTGGCCTTCATCAAGGCTCATGCCGCGCACGCCGCGCGCGGTGCGACCCATGGGACGCACGTCATTTTCGTCGAAACGAACTGCCTTGCCGGCATCGGAGAACAGCATGACGTCATGCTGACCATCGGTCAACGCAGCACCGATCAGGAAATCGCCCTCATCAAGATCGACCGCAATAATGCCAGCCTTGCGCGGATTGCTGAAGTCGGACAACGGTGTCTTTTTGACCGTGCCGAGACTGGTCGACATGAAAACGTAACGGTCTTCAGGGAAGACGCGATTTTCGCCGGACAATGGCAGCACCACGGTGATTTTTTCGCCATCATGCAACGGGAACATATTGACGATCGGTTTGCCGCGCGAGTTGCGTGAACCTTGCGGCACTTCCCACACTTTCAGCCAGTACAGTCGTCCGCGATTGGAAAAACACAGGATGTAATCGTGCGTATTAGCGATGAACAGCTGATCGATCCAGTCATCGTCCTTAGTCACCATGGCCTGCTTGCCCCGCCCGCCGCGTTTTTGCGCGCGGTATTCGGAGACCGGCTGCGACTTCATGTAGCCGGTGTGTGACAAGGTCACGACCAGATCCTGCGGCGTGATTAGGTCTTCAGTACCGAGGTCGGTGGCGTTCAACTCGATGGTCGAACGGCGCCCGTCCCTGGCATCGATGCCAAAGTCGTTCCTGGCGGCGATCAGTTCATCGGTGATGATCGCCGTCACACGTGCCGGCCTGGACAAGATATCCAGCAGGTCGGCGATCTGCTCCATCACTTCCCGGTATTCGTTGATGATCTTGTCCTGTTCCAGACCAGTCAGGCGTTGCAGGCGCATTTGCAGGATTTCCTGCACCTGATCGTCAGACAATCTGTACAGGCCATCGGCCTGAATGCCGTAATGCACAGACAGATTTTCCGGACGGAATGCGGTGATTCCGCCAGCGTTCTCGCCGGCGCGCGCCAGCATCTCACGCACCATGGAAGAATCCCAGGCGCGCGCCATCAGTTCGGATTTTGCAATCGGCGGCGTTGGAGCGGCGCGAATGATGGCGATGAAGTCGTCGATGTTGGCCAGTGCAACGGCCAGACCTTCCAGCACATGACCACGCTCCCTTGCCTTGCGCAGCTCGAAAACCGTGCGGCGCGTGACCACTTCGCGGCGATGCGACAGGAAGTATTCCAGCATTTGCTTCAGATTCAGCAGCCTGGGTTCGCGATCGACCAACGCCACCATATTCATGCCGAAAGTGTCCTGCAGCTGTGTCTGCTTGTACAGATTATTAAGCACCACTTCCGGCACTTCGCCGCGCTTCAACTCGATCACCACGCGCATGCCCGATTTATCGGACTCGTCACGCAGATCGGAAATGCCTTCCAGCTTTTTATCGCGCACCAGTTCGGCGATGCGTTCCAGCAAGGCTTTCTTGTTGACCTGATAGGGCAGTTCATCGACGATGATCGCAGTACGTCCGTCGCGGCCGAACTCCTCGAAGCTCGTTTTGGCGCGCATGACCACACGACCGCGGCCGGTACGATAACCGTCACGCACACCAGACACGCCATAAATGATGCCTCCAGTCGGAAAGTCCGGTGCCGGAATCAGCTCGATCAGTTCGTCAATCGTACAATCGGCATTCGCCAGCACATGCAATGCGCCGTTGATGACCTCGGTGAGGTTATGCGGCGGAATATTGGTCGCCATTCCCACCGCGATACCGGATGACCCGTTGATCAACAGGTTGGGAATACGCGTCGGCAGCACCGACGGTTCTTTTTCCTTGCCATCATAATTGGGATCGAAATCGACAGTTTCTTTTTCGATGTCGGCCAGTAGTTCATTGGTGATCTTGTCGAGGCGACACTCGGTGTAGCGCATCGCCGCAGCGCCGTCACCATCGACCGAACCAAAATTGCCCTGGCCATCCACCAATGTATAACGCAGCGAGAAGTCTTGCGCCATGCGCACCAGCGTATCGTAAATCGACGCATCGCCGTGCGGATGGTACTTACCCATGACCTCACCGACCACGCGCGCGCATTTCACAAACGGGCGATTCCAGACGTTGTTCATCTCGTGCATCGCAAACAGCACACGGCGATGCACCGGTTTCAAGCCATCACGCACGTCCGGTAAAGCACGCCCCACGATCACGCTCATGGCGTAATCGAGATAACTCTTGCGCATCTCTTCTTCAAGGGAAATGAGGATGGTTTCTTTGGCGAATTGATCCATTGGCAAGTCGGGAAGTATTGGAGCTCTGTCGTTAAATCAAGCTCCACAGGAATATGTGCAGACAGCAATAGCGGCCAGCGCCAGCGATTCTAGCATGCCAAGGCACGCCGACCGCTTCCGTCACCAGTCACGATGGCTGCCAACCCCGCTACACAGGCATTATCCAACGATAGGAAATGATTATCGATGACCCCACGACCAGCTGCTCCAATTCAAATCATCGACGCCGATAGACGCGGTGCAAAAACCTGCATTTCCGGTAACGCCTGAGCATGCTCGAAGAGGCAAACACCATGTTGCCAAAAAACAACTGTGTATAAAAAACGTTGACTAGGCAAATTTACTAACGTTCACCGATTGCACCAGCCTGTGGCAGAATGGCGGCTAAGCTCATTGCGTATCCCCTGCAAAGAGGCGCGTGGTGACCTGAAACGCATGATACTATCCGTCTTTTTGATGTCGTCATTTTGTATTTGTAGCGCAGTTTATCTGCGGATATGGATATTTCACCCGAGAGGAGAAACATGAACAAATTAGCAAAACTCGTCTTCGCTGTTACGTCCGCAGCCATCGCCCTGTCTGTGACCGCACAGGAAATCAAGGACATCAAAGTCCGTCCAGACAGCCTGTATCTGCAGGACAGTCGTGATATCGTGACCCGTAGCGGCTATGGTCTGTGCTGGCAAACTGCCTATGTCAACGGCCCTTGCGAAGAAGCTGCTCCTCCCCCAGTGGCCGCAGCTCCTGCCCCAGTGGCCGCAGCTCCGGCAACCGCACCGACATCGGAAAAAGTCACTTACACCGCTGATGCATTCTTCGACTTCGACAAGGCAGTCCTGAAGCCGGCCGGCAAGTCCAAACTGAACGAGCTGGTCGCCAACCTGAAAGACCTGAATCTGGAAGTCATCATTGCCGTCGGCCACACTGACTACATCGGTTCGGTCGCCTACAACCAGAAGTTATCCGAACGCCGCGCTGAAGCGGTCAAGGCATACCTGGTTGCCAACGGCGTTGAAAGCGACCGCGTCTATACCAAAGGCAAGGGCAAATCGCAACCAATCGCAGACAACAAGACTGCTGCTGGCCGCGCCAAGAACCGCCGCGTTGAAATCGAAGTCGTTGGTATTCGCAACAGGTAATCAGATTCAATCGAATTAAACCCCGCTTCAGCGGGGTTTTTTTTGGAGCGCCAATTCTCTCCGGACAGCAAATCGATTGTTTCGACTATGATTCTCCCCATGAATGCCGACCCTTTGGAACTGCAAAAATTCAGCGATATCGCGCATCGCTGGTGGGATCCCACCTCTGAATTTCGTCCTTTGCACGAAATCAATCCACTCCGCCTGGAATGGATCGATGCGCGCGCCGCCCTGTCCGGCAAAACAGTCGTCGACGTCGGCTGCGGCGGCGGCATCCTTGCCGAATCCATGGCGCGCAAAGGCGCCAAAGTCACTGGTATCGATTTATCCGAAAAAGCGTTGAAAGCCGCTGATCTGCACGGCATGGAATCCGGTGTTCACATCCGCTACAGGAAAATCGCAGCGGAAGAACTCGCCGCGCTTGAAGCCGCGCAATTCGATGTCGTTACCTGCATGGAAATGCTGGAACATGTTCCCGATCCGGCCTCTATCGTGCGCGCCTGTTCGACACTGGTCAAACCAGGTGGACATGTGTTTTTTTCCACCTTGAATCGCAATCCGAAAGCGTATCTGTTTGCCATCCTGGGCGCAGAATATCTGCTGCGCATGCTACCCAAGGGCACGCACGATTACGCCAGATTCATTACACCGGCAGAACTGGCACGTTTCATTCGCGAAGCAGATCTGGAACTCGATGGACTCAGGGGACTCTCCTACCATCCGTTGACCAGATTGTATTCGATCAACCAGAACAGCAGCGTCAACTACATGACGGCTTGCCGCAAGCCGCTGTAAGAACTGGTTCACGATCTCATCAACAGGTTTGCATCAAGATGCCTTTGAAGAAGCCACGCGCCATCCTGTTCGACCTCGACGGCACCCTCGCCGACACCGCCCCGGATCTTGCCGCAGCAGTCAATGCCTTACGCACGGAGCGAAACCTGGAACCGACCCCTTACGCATTACTTCGTCCGCTTGTTTCCGCCGGCGCGCGTGGCTTGATCGGAGCGGCCTTCGGCCTCAAACCCGACGACGCCGGCTACGAAGAATTGCGCGTCGACTTCCTGAATCGCTACGCATCCAGACTGGTCGTCGACAGTAGCTTGTTCGACGGCGTTGCCGACTTGCTGAAACAGTTGGAAGCGCAAGGTTTTTCCTGGGGTATCGTTACCAACAAGGCCTCACGCTTTACCGACCCGCTGGTGCCACAAATCGGCCTTGGTCATGCCGGCTGTATCGTCTCCGGCGACACCACCGCGCACGCCAAACCGCATCCCGCGCCACTACTTGAAGCAGCAAGCCGCCTGCGACTGCCTGCGCAGGACTGCTGGTATGTCGGCGACGATCTGCGCGACATCCAGGCCGGCCACGCCGCCGGCATGCAAACGATTGCCGCCACCTGGGGCTATTGCGGCTACATCGAACCGGCATCATGGAAAGCCGACGCGCTACTGCACACGCCATTGCAATTGCTGGATCTGATCAGCTCATCATTGCAGCATTGAGGGCCGCCACAATGCAGTGAAAGCGTTTGCCGCGTTCCGATGCTGCAACAGCAAGATGCGCCAGATCCTCGATAAACCGGCAAACCTCCACCGGACTAAGTTATAATGTCAAGCTGTATGGGGCCGACCTGGTTTCGACGTGGGTTGCAAAGCAGCACAGGGCATACCGAGGCCTGACTACCTCGTAAATACAATCAGACTAGATATAACTGCAAACGATAACTCGTACGCACTGGCCGCTTGATACCGGTCAGCTCTACACTACTTTTTCCTTGGGGTAGGCTGGTCAAACAGCAGTAGAGTCATTCACAAGGAATCGCCTTGAATCGGGTCACTTGTTTCAAGGCTAAATCCAAGGTGACTCGCCTTGACGCAGCGTGCGTGTCCGCGTCGTTCGGGTTAAATCAAATGACAGCGCTAAGTATGTAGAACTGTCTGTAGAGTGCTTGCGGACGCGGGTTCGATTCCCGCCGGCTCCACCAATACCCTAAATCCCAACTCATCCGAGTTGGGATTTTTTTTGTCTTAGCGCCCGTATTGGCGCGGTTGCGCGTATGGGCTTCGCATAACCCTATCTATATATCGACTTTATGTTTCCTTTCGGCAAAAATAACCTTATCAATATGTCAACTTTATGGTAAGTTATATTTGACGTCAGCAAACTTCTTACTTCCTCCCGATAAAGAAAGGCAGGCAAAGCATGAAAGTTCTAATCAGCCCAATTAACACCGAAGAAGCCGTTATCGCCTGGAAATGCGGTACCGACATCATTGATATCAAAAACATCAATGAGGGCTCGCTCGGAGCCAACTTTCCCTGGGTGATTCGCAATGTCATCAAAACAATAGCGGATCCCAGGATTGTGTTCAGCGCAACCCTTGGTGATCTGCCCCACAAGCCGGGTACGGCAGCGCTGGCAGCGCTTGGCGCAGCCAGTTGCGGCGTCAAGTACGTCAAAGCCGGATTGCATGGATCAAAAACAGTTGCGGAAGGTGTCGAACTGATGCGCGGCGTGGTGCGCAGCTGCAAGGAATTCGATCCGTCCGTTACAGTCGTGACCGCTGGATATGCTGACTATAAGCGCTTTGGCGGCCTGCCTCCTGAGGCGTTGGTTGAAATTGCTGCGAACTCAGAATCAGACATGGTCATGGTCGACACCTTCATCAAGGATGGTAAAGGTTTATTTGATGCTCTCAGCGCCAAAGAACTTGAGCAATTCGTCAGCACTGCGCATGCACGTGGACTTAAGGTCGCGCTGGCTGGTTCCGTTCGCGCTGAACATCTTGAAGAATTAGCGGTTATTGGCGCTGACGTAGTAGGAGTACGTGGAGCAGTGTGTAGTTCGTATAACCGATCCACTACAATCGATCCAGAAAAAGCGAAGCTATTCATCGCATCGGCCAACAAGATTCCCAGCCGTATTGCAGCAGCAGCTGAATGAGCTGGTGTGTGTTGAAGTTTCCGACATCTCCTATTCCATGTCCCCATGTATTAAAACTGGGCGGAAGCCTGATTACATCGCTGCAATCAGGCGCCAGGCCAGAATTAAATCACCAGATCCTCATTGACTGCGCTAGGGAAATTGCTGCTTCTGCACAACCGGTAGTTGTATTGCATGGAACGGGTGCTTTTGGCAAACCGCCAGCCTTGAAGCATGGGTACATGGATGGCCGTCTAGGTAGCGGCCGGCATGCAGTAGTGGCTGAAGTGTCATGCCAACTGGCAAAGATGGAAGCAGAGGTACTGGCCTGTCTACAAGAGGCTGGCTTGCATCCATTCCGTCTGTCTGTGGTGAATTTGGCCAGTTGCACCAATGGCCAACTCCGGTTGAGCAGAACTGAGCTGGTTTCCGATTTACTCGTCCGCGGCATGACGCCTGTTATCGGAGGCAATTTCGCCTTGGATGAGCATGGCTTTATTATCTATTCAAGCGATAGCATCGCGGCTGATTTGGCTATAGCCATATGCGCAAAATCTCTGGTGCTTGCTACTCGAGCGCATGGCGTCTACCGCCACTTTGGACTGGACGAGGAGATATACCTCCATCTCAGCGCCAATGATGCGGTGCTGATCGATGAGGTCGATGCGGCGGTACACGATGTCAGCGGCGGCATGCGGAAAAAAATTGCCAACGGCTTACGAGTCGCTGAACACGGCATTCCAGCCTTCATTGTGGATGGCCGCATTCCTGGCAATTTGTCTCATGCCATTGCCGGGTACCCCCTGTCTGGAACACAGCTGCGCGCTAACGCCGTTGCAACGACACCTGGATAGCGGGCATACGGGCTACCCAATGCTGGTTACGCTGCGCGTCATTCACAACCATAGGATAAGCACATGATTACTGAACAGTCTGATATGCCCGCCACGCTCGACGCGCTTCGCCTGGCAATCGATGAGGAAATGAGCCGCTCCATTACCCATCTGGAACAGCAGGGGCCAGAACACGATCACACGTTGATCCAGCGCGTATATCGCTGGATGCGCCACTATCTTGCCTCGGGCGGCAAACGCATGCATGGAATTGCCGTGGCGCTGGCCTACCAGGCATGCAGCGAGGAGCGCAGTCAGGCAATCATCCCGGTTGCCGCCGCGCTTCAGATCTACCATCACCACACACTGGTGCATGATGATATTTATGACGAGGATAGCGCCCGGCGAGGCTGGCCCACCTCACATCTGGCGTTTGCGTCGTTGTTCCATGACAGGCGCCGCGCGCCTGTCCAGCACGATGCGGCAAGCTTCCTGTTCTCTGATGAAGCCTTACGGCGCGGCACGATCACAGCATTCGCATACGGGAAAATATGCCGCGCTATGGCTGGATATGCGATGCTGCGCTCGGATTTCCCCGCTGAAGCGCGCCTTGATGTGGCGATGTCCCTGGACTGGCATGACCTGTACGATAACGTCGCGCAACTCAAAGATGTCTATCACGAGGGTGATGCCATGTATTCGCCTGATGCCTGCCTCAGTAATGCGTGGCTAAAGACCGGACGCCTGTTCGAAGTCTGCGCGTATACAGGCGCACGCCTGGCCAACGCCCAGCCCGAACAGGTCGCTGCGCTCAAAACCTGGGCCGGCCAGTCGGCGGTCGCCTATCAATTGCAAGACGACCTGGAAGATTTGAATATCGATAGTGAAAAAGGCCAAGGACGCGGGATCGGCACCGACTTGCTGCGCTGTAAACCGACCTACCTGTACGCACTGGCCAAGACCCTGGCCAGCGGCGCCGATCTGGCAGATCTCCTGCGTTGGCAGGCTGGTGAAAAAGCTGGTCTGGATACTGCCACGGTCATCACGATTCTGGAGCGCTGTGGAGCGGTGGCGGGATGCCGGCAAGAGGTCGACCGCTGCCTGGAACGCGCCAGCACGGCGCTCAAACAAGCGCAACCTGGGTTTAGCGCGCAAGCGTGCGCGGCAATGTCGGCATTCTCGCGCTACTTCGCATCCCCCGCTTACTGGCGCCGTCACATCGTTAATGACCTGACTCGTAGCGCGACTCTGATCGCGTGACTATGTCCCGCTGCCTGATCGTTACCTGCCAGGATTCGCGTTTTTCGCAACCAGTGCCCCATGCCCAGATCGGGTGATCGCTACCCTTGATGCATTGCTCGAATTTTTATAGAGGCATCTATGAACCTCAGAACCTTGTCCATTGACAGCGCCGGCTATTTTTTCACCAACCGGGTCCACGTCTTTTTGATGCCTGCGCTACTGACCTTCTTCTGGAACCTGGACGCCGGACTAACGCTACCGCTCCAGTACTACCTCATGATTACCCTCACCACCACCGGTAGCTACATCTACAACATGTACACCGACCAGGACGAGGATGCGATCAACTACACGACGCGCTACCGTGTGCTGGGCGATAACGCCAGATTGACAAAAATCGTTATCTTCCTCTGCTTCTTTCTAGGCTTTCTGCTGTCCTTGCCAGCTGGCTGGGCCTTCGTGCTATATAGTGGCGCGGTCAATTTCTTGTGCAGCCTGTACAGCCGCCCACTGCGTTTTGGCGCTCATCGGCGCGTGATCCGCATCAAGGAAATTCCTTTCCTGAAGAACGTGTACGCCGGCATTTTCTGGTCGGTAACGCTGATACCCACCTCGTATTTCTATGTCGGGCAGTGGCCTGGCACCGTGGCGGCGTTGACCATCCTGATCTGCTTTGGTCTGAACTATTTCGTTGAGTTGATGTGGGACCTGCGCGATATACACGGTGACAGCCAGGCCGGGGTACGCACGGTTCCATTGGTCATTGGCGAACAAACCGTTTTCTGGATACTGCGCATCGTTCATTTGCTCACCTGCCTGCTGATACTGTGGGGTGTGCATAATGGATTGCTGCTCGCCGCCAAGGGTTGGATCACGATCGGGCTGTATTTCCCAACCGGCCTGCTGTTCCTCGAGTGGTATCGCCGCTTGCCCGACAAGACATGGGCATCGCATATATACCTCATGATCGGTGGCCTGGTGATGTTGGTGGCCATGACCTCGCAGCTCATGCCAACGACAGGAGTTTGATGACTTCAGGGGAAAACCTAGATTTCTTCATAGAGGCCGTCCATGCATAAGACCTATCCCCGCCTTGCCTTGCTCGGGTGCGGTTTGATGGGTCGCCTTCTCAGCCATCGTTTACTAGTTCATGGCTACCCATTGATGGTCTACAACCGCACGCCGGGCAAGACTGCGGCACTCGTCGATGCCGGCGCGCAGCTGGCGTCGACGCCACAGGACGCAGTGCGAAATGCCATGGCGGTAATCACGGTGGTAAGCGATGACAACGCGCTGCGCTCGGTATTGTATGGCCCTGACGGTGCGCTGACTGGAGAGCCTGTTCCGTCGCTGATCATCAGCCTCGGTACCCACAGCCCTGACGCAATCATCGAGCTTGCGCGCATGGCGAGCGAGCATGGCGCCAGTCTGGTGGATGCGCCGATGAGTGGCAGCGTGCATGACGCCCAGCACGGCACGCTTGGTTTCCTGGTGGGCGCTGAAATGGGTGATCTAACCCGGGCACGTCCTGTACTCAAGGCGATAGGCGCCGAAATCCTACACTTCGGTATGCCGGGCACCGGTAGCAGCGCCAAGCTAGCGCTGAACCTGCTGGTGGGAACGATGGCTCGTGGCCTGGGTGAAGCCATCGCAATGCTTGAAGCGCAGCAATTGAGTGTGACGCAGTTTTTGACTGTGCTAAAGGGGAGCGGGTTGGCCTCGCCCTTGTATCAACGTATCGGTGAACGTTACCTGCAAGCTGATACGAGCGCGCGCTTTGCACTGGCCAGTCTCGAAAAAGACATGCGACTGGTGATGGCTCATGCACAGGCATTGGGTGTCAGTCATGATATGGCCGATGCGGTTATGAAACCATTGCGTGATATGGACGAAGCCGACAAACAGCGTGACTATTCGGCGCTGCTTTCCTGGTCGATGAAGCATCGCTGATGCGACCCACGCGTCCTACCGCAATTCTCAGCCGCAGTGGTGCCTGAGTGAGCGCCAGCGCGTCCTACGATTTGTCGTCAGCCTGGGAGCTGAGTACCAGCCTGAACCTGCTGGATGACGCCAACGCATCCATTTTTGGAAAAATTAAACGTGAGAGTCGCTTGAAAATTGACACTCAACTTTGTTTTTGATGATAAAGGCTTCGCATCTTATGCGCGGGATAACCGCAAATAAAGTACTACTTACCGGAGCAACGGGTTTCGTTGGAAGCGCGCTAGCCACAGGCTTTCTCGCCCAATCGATTCCAGTACTCGTTTTGTCTCGCAACGATCCTGGCGGCGCGCGAACCGCAGCAGCAATTCTTGAAGCCGCTGATGGCTTCGGTCTGGATCTGTCTCATAGCATTTCCTCACATCTCAGTGTGATTGACGTCGATTTCTCAAACATCGAACACAGTATTCCGTTAGATGCGCTGGCCAGCGTCAAGTACGCCTGGCATTGCTCTGCAGAAATGAGTTATTCGCCGTATCAACTGGCTTCATCGTTTCAAGTGAATGTCGGTATCAGCGCACGCCTCTTCCAATTGCTGTGTGCAGCCAGCCCCGGTATGCGTCGTTTTCACTATATGTCGACCGCCTATGTTGCTGGCATGCAGGGTGGACTGACTGAGGAGCAGCTGCATGCAGCGCCCTCGCTTATCAATACCTATCAAATGACCAAGTGGGGAGCGGAACAGGCCTTGCATATGCTGCATCGCGAGCTGGCTATGCCGCTCACTATCTTTCGCCCCTCGATTGTCGTCGGCCATAGCCGCACTGGATGGACCTCAAGAAATAGTTTCGGCTTCTACATGTTCCTCGACGCGTTGCGCGTATTTTCCGCCGCTGGCGATGGCTGTCTGACATTCAATTACAGGCCCAATATCCATCCGGATTTCATTTCGATCGATCAGCTAGTGCGCAATGCTGTCGCCCTGACGATGCGTGAGGAAAGTCGCGCGGCATGCGAAGTATTTCATTGCACCGGCGGTCTGGGAGTCTCGAATCAAGAACTCATGTCGTGCCTTGCTGAAATCAGTGGCGTGCCAGTGACATTAGGCCCTCCAGTCACAGAGTTCGACAAAAAATTCGAGCGCGCAATCAAATTAAATATGCCGTTTGCAAATACCGAATGGCAATTTGTGCGCCGTGGGATCGACCACGTACTAGGCTGCGACGCAGCACCCGAAATTCTGACGAGCGCAGACATTTCGCGTCTTGCCAATTGGTACCTGGATGGGATGTCCACTGTTTGCAGATAATTAGCTGTTATCAATACGCAGTCGTGCCAGTGCCGTATGAGTTGAGCGACAGGTTTTATTACTGACGCATGTGCAACGCAACGGCGGTTTTCCTCAGAGCCTCATCGAGGTCGAGTGGCGGACGCCATTGCAGCAGTTCAGTGGTTTTCGTGATGTCTACCTGCAACGAGCCGCACAGGCGTTGAGCAAGCCCGCTCTTTCCCAGAAGCCTGGCTGCCGCGGTCAACCAGCTCACTGGAACGGGCACGAGACGGGCGGGGCGTTGCAATGCCCTGGCGGTGCGTTGCAGCAGCGCGGTTGTCGATACATCTTCTCCATCACTCACCAGAAATACCTGATTGACTGCAGCAGGGTGGCGCAGGCAGACGGTGATCAGATCCACCAGATTATCCAGCGCAACCAGGCTGCGGCGATTGCTTTTGATGGCGCCAAGCGGCAGCAGAACGCCTTTATCCAGCCAGCGCATCATGCTAAGAAAATTGGCCTGGACGCCGGGTCCATATACCAGCACAGGCCGGATGATGACAAGTTCCATCCCGGCCCTCCCGGCCAGCGCCAGCAAACCCTGTTCCGCTTCATGTTTCGATATACCATAAGGATCGGTTGGCTGCGGCGTGTCGTGTGCCGTATAGGGTCGACCCGGAGGCGTTGCTTCGCCGTTGACCTTGATCGAGCTGATGAACACGAACCGCCGCACGCCCGCATCGGCGGCCTGTTGCGCGAAGCGTAAGGTAGCGGCGGTATTCACGCGGCGGTATTGTGCCAGTCGATCGATGGCTCGATCGTCCATCACGTGTACACGCGCTGCGGCATGCACGATGGTATCGATGCCTGCCAAGGCGGCAGTCCAGTCCGTGTCTGCCGTCAGGTCGGGGACCGTCACCACATCGACGTTGCTGGGAAACGTAACATTTTTACGGCGAACGCATGCGCGCAACGCATATTGCGTGTCAACCGCGAGCGCCGTGATCAATGCTTTGCCGACGAAGCCGGTGGCGCCGGTGACTAGTAATTTCATGCGCAGGTGAAATGTTATTCGCCGTTTGTCGATGCACTCACTGTCGTTTCATGCAATCCCCCTCCCAGTGCGCGATACAGATCGATCGCATTATTCAGACGCAACTGCCGCGCCTGAATCAGCGCCTGATGCGCCGAGAACAGATCGCGTTGCGCATCCAGCTGATCGAGCGAAGACGCGATGCCGTTCCGGTAGCGCAGGTCGGTCAGATTCAAACGTTCCTGTTGCGCTTCCAGGAAGGCTTCCTGCGCGTCGATCTGCTCGTCTAATGTACCACGTGCCGCCAGCGCATCGGCAACTTCGCGGAAGGCTGTCTGTATGGTTTTTTCGTAAGTCACGATGGCCTGGTTCTTGCGCACTTCCGCCAGGTCCAGATTGGCGCTGGTGCGGCCGAAGTCGAAAATCGGCAAGCTCAGTTGCGGACCGAACGACCATGCGCCCGAGCCGGATTCAAACAGGCCGTCCAGTGTGCTGCTGGCGCTGCCGAACGAGCCAGTCAGGCTGATTCTCGGAAAGAATGCCGCACGCGCCGCACCGATGTTGGCGTTGGCGGCAAGCAGTTTCTGTTCTACCGCACGAATGTCGGGACGGCGCATGAGCAGGTCCGAAGGCAAGCCGGCGGGAATGTCGGTGACGATGCCTTGCAGCGCCAGATCCTGGCCGGGGGGCAGCTCATCGATTTTTTTACCGACCAGCAGCGTCAAGGCATTTTTCGCCTGAACGCGCTGGCGCGACAGCGTTGCCGCTGCGGTACGCGCGGATTGCACAAGCGTTTCGGCCAGGCGCAGATCCAGTGCCGAAGAGGCACCGACGTCGAAACGTTTTTTCGCCAGTTCGAAGTTGGTCCGGCGGCTTTCCAGCGTCTGTTGCGCCAGCTTCAGTTGTTCGGTGTACGCGCGCTCGCTCAGATAGGTCTGGGCGACTTGCGCCACCAGACTGATTTGCGCCGATTGTCTGGCTTCTTCAGTCGCCAGATAGGTCGATAGCGCAGCATCCTTGAGGTTGCGCACGCGGCCAAAGAAGTCCAGTTCATAGGCTGGTACGGCCAGCCCGACTTGATAGCTGCTGCTAATGGTTGGCAGGCCGGTGATCGACTGGTCTACCGGTGTCCGGGTACGCGCAACATTACCGGTGACGTTCAAGCTGGGCAACAGATCGGCGCGCGTGATCCGGTATTGCGCGCGTGCTTCCTCGATGTTCAGCGCCGCGGCGCGCAGGTCGCGGTTGTTTTCCAGCGCGGCGGCAATCAGCGCCTGCAAACGCTGATCCGGGAAAAACTGACGCCAGCCGAGAGTGGCGGCATCGTAAGCGGCCTGCCCCCCGGCGTCAGCCGGGTAGCTGGCCTCGATCGGCGCCAGCGGACGCTCATAAGTCGGCGCCAGCGAGCAGCCGGATAGCAGGCCGGCTACCAGAAGCGCTGCGCTGAGATGATTCAGACGCAGAGTTGAAAGCTTAAACATGCTGATCCTCCACATCGGTGTTGTGATGGCCGGCGTCCGGCGCTCGCCGGCGCTCGCTGCCGTTGAAGATATGGCGCACGACGACGAAGAAAATCGGCACCAGAAACACGGCCAATACGGTTGCAGTGATCATCCCGCTCATCACGCCGGTACCGATCGCGCGCTGACTGGCGGAGCCGGCGCCGCTGGCAACGACCAGCGGTAGCACGCCGAGGATGAACGCCATCGAAGTCATAATGATGGGGCGGAACCGCAGATGCACCGCTTCCAATGTCGCTTCGATCAGGCCCATACCTTGCGCTTGCAGGTCTTTGGCGAACTCGATGATCAGAATCGCGTTCTTCGCCGACAAACCAACCACCGCAATCATCCCGACCTTGAAGTACACATCGTTGGGCATGTCGCGCAGCGTCACGCCCAGCAGAGCGCCGAGAATGCCCAGCGGCACCACCAACATCACCGCCAACGGGATCGAGGTGCTTTCGTACAGCGCTGCCAGCACCAGGAACACGGCGATCAGCGACAGCGCATACAGCGCCGGCGCTTGCGAACCGGAGGTCTTTTCTTCCAGCGACTGGCCGGTCCATTCGAAACCAAAGCCAGGAGGCAGTTTAGCGACGAAGCCTTCCATTTCCGCCATGGCCTCGCCAGTGCTGCGACCAGGCGCGGCGCCGCCGGCGATCTTCATGGCCGGGTAGCCGTTATAACGGATCAACTGCACCGGGCCATCGATCCACTGCGACGTGGTGAAGGCGGAGAACGGCACCATGGTGCCGCTGCTGTTGCGGGCATATAGATTGTCCAGATCTTCCGGTTGCAGGCGGCGCTTGGCGTCGGCCTGCACGATCACACGCTGCTGGCGTCCCTGATTCGGGAAATCGTTGACGTAGGCCGAACCCAATGCCGTCGACAGCACACTGTTGATGGTCGAGAACGGCACGCCCAATGCATTAGCCTTGTCGCGATCGATGTCCAGTTGCAGCTGCGGCGCATCTTCCAGTCCTTCAGGACGGACACCCGCCAGTACCTTGCTTTGCGCGGCCATGCCGAGAATCTGGTTGCGCGCCTGCACCAGTGCTGCATGACCCAGGCCAGCGCGGTCCTGCAGACGGAAGGTGAAGCCGGTCGCGTTACCCAGTTCAGGAATCGGCGGTGGATTCAGCGGGAATACGATCGCATCCTTGATCTGTGAGAAGACGCCGAAGGCTTTGCCCACGACGGCATCGACCGATTGCGACTTATCGCGCTGGCTCCAGTCTTTCAATGGCGTAAATACCAGACCGGCATTCTGACCGCTACCCGAGAAACTGAAACCGGCAATCGAAACGACGTGCTCGACGGCAGGTTCTTGCAGATAGTAGTCTTCGATCTGCTTGAGTACTTCCAGCGTGCGGTTGGTGCTGGCGCCGGATGGCAGTTGCACGTTGGTGATGAGGAAGCCCTGGTCTTCATTCGGCAGGAACGACGCCGGCAGACGCGCGTACAGCAAGCCAACACAGCCGACGATCAGTGCGTACACAATCATGTAACGGCCGGCCTTGGTCAGCATCTTGCCGATGAAACCCTGATAGCTGGCAGCCGTTTTGCTGAAATGGCGGTTGAACCAGCCGAAGAAACCGCTCTTCTCGTGATGATGGCCTTTCTCGACTGGCAGCAGAATGGTCGCGCACAATGCTGGCGTCAGCGTGAACGCCATCAACACCGAGAACACCATCGACGCCACCATCGACAGCGAGAACTGGCGATAAATCGCGCCGACTGCACCGCCGAAGAAGGCCATCGGGATAAACACCGCGATCAGCACCAGTGTGATGCCGATCAGCGCGCCGGTGATCTGACCCATCGCCTTGCGGGTCGCTTCACGCGGCGACAGGCCTTCTTCGCTCATGATGCGTTCGACGTTTTCCACCACCACGATTGCATCGTCGACCAGAATGCCGATCGCCAGCACCATGCCGAACATGGTCAGCACATTGATCGAAAAGCCGAACAGCAGCAGGGTCGCGAAGGTACCCATCAGCGCTACCGGCACGACGATCGTCGGGATGATGGTATAGCGGATGTTCTGCAGAAACAGGAACATCACCAGGAACACCAGCACGATCGCTTCGAGCAGGGTCTTGATCACTTCATGGATCGAGATCTTGACGAATTTGGAGGTATCGTAAGGAATGGCGTATTTCACGCCGGCCGGGAAATACTTGGCCAGTTCTTCCATCTTTTTGTGGACAGCGGTGGCGGTGCCCAGTGCGTTTGCGGATGGCGACAACTGTACGCCGATGAACGAGCTTGGCTTGCCGTCCAGGCGGCCGGTGGTGTCGTAAGACTGGCCGCCGACTTCGATGCGGGCGACGTCACGCAGACGCACTGACGAGCCGTCCGCGTTGGCGCGCAAGACGATGTCGCCAAACTGTTCCGGACTGTTCAACTGGCCGTTGACGACGACGGTGGCAGTGATCTGCTGCATCTCGGGGCCAGGCAGGGCACCCAACGTGCCGCCTGCGACCAGCGCGTTTTGCGCGGCGATGGCGGCTGTGACGTCGGCTGGCGTCAGATTCAGGCCGGTCAGACTGTTCGGATCAATCCAGATGCGCATGGCGCGCTCGGTGCCGAACAACTGTGCCTGGCCGACGCCGGGAACGCGCTTGATTTCGTTCAGCACGTTACGCGACAGATAGTCGCCCAGCGCTACCGGATCAAGTTTGCCGTCGGTCGAAGACAAGCTGATGAACAGCAGGAAGTTGCTGCGCGACTTGGTGACCTGCACGCCTTGTTGCGTCACCGCTGCCGGCAGACGCGCTTCCACCCGCTTCAAACGGTTTTGCACGTCGACTGCCGCCAGATCGGGATTGGTTTCGGGCGAGAACGTCACCGTGATCTGCACCTGGCCATTGGCCTGACTTTGCGACTCGATGTATTGCAAGCCGTCGGCGCCGTTCATTTCCTGTTCAATCAGGCTGGTCACCGCATCGTCCAGAACCTGCGCGGTCGAGCCGGGATAGGCCGCCGAAATCACGATGGTCGGCGGCGCGATGCTCGGATACTGGGCGACAGGCAGGCTGGTGATGGCCAGCGCGCCCGCCAGCATGATGAAGATTGCCAACACCCACGCAAAAACGGGGCGATCGATAAAGAATTTTCCCATCTGACAACCTCTTAGTTAACTTTGGTTGCGGCGCCCTGCCCGGATGGCGACTGTGCCTGGGTGGTAGCCTCGCCGACCGGACCCTGCCATGGAACCGGCTTCACCGGCGCGCCTGGTCTGGTTTTTTGCAGACCTTCGACGATCACGCGGTCGCCGCTTTTCAGGCCGTCAGTGATGACCCAGTTGTTACCCTGGACGGCGCCGGTCTTGACCGGACGCGCAATCACCTTGTCATCCGCGCCGACCACGAACACCGACGCGCCATTCTGGTCGCGCATGACCGCTTGCTGTGGTATGACGATGGCCTGTTCGTCGACCGCCTGTTCCAGCCTGGCGCGTACATACATGCCTGGCAGCAGCGCGCGGTCCGGGTTAGGAAATACCGCACGCAGGGTCACGGAGCCTGTCGTCGCATCGACGCTCACGTCAGAGAACAACAGCTTGCCCGGTAAAGGGTAAGGACGGCCGTCTTCAGTAACCAGCGAAACTCTGGCGTTGTCCTTGCCTATCGTTTTCAATCGTCCGGAGGCCATAGCTTGTTGCAGTTTCAGCAGGTCGGTGCTCGATTGCGTCAGATTGACGTAGATCGGGTCAAGCTGCTGCACGACGGCCAGCTGGGTCGCCTCGCCCTGGCCGACCAGCGCGCCTTCGGTTACCAGTGCGCGGCCGATGCGGCCGGAGATCGGCGAAGTGACAGTGGCGTAGCCCAGATTCAGGCGAGCGGTCTGCACGGCAGCCTGGCTGGCGGCGACATCGGCCTCGGCTTGCTTCTGCGCGGCAACGGCATCGTCATATTCCTGCTTGCTGACGGCGTTGACTTCGACCAGCGGCTTGTAGCGTTGCGCCTTCAGCGTGGCTTGCACCAACGTGGCCTGACTCTTTGCCAGTGTGGCTTGCGCGCTATCGTAAGACGCCTTGAACGTAGCCGGGTCGATGTGATACAGCACATCGCCGGCCTTGACCTCGCTGCCTTCGCGGAAGCTGCGTTTGAGTATGATACCGGCGACGCGGGCGCGCACTTCGGCGATGCGGGTCGCTTCCAGGCGGCCGGGCAGCTCATTGGTGACCGTGATGCGCTCAGGCGCGATCGTCACGACGGACACTGCACCAGGCGGCATGTTTGCGCCCGCTTGGGCATCCGGTTTTTTACCGCAGCCTGCAAAGGCGGCCAGTATGGCAACGGTCAGGGTGAGACGCGTGAAACGACTAACTGATCTCATAAATATCTCGCACGGTAAGTAAATTTGCCGCTGCAGCGGCAGCGGGTGATTCGAATACGATAAAAACACTGAGCCACTGAATGATATTGCAGCATGGAAAAGACAGCGGGCAGGATAAAGCGACGAAGCGGTGATTAAAATCTGGTGCTATTATACATACATCCCTGAATGTATGTATTCCGCATATTTATCGCAATATTTCTAAATATAAGTATGCATAGACGCACAGATTTTTGCCAGAAATCTCCTCTTGTCAGGGGAGCCTGTAATGATCTGTCTTCATTGCGCAACGACGGTGTAGGGAGATAGCAATGACATTAACGATGCGGACGGTATCCTGACCATGGCGCGCTCAACCAAGGAAGAAGCGCTCGAAACCCGCGCGCGCATTCTCGATGCCGCCGAGCAAGTATTTTACGAACGTGGCGTTTCACATACCTCGCTGGCCGATGTCGCCAAAGCGGCGGATGTCACGCGCGGCGCCATCTATTGGCACTTCAGGAACAAGAGCGACCTGTTCGACGCCATGTGCGAGCGTGTACGCCTGCCGATGGAGACGATGATGGAAGATAACGCCGCCGAACGCGTCGCCGATCCGCTCGGTCAGTTCACCGAAGTTGGCGTTTATGTCTTGAAGCAGGCGGTGAGCGACCCGCGTTGCCGCAAGGTGTTCGACATCATCTTCAACAAGTGCGAATTCGTCGACAATGATGATCCCATCCTGGTGCGCCAGCGTGAATGCCGCATGCAGGGCATGTTGCGTATGGAGCAGGTTCTCAAGAACGCTATCGCGCGCGGCCAGTTGCCGGCTGGCATCAATATTCATCTGGCCTGTCTGATGGTGCATGCCATGGTCAGCGGCTTGCTGACCGACTGGTTCTTCGCACAGGATAGCTTCGACCTCGAACAGGAGGCGGAAAAGTTGTTTACCGCCTGCATTCATGCGCTCAAGACGGCCCCGACCCTGCTAATCTGACGCCGGCGCTTCCAGCAGCCGATTGATGTTCACCAGATCATCTTCCCCCAGATTGCCGGCCGCCGCTTTCAGTTTCAGACCGCTCATCAAGGTGTCGTAGCGCGCCCTGGCCAGATCGCGTCGCGCCGCGAACAATTGTCGTTGCGCATCGAGTACATCGATGTTGATGCGCACACCGACCTGATAGCCGAGGCGATTCGATTCCAGCGCCGACAAACTGGAAATTTCCGCCGCCTCATAAGCCTTTACCTGCGACAGGCCATTGCTGACGCCCAGGTAAGCCTGGCGCGCATCGAACGCGGCTGTGCGACGCGCGTTTTCCAGATCAGCGCGGGCTTTGTCGGCCAGCGCGATCGATTCATCCACTTTGCTGCTGACGCTGAAGCCGGAATACAACGGAATATGCCATTGCACACCGATCGAATTAGCGTAGCCGCGACCATTGGTATACGGCGTCAACTGGCTGTTTTGATTGAGGTAATTGCGGCCGGCCACCAGATCGACGGCAGGATAGTGGCCGGCGCGGCTGCGCCTGATGTCGCTCTGGGCGATTTCCAGCGCCGCCTGCCGGGCCACCACGCCATGGTTTTGCTGTTCGGCGCTGCTGATCCAAGGCTCGATCTGCGCCGGTTGCGGCATATCCAGTTGCACATTGGCGCGTAACGTCGACAGCGGTACGAGCGGCTGGCCGGTGATCCGCTGCAGTTTACCGAACGCTGCGTCGAGTTCGTTCTGCGCGGCGATCTCCTGTGCGCTGGCAAGGTCATAGCGCGCCTGCGCTTCGTTGGTATCGGTGATGGTGGCGGTACCGATGTCGAAATTGCGTTTGGCCGCGGCCAGTTGTTCCGAAATTGCACTCTTTTGCGCCTGTAACAAGCGCAGTGCATCCTGCGTACCCAGCACGTCAAAGTAAGCCAGACTGACACGCAGGATCAAGTCTTGCCGGGCCTGGGCGGATTGCACTTCGTCGATGGCGGCTGACAGTTCGCCTTGCCGGTAGGTTTCCCAATTGGCCATGCGCAGCAGTGGTTGCGTCAGTTGCAGGGTGTACGTGTTGACGGAATTCTGCATACTGTCGCCGGAGCGCGTATAACTGCCGCCGATGCCGATGACAGGCAGGATGGCGGCGCGTCCCTGCGTGATTTTTTCTGCGCCGGCGCGCAAGGCATGGCGCGCGCTTTGATAAACAGGATCGTTGGCTAATGCCTGCTGATAAATCTGCGACAGATCGGCAGCATGAGCCGCAGCATATGGCACATAGGAAAGAACGCCGGCAATGAGCGGAGTGAGAAAAATATGACGCATACCCCGGACGACTCCCGACGGGATCCTGAACAGGTTCTTAGAAAGTGAAACGGGAAACTGCGCCGGCCGCATGCAAAGGCTGGGCCATCAGTTCAACAACCTTGACCGTGGTGTAGACCTGATCAGCGCTACGGGTGATCACTTGCAGCGTCATCATGGGCGCTTCGCCAATGATTGCCAAGATGCGGCCTCCAACCTTGACCTGCTCGAGAAAAGCGTCCGGCAAGAAAGGCAAGGCCCCCGAGATGACTATCACATCGTATGCGCCTGGCCAGCCTTGCGCGCCATTACCCAGCTCGACACTGACGTTTGCCGCGCCGTAAGCGGACAGGTTTTTTTCAGCCAGCGACTTCAGTTCCGGATCGATTTCCACGGTGGTCACATGACGTCCCTGGCAGGCCAACAGCATCGCCATGTAGCCCGAACCGGCGCCAATTTCCAGCACATACTCGTGTTTTTTGACGTTGGCTTCCTGCAGGATGCGCGCTTCTACCCTAGGCGCCAGCATGTTCTCGCCGCCCAGCAACGGGATCTCGGTATCACAGAATGCCAGGCTGCGATAGGCGGCAGGAACGAATTCCTCGCGTCTGACCGCAGCCAGCAGGCCCAGCACATCCTGGTTCAACACATTCCAGGGACGGATTTGCTGTTCGATCATATTGAAACGGGCTTGTTCGATATTCATGGCCTGGACTCGATAGCGACGTAAAGGCGGTATTCTATCAAACCAGAAAACCCGGTAGCCTCACCGCCTCGTCCATGCAATCAATGGGCTTGATCCCAATTTTTGCCCACCCCCACGTCGGCAATCAGCGGCACCTTCAATTGCGCCACATTTTTCATCAGTTCCGGCAGTCTCTCACGCACGGTGTCCAGCTCGCCGCCGGGTACTTCCAGGACAAGTTCATCGTGTACCTGCATGATCAACCTGGATTGCAGGCCGGCGTGCTCGATCCAGTCCTGCACGGCGATCATTGCCAGTTTGATGAGATCGGCGGCAGTACCCTGCATGGGCGCGTTGATCGCAGCGCGCTCGGCGCCCTGACGGCGCGGGCCGTTGGGCGAATTGATTTCCGGCAACCACAGGCGGCGACCGAAGACGGTTTCGACATAGCCTTGCGACCTGGCTTTGAGACGCGTGCCGTCCATGTACTGTCTGACGCCGGAGAAACGCTGAAAATATCTGTCGATATACATCTGCGCGGCAGCACGTTCGATACCGAGGTTGCCGGCCAGGCCGAAGGTGCTCATACCGTAGATCAAACCGAAGTTGATCACTTTGGCATAGCGGCGCTGCTCACTGGTGATCTCATTCAGGCCGACACCAAAAATTTCCGCAGCGGTGGCGCGGTGAATGTCTTCACCGTCGGCGAAAGCCTTGAGCAGGCTCGTATCTTCAGAGATATGCGCCATGATGCGCAGCTCGATCTGTGAATAATCGGCGGAAACAATCATGCTGCCCGGCGGGGCGATGAAAGCTTCGCGGATACGGCGGCCTTCGGCGGTGCGGATCGGGATATTTTGCAGATTGGGATCATTGGATGCCAGCCGGCCGGTGACGGCGACGGCCTGCGCGTAATTGGTGTGTACACGACCGGTAGCGGGATCGACCATCCTAGGCAGCTTGTCGGTATACGTCGACTTCAGTTTGGCCAGACCGCGATAATCGAGCAAGATCTTCGGCAACGGATAATCCCCGGCCAGCTTTTGCAACACTTCTTCATCGGTCGATGGCGTACCCGACGGGGTCTTCTTAACGACCGGCAATTGCAGCTTCGCAAACAGGATTTCGCCAAGCTGCCTCGGTGAATTGAGGTTGAACGGCTGGCTGGCCAGCGCATAGGCATGCTGTTCGAGCTCCAGCATGCGCTTGCCAAGTTCGCTGGATTGCGTCGCCAGAATGCTGGCATCGATCAGCACGCCATTGCGCTCGATCTTTTGCAGCACGACCGAAACCGGCACTTCAATTTTTTCGTAAATGAAACGCAGTCTGGGGTCGCTCTCGATCTGCGGCCACATGACCTGATGCAAGGCCAGGGTGACGTCGGCATCTTCGGCGGCGTATTCAGTGGCGCGACCGATCTCGACCTGATCGAAACCGATTTGCGACGCGCCCTTGCCGCACACGTCGGTGTAACTGATCGTGGCGCGGTTGAGATGGCGTAGCGCAAGGCTATCCATATCGTGTGTGCGATGCGATTCAAGAACGTAGGACTCCAGCAGCGTGTCATGCACGATGCCGCGCAATTGCACGCCATGACCGGCGAAGATGTGACTGTCGTATTTCAGGTTTTGCCCAAGCTTTGGTCTGGTCTCGTCTTCCAGCCAGGGTTTGAGTCTGGCGAGCACCAGTTCGCGCGGCAACTGCGTGGGCATGTCCTGGTAATTGTGCGCCATCGGAATATAAGCGGCGCAGCCGGGTTCACAACACAGCGAGATACCGACCAGTTGCGCCTGCATGGGGTTCAGCGACGTGGTCTCGGTATCGACAGCGGTCATGACAGCCGCGTTGACTGTAGCGATCCAGGCATCCAGCTGCGCTTCGGTCAAGATGGCTTCGTATTCCTTGACAAGGCCGGCACTGGTATCGAACAGACCGCTTTGCGATGCCGTCGCTGCTGCGGCTGTTTCCTGCGCCCTGTCAAGTTCGCGCAGCCAGGTACGGAAATTGTAGCGGGTGAAAATTTCCCGCAACGCTGCGTCAGCGTTGGGTCGTACCGTCAAGGAATCAAGGATGCTACCCATGTGCGCCGACAGATCGCAGTCCGTCTTGACGGTCACCAGCATGCGCGCCTGCGGCAACCATGGCAAGGCCTTGCGCAGGTTTTCGCCGACCACGCCGGTGATCCTGTCAGCATTGGCCATGATGCCGTCGAGCGAATCATATTGCGCAAGCCATTTGACGGCAGTCTTGGGGCCGCACTTCTCGACGCCAGGCACGTTATCGACGGTATCGCCGACCAGGCTCAGGTAATCGACGATGCGTTCTGGCGGAATACCGAATCTAGCAATGACGCCGGCGCGATCCATCGTTTCATTGCTCATGGTATTGACCAGCGTGACGTGGTCGTTGACCAGCTGCGCCATGTCCTTGTCGCCGGTGGAGATGATGGTCTTGAGTCCAGCTTCAGCGGCGCGCACGCCAAGCGTGCCGATGACGTCATCGGCCTCGATGCCTTCGACCATCAGGATCGGCCAGCCCAATGCGCGCACGGCGGCGTGGATCGGTTCGATCTGCAAGGCCAGATCCTCCGGCATCGATTTGCGTGTGGCTTTATATTCAGCGTACAGGTCGTCGCGAAACGTCTTTCCCTTGGCGTCGAATATACAAGCGATGTAACTTGCGGGATAATCATGACGCAGTCGGCGCAACATATTGATGATGCCGTACAACGCGCCAGTTGGCGCGCCTTCCGCGTTACGCATGTCGGGCAAGGCATGAAACGCCCGATAAAGGTAACTGGAACCATCAACTAACAACAAGGTGTTCTGCATATGGAATTCAGGGGGAAAAACGTACCGCGACTGCGGGAAGTGGATGACATCGGACGCGCCACCGCCAAGAAAGCACGCGAGTCATGGCATGTGCTCACGATTATGGCAGAATTCGTCGAGTCCGCCGAGCGACTGTCGGAGCTGCGGCCTGCCGTTTCCATCTTCGGTTCCGCGCGCATGAAAACAGATGATCCATATTATGCCCTGTGCGTCGATATCGCACGACGCCTGTCGGACGCCGGCTTTGCGGTGATCTCTGGCGGCGGCCCGGGCATCATGGAAGCTGCCAACAAAGGCGCCTTCGACGGCCTGTCGCCGTCGGTCGGCCTGAACATCGAACTGCCGCACGAACAACACGGCAACAGCTGGCAAGACATCTCGCTGTCGTTCCGCCACTTCTTCGCGCGCAAGGTTGCCTTCGTCAAATACACCGATGCCTATGTCGCCCTGCCGGGGGGCTTCGGCACACTGGACGAACTGACCGAAGCGCTGACATTGGTGCAGACCGGCAAATCGCGCCTGATGCCAGTGATCCTGGTCGGCAGCAGATTCTGGGGCGGCCTGATGAAGTGGTTCAAAACGCAACTGGTTGCAGAAGGCATGATCGCGCCGCAGGATCTCGACCTGATACAGCTCATCGACAATCCGGAGGAAGTGGTCACGACGATCCAGGCATTCTACAAAACGCACCAGCAACCGAACGCCGCAGAAATCGAACGGCAAACCGACATATATTTCTAGCCGGCAATCATATCCACCACGAAAATCTCATCGATCCATTGTCCACAGACCCAGCCTTCCGAGGCTTGCAGCGAGACTGAGCCGCGCAGTTCTCCACTTCGACACCGCCAACACGCGCTGTTTACGGGCGTCGGCGAACGCCGTTTGAGCATTCAGCAATTCGACGAATGTCCCTACACCTTCCTTATAGCGTCCGTGTGCGATGTCGAGTGAATACTGGGCGTCATCGAGCAGGTCTCTCGAGGTCGTCAGGTTAATGGCATCAGTCTGCAGCGCCTGATAACTCTTCCAGACGTCGAGTGATACCTGTAGTTCAGTATCGCGCAGCTCCGCTTCCCGCGCGTCGGCCTGTGACTGGGCATGAGCGACGCGATAACCGGATGCGAAGCCCTCGAACAATGGAATCGTCAACTGAATGCCGATCCTGCTGCTATGGCTCCGTAAGACCGGAAATGCATCGACTTGCTGTTGAATCGACGGGTTGTTCTGCGTGAAACTGCCGGCAACCGAGATCGTCGGCCGGTTCTGCGCGCGCACTGCTTCGACGTTTGCTTGAGCCGCCGCGAACCTTGCGCGGGCAGCCACGAGTTTCGGCCGGCGCATTTTTGCCTGGTCGATCAGTGCATCGATGCCCTCGGCAATGGCATCGTCATCGGACACCGGCTCCGCCGTGATGATATGTACCGACGTATTCGCGTCGCGTCCCATCGAGACAGCGAGTACGCCTGCCGCCGTGCGTGCATTGCCCTCGGCGCTAACGCGGTCAAGTATCGCGCGGCGGTATGTCGTCTGCGCCTGCAAGCGATCACTCAGCGTGCCGGCTCCCGCATCGTGTTTTGCGCGTACAGCGGCCAGGCTCTCGTGGGCGATCTTTTCCGTCTGCTGCGCGGCGTCGACAGACGCTTGTGCGTCGCGCACGGCATAGTACGCCTGCGCCGTGTTGAAGAACACCGCCTGCAGTGTGTCGTCCTGCGCCGCGCTGGCGGCGGCGAGCAGTTCGCGCGCCTGCCGCAGACCAGCACTGCGTTTCCCGAAGTCGAACAGCACCCAGCTCAGGTTCAGCATTCCATATTGGATGGATGATTGCCGGGATCGACTCTGCGACCCAAGGCCGATCGCGCTATAGTCGTAGGTGGTCGAACGCGTGTCACGATCGACGCCCGCCGTGGCTTGCAACACCGGCAGGTAGGCAGCCTGGGCGATGCCGACGGCTGCCGCCTGCGCGCGTGCATTCGCCCATGCCTGCCGTGCCTGGGGATGCGCACAGATCGCCTGGAGAATCGCTTCCTCCAACGCAAGCGGACGATCATCAGGCTCGGATGGACACGCCGCGCTGCCCAACAAAGGTGAAGCAGGCGTAGCCGATGAAGCCGTTCGGAATACGTCGAAAGCCTGAGCCGGCACAGGCGATACAAGTACGAACATGACAACGGACATAGCGCGCAGCAGAAACATGTTCACGATGGACGACTCCCGGCGAGATCGTGAACACGTCAAGCGAAATGTCATTGCGGCAATGGCTCCGCTGCCGGGCGCTCGATGACCGGTCGATCGAGCACCACCTTGCCGTCTTGAAGCATCACGACACGCGATGCTGATGCGATCGTTTCGGGACGGTGCGCAACGATGATGCGCGTCATTTTCAGTTTGCTGATCGCCGCGTTCACCTGTTGTTCCCGCTGTAGATCGAGGTGACTCGTCGCCTCGTCAAGCACAAGGATTTTCGGTCGTTTGTAGAGCGCCCGTGCCAGTAGCACACGTTGTTTCTGCCCCCCCGACAGCACAGTTCCCATATCGCCGACCAGTGTTTCGTAGCCCATCGGCATCGCAGCGATGTCGTCGTGCATGGCGGCAAGTCGCGCGCATTCGGCGACCCACTGAAGATCGGCATCTGGATCAAAGAAACTGATGTTTTTGGCAATCGATCCAGCGAACAGCACGTCGTCCTGCATCACGGTGCCAATGAGCGTGCGCAGCCGGCTGGGACCGAGCCGGCCGAGTTCGATGCCGCCGACACGAACCACGCCGCTCGTCGGTTCAAGTACGCCGAGCAGAACGTTGACCAGTGTGGTTTTACCACATCCCGACTGCCCGACGATCGCCACTGATTCGCCAGGCATAATCTGCACCGATACGCCATCGAGTACGGCCGGCTCACCGTCGGCATAACGGAAGCCGAGCTCCTCTATATCGATGCTCGCGGGAAGTTCATCCACCTCGTCGGGGACATGCTGCAAACCCGCATCTGGCTCGGGTCGAGTAAACACGATGTCGGCGAGACGTTCGCCCTGCAACTGCAGCATCTTGACCTCGAAGTACTTGTCGATCAGGCTGCCGACGCGAGCGTCGAACTGGCTCTTGTAGGCGTTGAATGCCATCAACACACCCACGGTAAACTGACCATCCATCACCTTGCGCGCGCCGAGCCAGAGGATCAGCAGGCTCGCAACGCCGAACAGCAGGGCATTCACCTGCTGATACAGCAGTTGCAGCTTCTGCACATGCAGACCGGTATTGATTTGTTCGACGAGCAATGTGAGCCAACTCGCGCGGCGCTCCGTCTGACGGTTGAACAGCTTGATCGTTTTCACGCCGCGTATCGTCTCTAGGAAATGGCTCTGCTGCTTCGCGGCACGAACGATCTGCTCTTCGGAAGCCCGCCGCAGTGGCCGGTACCAGAGCCAGCGCAGCAATCCGTATATGGTCATCGTGCCAAGTGCGATATACCCGAGTGTGCTGCTGTAGATGAACATCATCACGAGTGTGACGATCGTCATCAGACCGTCGATGACGGCGCCCAGGAACGAGGTCGTCAGCGTCTGCTGGATCGCGTCGATCGCGCCGAAACGGGACACCACGTCGCCCAGATGCCGGCTCTCGAAATACCGGACGGGCAGACTCAGCAAGTGCGTAAACACGTTCGCGCGCCATTGCACGTTGAGCGTCGTACTGAAGTACATCAATACCCAGGCGCGTATGACATTCGTCGTCCGCTGCATGATGAACAGAAGGCCGAAGCCGACCGTCAGCACAGTCAGCAGATCACGGTCGGCACTGACGATGACTTCGTCGATGATCCATTGCAGGAAAAATGGGGAAGCGAGCGAAAATACTTCAAGCGCGAGCGAGAGGAGAAGAATCTGGCCGAGCGAGCGCCACAGCCCCGAAACAGAGCCCAGCAGCTCACGCAATCTGACGGCCGGCACCGCAGCGCACGGTGTGAAGTTAGTCGTCGGCCAGAGTTCGAGCGCAACACCGGTAAATGAGCAGGAGACCTCATCGAGCGTCAGCTTGCGCACGCCCTGCGCAGGATCATGGATCAACGCGCTCTTTGCGCCGACCTCCTTCAACACGACGAAGTGATTGAAATTCCAGTGCAAAATGCACGGCAGGCGTAATTGGTTCAGCTGGTCGAGATCGAGTCTCATTGCGCGAGTGCCGAAATCGAGGCGTTGGGCAGTCTCCATCACGCGATTGAGTCCTGTGCCCTTGAGCGACACGGGGAAGCGGCCGCGCAATGTCGAGAGATCGACGTGATGCCGGTGATGGCCCGCGATCATTGCAAGGCATGCCAGGCCGCACTCGGTCGCTTCGGTTTGCAAGATCATCGGCAGCTTGCGGCCAATACCAAATGAAAGTCGGTCGAGGAATGACATATTCAGGCGTAGTGTTAGAGCGTGTTGTGAACTAGAGTTTACCGGTCAGGCTGTACAAGGGTTCGAGCACCCATTCGTACAGGCGCCGGCGTTCCTGCAGGATGTCGGCTTGCAAAGCCATGCCGGCGTGTAACGGCTCCGGTTTGCCGTAGGCGGTGACGTGCTGTGACCCAAGCTTGACAGTGATCCGATAGAAGGTATTTTCACTGCCCTGAAAGTTGACGGGGGTACCGCTCGTCGCGAGCTCTGCAGCAGAAAGCGCTGCGCGGGCAATCGACGCCACGGTCGCAGGGTACTGACCGAACTTCTGATAGGGATAGGCCTGGTAGCGGATCAGCACGCGATCGCCGACATGCACGAAACCGACGGCTGTGCTCGGCACGAACAGATGCGCCTGCCAGATGGCGCCATCCGGCACGATGCTCGCGAGCGGGCGCGACGTATCAGCCGCCTGGCCTACTGCTGCAATCACCGCGGTCGCTACACCTGATTCCGGCGCGACGACCAGAATCTGCCGCCGTGCCTCCTTCTCGATCAGACTCTGGTTGATTTCGATGACGTGACGGTTGATCTGTGCGAGCTGATTCTGATGCTTGAGCGCGAGGCTGGAAAATGTGTTAGTCGCCTCCGCGAGGAGTTGCCGGGTATTGGCGCGTTCGCGCTCAAGCCCGCTCAGTTTCGACTGCTGATCGAGCAAATCGGCTTCACGCTGCTGTACCTGATCCACCGAGATGTAGTCCTGCGCGAGCAGGCTGCGGTAACGCTGCGCGCCATCAGCAGCAATGGACGTGCGGATTCGCTGCGCTGCAAGCTGCTCATCGATGCGACCGAGCGTGACGCGCAGGCTGTCGATCCTGGTCCGTAGCGTATCGTGCTCATCACGCTGCAAGAGCTCGGTCTTGTTCATCTCCTGTTGCAGCGACGCCTTGCTCTGCTGCGCCTGCGCGATCAGCGCGGCCTGGGTCAGACCTTCGGCCGCGCTCTGCAAATCGGTCGAGAGCATGTAGAGCGTCTGCCCGCGCGTCACGCGCTGGCCTTCGACAATTTCGCGCTTGTTCAGAATACCTGGTTGTTGCGCATAGACCTTGACGAGTCCGGAATCGGGCATGATCACGCCATTAACCGTCGTGCGGCGAGTGTAAGCGCCAAAGACGAAGAACAGGACAACGGACAGCGCCATGCACGCTGCCACGACCGTCAGAAATCTGAACGACACGGGCCGTAACAGCACGATCTCCCCGAGTATGCGTGTACGGGATCCCTCAAGAGCTTCGGAGCGAAACAGAGATGCCATCACCTGCCTGGGAATGCGGCGCCGGCCACCGGGCCGACGGGCTGCCTGTCCGCGTGGGCATACCCAACCGCATAGCAGCGCTGACTTTCCCGCAGTCCGTCGCGCACGCTGCGCCAATGAGCCTTGACGATTGCAGGATTGGTCATGCGAATGGCTTTGGGGGCATTTTTGGTCCGGATGCTGTCGTGAGATAGCTTGAAATGCCTAGAGGCAATGTTGCTTCTCTCGAAGATTTCTTGGCGTCACGCCACGGAAAGACTTGTATTGGAGACCGCAGCCTTCTTCATCAGGAGCAGTCGCTGTTCCTGGTACTGCTCAGTAGAATCAGCGAACGGGAGCCTGGCGCCGCGAGTGGCGGGCCAGGCTCCTTCAGTCGAGGGTTAGGGGAGCAGACCGCCGAGCAGACCACCACCACCAGTCACACCGCCAGTCACACCACCAGTCACACCGCCAACGCCAGGCAGGCCACCAGTCACACCACCAGTCACACCACCAGTAGGCAGGCCACCAGTCAGGCCACCCAGGCTGCTGGCCAAGCTGCCGGTCAGGCCACCGGTCAGGCCGCTGGTCAGGCTGGTCAAGCTACTAGTCAAGCTGGCCAGGCTGGCCAGGTTGGACAAGGCGCCAGTCAAGGTGCTGGTCAGGCTGTAAGCAGCGTCGACAATTGCTGACATTGCCGCAGATAACGAGGCCCCAATGTCAGGCATTCCGCTAACACCGCCGGTAACACCTCCACCCACGAGGGTGCCTCCGCTGACAAGCTCCAATTCACTCGTGCTCAGTTCTCTCATCATGAATCCTTCCTAATTGTTGAGGTAAAGCAAAGCGTCGCTCTTTCCTGACTACCTGTTCCGTCACCCCGGCAGCAACGCGAAACGGGGATGATGACTTGTTACTTTGGAACAAGTTTTTGCAGAGTAGTCCTCCCTCTTTCTTGCGGATATAAGAAAATCCTGAAATTGATGTAAGAAAATTCGGAAATTGAAAAGATATGAAAATATAGTGGTCAAGTCATTCCGGACACGATAGTTGGTTCCCCTGCGAATTTATCTGCAAACAGCAGACATCCTGGCCAGCGAATTCGGGTATCAAACCTGTCTGCTGCCCTTGCGCAGGGGCTGTTTGTTACAATGACGCCATATCGTTCAACTTCCATGGAAGACTCATCATGAACTTCACACAGCTCTGGTCGAAAGCCGCTCTGCTGACCGCCGTCACTGCCATGGCCGGTTTTGCGTCGCCCCTGACAATGGCCCAGCAGCCGGCACCAGTGTCGGTCGCACCGCTGCCACCCGGGCTGCAAACGCTGGATGAAGACGAGCCGCCGTCCGTGACCATCAGGAAGCCCGGTGAAGAACAACAAAGTAGCGGCGGCGACAGGATCAAAGAACGGCGCGATCATGGTCAAATCAAGGAAATCGAGGTTCACTCGGGGCCGAGTACCTATTATCTGAAGCCGAAAGAACAACTCGGCAGCGCCCTGCCCGGCGATGCCCAGAGCGGTCCGCCGACCAGCGCGCAATGGCAGGTCAAGGAATTCGACTGGGACGACAGGCAACAGCCAGAAAACGGCGACGCTACCGACAGTCCGGCCAAATAAGCGTCCATCCGCCCAGACGGCCGTCCGGTTTGACGCTTCGTCTGAGCTTCTCATCGTTGTTGCATCATTTCCGCACATGGCAGTTTTCACACCGGTCAGCCTGGACGACCTCTCCAGCTGGCTCTCCCAGTTCTCTCTCGGTAAAGCGCTCGCCATCGAGGGCATTTCTTCCGGTATCGAGAACAGCAATTTCTTCATCACGACCGACAGCGGCGAATACGTCCTGACGCTATTCGAAAAACTGGGTTGCGAGCAATTGCCGTTTTATCTGGAACTGATGCGCCATCTGGCACAACGCCATGTGCCGGTGCCGGCGCCGGTGCCCAACAGGAACGGTAGCATCCTCCATGTCCTCAACGGCAAACCGGCGACCATCGTCACCAGACTGAAAGGCGCCTGCCAGCTGGAACCTCAGTCCGCGCATTGCTCACAAACGGGCGCTATGCTGGCCAGAATGCATCTGGCGGCACAGGATTTCAGCATGCGCCAGCCCAATCTGCGCGGCCTGTCCTGGTGGCGCGAAACAACCCCGGTAATCCTGCCTTACCTGAACGCCGAAACACAAAACCTGTTGCGCACCGAAATGCAATTCCAGGAAAACTTCGCCGCTTCCGATGTCTACGCGCAACTGCCGAACGGCCCGGTGCATGCCGACCTGTTCCGCGACAATGCCATGTTCGTCGATACGCGACTGACCGGTTTCTTCGATTTCTATTTCGCCGGCTGCGACACCTGGCTGTTCGATCTGGCCGTCGCCATCAACGACTGGTGCATCGCCTTGCCGAGCGGCGCGCTGGATCTGCCGCGCGTGCAGGCCATGCTGGAAGCCTACCATGCAGTGCGCCCATTCACTGCCGCTGAACGGCATGCCTGGCACGCCTGCCTGCGTG
This sequence comes from Herbaspirillum sp., assembly GCA_049278475.1. Classification (GTDB taxonomy): domain Bacteria; phylum Pseudomonadota; class Gammaproteobacteria; order Burkholderiales; family Burkholderiaceae_D; genus Herbaspirillum. The sequence continues at coordinate 10,511 of JBAPMF010000018.1, read as the reverse complement.
CTGCCGCGCTACGCTTCTGGCTGTCACGCCTGTATGATTTCTACCTGCCGCGCGCTGCCGAAATGCTGACGCCGCACGACCCGACGCATTTCGAACGCATTCTGAGATTGCGCGTCGCCGCGGCAACGCCGACGCAACTTCCTCAATGAGAATAATGGAAAAATTACCCGCAAAAACCGGCTGGTTCTGGATCAAGGAAGGCATCCGCCTATTCCGCAAACAGCCAGCCGAAATGTCGACGCTGTTCCTAGGCTACATGCTCCTGATACTAGCGCTGGGCATGATACCAGTGATCGGCCAGCTGCTGCCGCTGCTTCTGGTGCCGGTATTTGCCATGTCATTCATGCAGGCCTGCCGCCATATCGAAGAAGACAAGCGCGTCTATCCCAATCTGCTGCTGACGGGTTTCCGCTCGCCGGCCCTGCGCACCTTGCTCGTCCTGGGCATACTGTATCTGCTGGCGGCATTTGGCGCAGTCAGGCTATCCGCACTGGTCGACGGCGGCGCTTTCTGGAACGCCATGACCGGCGCCAGTCCGGCCCCCAGACGAAGCGGATTCGACGACAGCAGCCTAGCGATCGTGGCGGCTGCCGTCATCTATACCCCGGCAGCAATGGCATTCTGGTTTGCCGCGCCGCTGATCGCCTGGAACGGCATGTCGCTGGGCAAATCCCTGTTCTACAGCTTCTTCGCCGTGCTACGCGCCGGCAAGGCGTTCGTGGTGTATGCCGTAGCATGGCTGACAATCGGCATCCTGCTGCCGGCCATGATCAGTGTCATCGTCGCTTCACTGATCAACAGCATGACAGCCGTCTTCTTCATGTTATTGCCATTATCCATCCTGTCGACCATCGTCATCTATTGCTCTTTTTACTCGACATACACGACGGTTTTCGGCAAACCACAGCGTGATGAAGTCTTGTGAATGCAAGGCGCCAAACGCAGCAGCACAGCATTTCCTTCGATCGCGCGTCATTGCGCCCGCGCAGATCTGTTTCTTCATGGTGCTTCGGTACGTACATGTGCATTCCTCCTGAAACTAGAAACTACGCGGCCAGCCAAGTATTCACGCTGCTCACGCCTTCGCGCAGCAAATGCTCCAGCTGCGCACTACCAGCCAGTTCGCCCCACAGCAGGGAATCGGCGCAATAAGCGCGCAAGGGGTCAGCGGCGTCCAGCATGACGCGCGTTGCCGCCAGGTCGAAAATGCCGTCCTGGTACACATAAGGCAGACTACCCTGTTTCCAGCGTTGCAGGAAAATGAAAAACAGCGCCGGCAACAACGCCGTCGCGCACGGCTGATGACCGCGCGCAAGACTATCAGTCAAAGTGGGCCGGATGAAACCGGGAATCTTGGAAAAACCGTCGGCCGCCACCCGTTGATTCGTATCCTCGATCGCTGGATTGCTGAAACGCGCCAGCGTGGTATCGCGATAGGACGCCAGATCCAGCGGACTCGGCGTCAGACAGGCCATAACATCCTGCGTGATGTAGTCGTATGCCATGCGCCGAATATCTTCGCGCGCCACACTTTCGTGAATGTAACCGAGTCCGGCCAGGGTGCCGGCCCAGGCAATGCAGCTATGGCTGGCGTTGAGAATGCGGATCTTGGCTTCTTCGTAAGGCAGCACCGACGCCACCATTTCCACACCGACTTTTTCCAGTGCCGGACGTCCTGCCTTGAAATCGTCCTCGATCACCCATTGAATGAAGGACTCAGCCAGCAGCGCACACGGATCGTCGAGACCAGTGGCGTCCTTCACACGCCGGCGCACGGCATCGGTCGGACGTGGCGTGATGCGGTCCACCATGGAATTGGGACTACAGACATGGTCACGGACCCATGCCAGCAATGCATGATGGCCGCGCAAGGCCAGGAACTGTTGCAGACCGCCGAAGAAACGTTCGCCGTTGTGCCGCAGGTTGTCACAACTGAGCAGGGTGACGCTGCCGGCATGACTGGCTTGCCGCGCCTGCAGGATTGCCGTCATCGCGCCATAGATGGTGCCGCGCCCGCCATCGATATCAGCAGCCAGCTCGGGATGATGCACATCGAGCAGATGTTCGTGGTCGAGGTAATAGCCGCCTTCGGTCACGGTAAAGGAAATCACGCGCATGCGCGGATCAGCGCCGGTCCTGATCAGGTTTTCCAGTTGCGCATCCCAGGGCACGATGCGGCGGATCGAGCGGATCGTTTCATAGGCGCGTAGGCCCTGCGGCGTCACCGTCTCCAGCGTATAACTGCCCTCGCTTCGCGCCAGCGCCTGCAATAATGGCGCCATGTCGGCGCGGATATTGGCCAGCGCTAGTTGCCAGCGGCGGTCTTCGTCATTGCCACACCCACGCAGACGGTGCAGGTAGACTGCCTGATGGGCGCGGTGGAATGATCCGGCGCCGATGTGCAGCCAGACCAGATCGTTGACTGAATCGCGAGTCGTCATCCTCTGCCCCCCATTGCGCGTCTGATAAGCAGTCCAGTAACCAGCGCGGGTAAATCACGCATATCGTCAAAGACTTTTTCCGCGCCGGCCTCATACAGCTTTTTCGCCATGCCCACCCGATCGTGCGCAACGCCGGTAAAACCCAGCACGCGCATGCCCGCCGCAGTTGCGGCACGCACCCCGGTGACGCTGTCATCGATCGCGATACATTGCTGCGGCGCGACGCCGTAACCCAGGGCAGCCGCCAGATAAACATGCGGCGACGGCTTGGGATGAGCGACATCGCACGCGCTATGAATATGCCCGGAGAACAAATCATGCAGCCCGCAGCGCTGCAAGCCGCGCAGGATGCGTTCGGTGCTACTGTTGCTGGCCACCGCCTTGGGCAAGTCGATCTGACGCAAAGCCTCGGCAATGCCCGGCACCGGTTGCACTTCATCATCACAGGCGCTGCCGAGCGCGATATCGATATCCGCATACTGGCCGGCGCTCAGACCGAAATCGAACTCAGCATCGAGTTCAGCGAGCAGCAGGCCGGTCAACATGCCGAGACGGGAAACGATGGCCTGATGCAGTTTGTCGCCGTCCACAGGATCTTTCAGCAACGGCAGCAGATAGCCATGTAGCACACGCAACGCGATGCTTTCGCTGTCTAACAGAACGCCGTCGCAATCGCAGACCAGATGCGTGATGACGATGGGAGGTTCCTGCATTACTTTACCGCGCCAAAAGTCAGACCCTGCACCAGCTGCTTCTGCGCCATCCAGCCAAGCGCCATGATGGGTGTGATCGCCAGCAGCGACGCCGCCGATAGCTTGGCCCAGAACAAACCTTCCGGATTGGAATAGGAAGCGATGAATACCGTCAGCGGCGCCGCGCCGACACTGGTCAGGTTGAGGCTCCAGAAGGCTTCGTTCCACGCCAAGATGATCAGCAGCAAAGCCGTCGATGCCAGGCCCGGCATGGCCGTCGGCAATAGCAGATAACGTATTTCCTGCCAGGTATTGACGCCATCGATGCGCCCGGCTTCGAGGATTTCCCTGGGCACGTCATTGAAATAAGTGAACGCCATCCATACCGCGATCGGCAAATTGATCAATGTGTAAATCAGCGTCAGGCCGCTGACCGAATCGAGCATGCCGCTGTTCTTCGCCAGCAGATAGATCGGCACCAGCACGCCGACGGCCGGCATCATCCTGGTGGACAGCATCCACAGCAACAGCTTCTGCGTGCGGCCGGTCGGAAAAAACGCCATCGAATACGCCGCCGGTATCGCAATGAGCAGCGATAGCAAGGTGGAACCCAGCGAAACGATCATGGAATTCCTGACGAAGGCCAGATAGTTGCTGCGTCCGAACACTTCGTGGAAAGACTCCAGCGTCGGCATGAAAATCAGACTGTGCATGTAAGCCTGATGCTCATTCTTGAACGCCGTGACAGCGACCCAAAAGATCGGGAAGAACAGGATGATAGCGCAGCTCCATGCCAGTAGTGCGACCCACAACGGACTTTTCCCGGCATCATTCATTGTTCGTTCGCCCCTTTCAGATTCTTCGCCAGCATGCGCACCAGGAAGAACGACACGATGTTGGCCAGCACCACGGCAAAGATGCCGCCCGCCGAGGCGATACCGATATCGAATTGCTGCAGACCGATCGCATACACCAGATAAGTCAGATTGGTGGTCGCCGTGCCGGGACCGCCTGCCGTAGTCGTAAAGATTTCGGCAAACACCGACAGCAGGAAAATCGTTTCGATCATGATGACCACGGTGATCGCGCGTTTCAGATGCGGCAGCACGATGCAGAAAAAGATGCGGACCGGCCCTGCACCATCGAGCTGGGCCGCCTCTTTCTGTTCGCTATCCAGCGATTGCAGGGCAGTCAGCAGAATCAGGAAAGCGAACGGTATCAACTGCCATGACACGATGATGATCACCGACAGCATGGGATATTCGGCCAGCCAGTCGATCGGCTCCATGCCGAGATGACGCATGACGAAAGCCAGCATGCCGTAGACTGGATGCATGACCATGTTCTTCCAGATCAGCGCAGCCACGGTCGGCATCACGAAGAAAGGCCCGATCACCAGCAGGCGCGCGATGCTGCGGCCGCGGAACGGCTGGTCGAACAGCACTGCCAGCAAGGCGCCGCCGATGACGCTCACGGCCAGCACCGGACCGATCAGCAATGCCGTGTTGCCGATCGACGGCCAGAAGGCGGGGTCTTCCAGCAGGAACTGATAATTTTCCAGACCGACGAACCCGGTCTGATCGGGTGCCAACAGGTTGTAGCGATTGAACGAAAAATAGACCGTCATCGCCAGCGGCACGGTCATCCACAGGAGTAGTAATGCTACCGCTGGCGTCTGCAACAAGCGTACCGACAGGAAGCGTTCGGCGCCGCCCTGCCGCCCTTGCGCGGAAGAAGCGGCAGTCTCTGTAGGCGTGGAAGGAATACTGGCTATCGATGACATGAGGTCCTCGGTACAGAATCAGGTTCGCAACAACATCCCAGTCAACGCCATCCGGCGCAAAACCGGGATACGTCGATTACTTGATGTAGCGACCCTGCTTCATCATGCGCACCGCTTGCGCCTGTGCGGTCTGCAACGCGGCATCCACGCTGCCTTTACTTGCCAACGCACCGGCAATTGCCTGACCGGTAACAGTGCCGATGGACTGGAATTCCGGAATCGCGACGAACTGAATGCCAGTATAAGGCACAGGCTTCAAGCTTGGATTGCTGGCGTCGGCGCTCTGAATCGCATCAAACACAAAACCGGAAAACGGCGAAGATTTCCTGTAATCGGCCGAAGCATAAGTCGACATGCGCGTACCTGGCGGCACCAAGCCCCAACCGCTGTTTTTAGCGACCAGGATAATGTACTCCCTGGAGGTCGCCCAAACGGCGAACTTCTTCGCCGCATCCTGCGACCTGGACGACTTCGGCACGGCCAGCGCCCAAGCCCACAGCCAGTGCGACCCTTTGTCGGTGACGGCTACCGGCGCCGGCGCGAAAGCAGTCTTGTCCGCCACCCTGGAATCCTTGCCATGATAGAGCATGCTGGCGGCGGCAGTCGTATCTACCCACATGCCGCATTTTCCGCCCGAGAACAGAACCAGATTTTCATTGAAGCCGTTGGAGCTGGCGCCAGGGGGACCGTACTGACGCATCAGGTCGATGTAGAAACCGACAGCCCGTTTCCATTCCGGCGTGTCGAGCTGCGGCTGCCATTTTTCATCGAACCAGCGACCACCGTATGCATTGACCATGGTACTGACCAGCGCCATGTTTTCGCCCCAGCCCGCACGTCCACGCAGACAGATGCCATAGATGCCACGGGCCGGCTCATGCAATTGTGCGGCGAGCTTGCCGATGTCTTCCCAAGTCGGCTTGTCGGGCATCTTGAGATGCTTCTGCGCGAACAGATCCTTGCGGTAATAAGTCATCGAACTTTCCGCATAAAACGGCAAAGCGTACAACTTGCCGTCGGTGGTCAAACCGTCGCGCACGGTCTTGATCAGGTCAGCTTCGCCGTAATCTGCAGGCAAACCGGTCATCGGCGCCAGCCAGTCTTTTCCAGCCCAGATCGGCGCGTCATAAGTGCCAATGGTCACCAGGTCGAACTGGCCGCCGCTGGTGGCAATATCGGTGGTCAGGCGCTGGCGCAGCACGCTTTCTTCCATGATGACCCAGCGCAGCCTGATGTCGGGATTGTTTTTTTCGAACTGCGGCGACAGCTTTTGCAGCTCGATCATGTCAGGATTATTGACGGATGCGATATGCAGCGTGACGGGAGTGGCTGAAACGATACCGGCGCAGCCAAGCAGGATGACAGCAGCGGCAATACGTGCAACAGGTGGGCAAAGTTTCATGCCTGTCTCCATGGTGAGCAGTCTGAAAACCGTCTGCCGGAGCACGGTTTTCGTCTCGATTCATTTTTGGGCAAAAAATCTGTGTGCGGGCAAATGATCAGATACCGATACAGGAAAGTCAAGCAACGCTTCGGTATGGCGCGGCGCAAGACCAGAGCATCAACCAGCCTGCTCCAGCTTCGCCACACTCAAATCCAGCAGCTTCATGCCAGACTTGCCGAAGTTGATATGCGCCCGCGCATGAACACCTGTGCCTTCGATATTCACGATCACGCCTTCACCAAACCTGGCATGCGCGACATTCTGACCGATACGCCACCCTGTATCAGGCCGGCTGAATTTCTGCGCAATCCTGTTGTTACCGGACTCAGGCGCATCGTCCCAGGCTGCTTTCGGATGCGCGAACCAGCTATGCTGTTGCCGTTGAATCTTCGGCGACAGCCACTTGAGCGACGCATCCGGCAATTCATCGAAAAAGCGGGAACGCATGTGATAGCGCGTCTGACCATGCAACATACGCGTCTGCGAAAAACTCATATACAAACGCTTGCGCGCCCGTGTGATGGCGACGTACATCAGGCGGCGTTCTTCTTCCACGCCGCCGTCTTCCTTCGCGCTGTTGTCATGCGGGAACAAGCCTTCTTCCATGCCGGTGATGAACACAGCGTCAAACTCCAGTCCCTTGGCCGCATGCACCGTCATCAGTTGTAATGCATCCTGCCCGGCCTGCGCCTGATTGTCGCCGGCTTCCAGCGAGGCATGCGCAAGGAAGGCTGACAGCGGCGACATGAGCACTGTCAGCATGGCATCAGCGTCGATGATGTCGATACCGTCAGCCGTCGTGATGGATGCCCCGGCAACAGCCTGCGCCTGCGGACTGGAGAAGGCCGGCGTGTCGAGACGATAGCCTTCTTCCGACACGAATTGGGTCGCGGCGCTGACCAGCTGCGCCAGATTTTCGATGCGGTCGGCGCCTTCCTTCTCGTTCTGGTAATGCGTGATCAGGCCGCTGGCGTCGAGCACGGCCTGCACCATTTCCGGCAAAGGCAGATGCTGCGTCCCGCAACGCACGCCTTCGATCAATTTGATGAAAGCATGGAGCGCGGAACCAGCCTTACCAGCGACATAAGGCACGGCGGCGTAGAGCGAACAGTCGTACTGGCGCGCTGCATCCTGCAATTGCTCCAACGTTCTGGCGCCGATGCCGCGCACCGGAAAATTGACCACGCGCAGAAAAGCTGCATCATTGTGCGGGTTGTCCAGCAATTGCAGATACGCGATCGCATGCTTGATTTCGGCGCGCTCGAAGAAGCGCAGGCCACCATACACGCGATAGGCGATCGCCGCCGAAAACAAGGCGTGCTCCAGCACGCGTGACTGGGCATTGGAGCGATAGAGTACGGCGATTTCACTGCACATCCAGCCTTGGCCGATCAAATCCCTGACCTGCTCGATGAGCCATTGCGCCTCCTGCAAATCGCTGCCCGCTTCGAACACACGCACCTGCTCGCCGAGACCGGCATCCGTGCGCAGGTTCTTGCCGAGACGCTTGCTGTTGTTGGCGATCAGCACATTGGCAGCATCCAGAATATGTCCGTGCGAGCGGTAATTCTGCTCCAGCCTGATCAGGTTCCCGACGCGGAACTCGCGCTCGAAGGCAGACATGTTACCGACGTTGGCGCCGCGGAAAGCGTAAATGCTCTGGTCGTCGTCACCGACGGCAAATACCGCGCTGCTGTCGATCTGGCCCTGCCCGGACATCAGCTTGAGCCATTTGTATTGCAGGTCGTTGGTGTCCTGGAACTCATCCACCAGCACATGCCTGAAGCGACGCTGATAATGCTCACGCAGCGGCTGATTGCGCGACAGCAGTTCATAGGTGCGCAACAACAGCTCGGCAAAATCGACCACACCTTCACGCTGGCACTGCTGATCGTACAGGTCGTAGAGTTCGACGAATTTGCGGTTGTAATCGTCATGTGTATCGACGTCCCTAGCGCGCAGGCCCTGCTCCTTGGCGCCGTTGATGAAGTACATCAGATTGCGCGGCGGATATTTTTCGTCGTCGACATTCATTGTCTTGAATAAACGCTTGATCGCCGACGACTGATCCTGTGTATCGAGAATCTGGAAGGTCTGCGGCAACGCGGCGTCACGATGGTGTGCGCGCAGCAGACGATTGCACAATCCATGAAAGGTGCCAATCCACATGCCGCGCGTATTGATCAGCATCATCGCCGACAGACGCGTGAGCATTTCTTTCGCCGCCTTGTTGGTGAAAGTCACCGCCAGAATGCCCGATGGCGATACCTGACCGGTCTGGATCAGCCAGGCGATGCGCGTCGTCAGCACGCGCGTCTTGCCGGAACCGGCGCCGGCCAGGATCAGGGCGGATTGGGCAGGGAGGGTGACTGCGGCACGCTGTTCGTCGTTGAGATGCTGAAGAAGATTTTGCATCCCGCAATTATACGTCCGCGCAATCCCACGCCGTCAGCGGGTTTGCCTCAGAATAAACCCGCAAAGCGGCACGCCGCTTCCCGCGCCGCTGCTTCCGCCATGTATACGCTACTGATGGCCGCCACCATGTCGGCGCCCTGTCTGATCAACGGCAGACAATTCTCTTGCGTCATGCCGCCGATGACGACGACCGGCAGGGGAGTTTCTTGCTTCGACTCCGTCACGATCGTCGGCGCCGTCCTGAAACCATACTGCTTCACGCGCGACGGATAAAAGCCGCCGAACGCCACATAGCTTGCTCCTGCCGTATGCGCGTCGCGCGCCAGCTGTAAGGCGCCGTAACACGACGCACCGACGATCCTGTCCCGACCGACCTTTGCCCGCGCTTGCGCCACCGGCGCATCGGCGCCGCCGACGTGAATACCGTCAGCATCGAGCGCCAGACACAGATCGATATCATCATTGATGATGAGCGGCGTATTGCAGCGACGGCAGATTTTCAGCAGCGCGCCCGCCTGTTCTGCACGCAAGGCGGCATCCGCAGTCTTGTGACGATACTGCACCAGCGCCGCACCGCCTTCGATGGCCTGCGCTGTCACACTGACCAGTTTTTCCGTATCGTCCCAATCGGGCGTCACGATATACAGGCCGCGCAAATGCCATTGCCTGCGGGTGTCATTCATTGATTAGATACGTAATAGATTTGCAGCACTATTGCTTTTATTTGCCGTTAATGCGGGCGAGCCCTTCTTCTAGCGCGGCAAGCAGCGCTTCTGCGCCGCCTTTATCCTCAAATAATTTGGCTATCAGTTCGTTTGTGCCGCCTTTGGTGGAATATTCCTGCTGCAAAACAGCGAAATCCTTTCCTTTCTGTCCTTCTTTAGCCGCTTCTTCAGACAGTGCTTTGAAAAGCCGCGTCATGTAAAGCATGGATTGTTCCTCCGGTAAACCTTTTTGGCTCAGCCAAGACGTACAAAGCACGCAAAAACGATAATAGACTCCCATCATGGAACCGGCTGTCATGAAGAGATTAAACTGCTTTTCCTCTTCTGCAAGAATGAAGCCGCCTGTCGCGCCAAACAATGCCTGCAAATCTTTATCCGCGGGAAAAATGGGCGTAGCCGTTTTATGCTCCGCTATAAAGGGCAGAGGCACGGCACGTAAAACCGGCAGTTTGCCCCCCGTCCACTCCGCCAATGCCGCGCAGCTTGGGTTTGGCACAAAAGAAATCAGCTTTTGATCGGCCCTGAATTGCAACGCCCGCAGCGCCTGCTCACAAACAGCCCCCGACAGAGCAACAAAAACCAGATCGGCATTATCCACCAGCTGCTGATTATCTTCAGTAATTTTTATGCAGGCAAAATCTTCTGCCAGCTTGGCTGCTATCTGTGCATTGCGCTTTGAGACAAAAATCACCTCAATGCCTAATGCCTCGGCCGTATCGCCCCTGCAAATGCCGCGAATAACAGCATTACTGATTGTCCCCGCACCTAAAAAGCCAAGCCGCATTTTTTCACCTGTTCATGTTTCAAGAATAATCCCGCGCAGGCCGTTTTCTCCTGCAAACAAAGGAACACGATCGGGAATGCGCTGCCCTGCCGCAATCGCATAGGAAGTTTCCAGCGTCTGCTGGCAATAGCGCTGTGCCGTTTCGATTGCCGCACGCATGCCGGCACCGTGCGCCAGTTGCGCCGACAAGGCCGCCGCCAGCGTGCAGCCGCTGCCGTGAAATGCAT
>JBAPMF010000017.1:0-11130 GCA_049278475.1 Herbaspirillum sp. | reverse complement strand
GTGATGCGCCGTTCGACCCGCGCGTGCATGCAGTGCGCGGCCAACCGGGACAGATTGCCATTGCGAAGATTTATCGTCAGCTATTGAGCGGCAGCGCGATCCGGCAATCGCATCTGGTCAATGATGAGCGGGTGCAGGATCCCTACAGCCTGCGTTGCCAGCCGCAAGTGATGGGCGCCTGTGTCGATCTGATCGGCAATGCGGCGCGCACGCTGCTGATCGAGGCGAATGCCGTGACCGATAACCCCTTGATTTATCATGAGCGCGACGAAGTGATTTCCGGCGGCAATTTCCACGCTGAACCGGTCGCGTTCGCGGCGGACACGCTGGCGCTGGCCATCGCCGAGATCGGCGCCTTGTCGGAACGCCGCATCGCTTTGCTGATCGATGCATCGATTTCCGGTCTGCCGCCATTCCTGGTGCATGAACCGGGTCTGAATTCCGGTTTCATGATTGCCCACGTGACAGCCGCCGCGCTGGCTTCAGAAAACAAATCCATGGCGCATCCGGCCAGCGTCGATAGTTTACCGACTTCCGCCAATCAGGAAGACCACGTCAGCATGGCAAGCTACGCGGGGCGCCGTCTGCATGACATGGCGCACAACACTGCAACCATCGTTGCGATTGAATGGCTGGCGGCGGCGCAGGGCGTGGATTTTCATCAGCCGCTGACGACTTCACCATTGCTGACGCAAACACAGCGGCGCCTGCGTGACGAGGTCGGGTTCTACGACAGGGACCGCCTCTTCGCGCCGGACATCGAAGCCGCCCGGCAACTGGTTCTGCAAGGCGCGGTGAGCGCCGGTTGCAGCGCCTTGTTTGCGGATCTGTACTCGGGATGCCGACATGCCGCACCGAAAAATTAAGCAAATGCAGTCCGCCGACGGCATCTGGCATCACGCCAGAATCGCTCCGGGCGGCAATCCTGAGCAGACCATCCGCGACGCCGCCATCGTGGTGCGCAACGGCGTCATCGCCTGGATCGGCAGCGCGGCGGCGATGCCCGCAGAATTCAGCGATCTCCGGCTGCCACAGCACGATGTCGCCAACCGCTGGATCACGCCCGGTCTGATCGATTGCCATACCCATCTGGTGTATGGCGGCAATCGCGCCGATGAATTCGCCTTACGTCTGGCCGGCGCCAGCTATGAAGCAATCGCCCGTCACGGCGGCGGCATCGTCTCCACCGTGCGCGCCACCCGCGCGAGCGACGAAGACAGCTTGTTTCAGCAGGCGGCAAGGAGACTGGAAGCCCTGCTGGCGGAAGGCGTGACCACGATAGAAATCAAATCCGGCTATGGCCTGGATCTGCCGACCGAGCGCAAAATGCTGCGCGTCGCGCGCCGTCTCGGCGCATCGTATCCGGTCACGGTGTACACCACGTTTCTGGGCGCGCACGCGCTGCCGCCGGAATATCAGGATCGCGCCGACGCCTACATCGATCTGGTCTGCAATGAAATGCTGCCGTCGCTGCATGCCGAGGGTTTGATCGATGCGGTCGATATGTTTTGCGAAAACATCGGTTTTTCCGTGGCGCAAAGCACAAGGGTCTGCGCGACTGCAGACAGGCTCGGTCTGCCGCTGAAAATGCATGCCGATCAACTGTCGAATATGGGTGCGACGCAACTGGCCGCGCGTTTCAAAGCGCTGTCGGTCGATCATCTGGAACATCTGAGCGAAGCCGACGTGATCGCCATGCGCAAGAGCGGCATGGTGGCGGTGTTACTGCCCGGCGCCTATTACTTCATCCGCGAAACCAGACAGCCGCCGCTGGCATTGCTGCGGCGCTACCAGATACCGATGGCGATCGCCACCGACAGCAATCCGGGCAGCTCACCCACGACCTCCCTGCTGCTGATGCTGAACATGTCCTGCACCCTGTTCCGCATGACAGTGGCGGAAGCCTTGCTGGGCGTGACCGCCAATGCGGCGCTGGCGCTCGGCAAAGCGGATCGCCACGGTTTACTGGCGGTGGGTCGGGCTGCCGATTTTGCGATCTGGTCCGTCGATTCGCTGACCGAACTGGCATACTGGTCCGGCTACAATCCGTGCAGCGCAGTCGTGCGCGGCGGTCTGCTCAGTCAACCATCGTAAAGGGAATATTTTCATGCCAGGATGCATTGCCGACTGCGCCCTGTTGCCCGAAGGCTGGCGCAATGATGTCCTGCTGGAATGGGATGGGCGCGGCATGCTGACCCATATCAGTCCTGATGCCAGGCAAGCCGCGCAGATGCCTCGCGTCGCTGGTCCGGTGCTGCCGGGCATCGTCAATCTGCATTCGCACGTATTTCAAAGGGCGCTGGCGGGACTGACGGAATATCGTTCCGATCCAAGCGACAGTTTCTGGAGCTGGCGCAGCCTGATGTACCAGTTTGCCGGCAAGCTGTCGCCGGACGATCTGAAGGCGATTGCCGTGCAGTCGTACATCGAGATGCTGCAAGCTGGCTATACCTCGGTCTGCGAATTCCACTACCTGCATCACGATCGCGACGGCAAACCGTATGCCAATCCAGCAGAAAACATGGTGCATCTGATCGAGGCCGCGCAGGAAACCGGCATCGGCCTGACCTTGCTGCCGGTCATGTATCAATACAGCGGCTTTGGCGCACAGGCGCCGCATACGGGGCAGAAACGCTTCCTCAATTCGCCGCAATGGATCATGCATGCCTTGCAGACCTTGCAGGCATCGCATCTGCAACATGCCGGCCTGCGCTATGGCGTCGCTCCCCATTCCTTGCGCGCGGTGACGCCGCAGTCGCTGCAAATGCTGTTGACGCTGTTCCGCCAATGGGATGCGCAAGCGCCAGTGCATATGCATATCGCTGAACAAAACCAAGAGGTGCAGGACTGCCTCGCGGTATTCGGCGCGCGGCCGGTTGCCTGGTTGCTGGACAATATAGCGGTGGATCAGCATTGGTGTCTGGTGCATGCCACGCACATGACTACGACAGAGACAAAAAAACTGGCGCAATGTGGCGCCGTCGCCGGCATCTGCCCAACCACCGAAGCCAATCTGGGCGACGGCATTTTCAACGGCGTCGCCTACGCCGCAGCGCAAGGCGTGTGGGGCATCGGTTCCGACAGCCATATCAGCACCAGCGTCAGCGAAGAATTGCGTTGGTACGAATACAGCCAGCGCCTGCGGCATGGTCAGCGCAATATGCTGACCGGCGGCGATGCTGCTTCGGCAGGCGCTTATCTGTATCGTCAGGCTGTGCGCGGCGGCGCTGCCGCCAGCGGCCGTCAGGTCAACGGCCTGCAATGCGGACAACGCGCCGATCTGCTGGTACTGGACCCGCAACACCCAGATCTGAACGGCAGGCATGGCGACCGCTTACTCGACAGCCTAGTCTTTTGCCAGCACGGACAGACGCCGCTGCGTGATGTCATGGTCGGCGGCCATTGGGTCATCCAAGACCGCCAACATGCACGCCAGGAGCAGAGCGCTTTATCGTATGCGCGCGTCATGAAGACATTACTGAAGTAAGTTATTAGCGGCGCTAAAGATGGAACGAAAGGATGCCCCATGCATTTGCCCGTCGAGAAATTCCTATTCCATCGCGGTCGCCTGCCGCTGCTGGTGTCGATGCCGCATACGGGAGAGTATATTCCGCCGGACATCCGCATCGACATGAGCGCCGCAGCGCTGAAGCTGGCCGATACCGACTGGCATCTGCCGCGCCTGTACGACTTCCTGGAAGGACTCGGCGCATCGATTCTGGTGGCAACCTACTCACGTTACGTGATCGATCTGAATCGCCCCGAAGATAATGCGAATCTCTATCCGGGGCAGGATACGACGACGCTGTGCCCACTGGACAGCTTCCGCAGGGAAGACCTGTACCAGCCGGGCAGAACACCTGACGAGACCGCGATCCAGCGCCGCATCAGCCAATACTGGCGACCGTATCATCGATGGCTGGAACAGGAGCTACAGCGTATGCGCGCCGAACATGGTGTGGCGATGTTATGGGATGCGCATTCCATCGCCTCTGTGGTGCCGCGTTTTTTTGCAGGCCGTCTACCGGATTTGAATCTGGGCACCGGCGGCGGCAGTTCCTGCGCGCCAGAACTGACACAAGGATTACAGGCGGTTGCCATCCAGGCGGCCGGGGCTGGCTACAGTCACGCGGTCAACGGCCGCTTCAGGGGCGGTCATATCACGCGCCACTACGGCAGGCCAGAACACAACATCCATGCCGTACAACTGGAGCAAACGCAGCTTACCTATATGGAAGAACAAGCGCCGTTTGCTTTCGACGAACAACGGGCGGCGCGGGTGAGACCGATTCTGCAGCAATTCATGCAAGTGATGCTGGACTGGGCGCGGACGCATGGTCATGCGCCGCATTGATCAAATGAGATCGAGGACGATTGCCGTGAGACGAGCCTTTGACTACCAAGAAAGCTTACGAGCAAACGATAAGGCTTCTGAGATGATTAAATCACGCTCAGTGGTTTCTTTGCATATGCTTGCAGAAGACGGCGCGGAGTACGCAAGAGTAAGCCCTGCCGTGCGGCGCACAGGTATATCGATGCCGGTTTGAATGAGGGGGCTATCGAAGTCGAAGCTGAGCTGTTTTGCGTGCTCTTCTGGATCGTTTTTCATAAGCGGTAGCCGGGTATCAGGATAAAAACAGCAGTTTTAGATCGGGCTAGCTAAATATTACAGTCAAACGGAATCCGCACGGAAAGAATTCACAACCAGTATTGCAAATTTGCATCATTCTATCCGGCTTTAGAATTCTCACCTGCGACCACGGTGAGCATTGATCCGTTCTACAACCTTCACCTCGAAGGATCGATAGTCGTCCAAAAACTCTCCAACTGCCTTTGGAGCATCTTTAGGCATGATTTTTATGACGCGACCGTCGCTATCCTTCCTCTTGGTCATCTGGAAGAAGTTCAAATATTGGCGGGGAGTCACGCCTTCGAAGTGGATGAACTTGACCTGACTTCCAACAAACCGGGCATTATGATCTACTTTTTCCTCTTCGTCATCTTCGGTATCGAACTCGATTGCGTCCGCATGCAGCTTCTGCGCCAGACTTTTTTCGTATGGCTCAATATAGTAAACTTTCGATATTCCCGCCGCAACGATGTGACGGGCACAGCTATGACAAGGAAAAGTAGTGGTGAAAAGTTTCGCACCAAGGATCCCTGGAGTGCCAGTACGTGCGAGTGAAATGATGGCATCCATCTCAGCATGGACTGCCCTCGAAAATTCCGTCAAATCATTGATGTGTGATGCTTTGAATACTATCTCCAATACCTCATCAAGTCGAGAATCCGGAATCAGCTTTTTAGTTGATTTATCATCCTCCGTCAGCCTTTCCAACGCCCGTCGCATATCTGCCTTGTTCGATAGCTTTTCCCGGTCGTTAAAGCAAACTTGCTCCTCACGATGCACACAACGACGGTCATTTACCCCATCTTCAGTTGTATACAATCCTCCCGATGGCTTCGGCACATCGTTGTATCCTGTCGATACTATTTTTCCAGAAAGGTCGGAGATTGACGCACCGACCTGGCGGGACAGGCACGCAGACTTGAGTCCTGCCGAATAAGCTGCGTACATTCCATATTCTTGCGTGGTCGGCGATATTCCATTTTCGCCATGCAGCAAACCAACGAATCGATCCAGCTTTCTTTGGAGAGAGCTGATGTTACCTGCATCGGTACTGATGTAGAAATCGGCCAGTTTCAGAACTTTGTCGAGCTGCTGTCCATTATCCTGATCCTGTCTACGATCGCGTTCCATGAGCTCCGAAATCTCCGACGGATTTGCCTTGTCGATGGTAAGAAGACGATCGCGGCGCTTGTCCGCTACGCTGATTACGCCGATAAGATGGAATAATTTTCGATAAACAACTCGCAGCAAGGCAACCTCGTCTTGATGCTTGATCTGATCGATCAAGTATGCGATTCGCGCCGGGACGTATTCTAGAATCTCACCGGTGAAGCCCTTAGCCTTACTGTGGTGTCCTCGTTCGACCACAATTTCTTTAATCGCGCGCTCAGCCAAATAGCTGCTGCTGATCAGCCGCAATTCGTTCCCACCATCTTGAAGCCTGAAGATGCGGCAGACTTTAGGAGAAAGCTCCTCATAGTCTTTATCTAATGAGATCGTCTTTTCGGATATCGCGTTTTCAATGATTTTACTAAGCTTGATGGTATGGACTTCATAACCCGCCGATTCAAGCGTTGACTTTGCTTGTGATATCACTTGATCCGTGCCGCATCCAACTGGACCTGCAAATGCAAGTACTAGCTCTTCAGACTGCCGAGCCTCTAGCATTTCCTGTGCAGATTGCTCATCCGGCTTTGCACTTTGGGCTTTCGTTCCCGAGGTATTTTGTACTTGCTTTTCAGGGACGGAACTCACAGGCCAACCTCATTTTTTAGATACGGAATTTGGGCGTTGACATCTTCAGCTAATCATCATCGAATGAAATTATCATCGAGCACAGTCGTGGTCAAGTCATTCCAGGCTGGCAGATAGCTTGTTTCACTGTAAACAGCATGTTGACGTTGGTTTTTTGAAATCGAACGGGTAATCCGGCCACTTCGCTTACCAGCATTTTTATGCGCAAGCACGATGAGTCATTGCTCGCGCAAGGCGCGGCGATATTGAATCGCTTCGGCGATATGCGCCTTGCCGATGACAGGTTCCTGCGCCAGATCGGCGATGGTGCGGGCGACTTTCAACACGCGGTGACAGGCACGCGCCGACCAGTTCAGCCGGGTCATGGCGGCGCGCAGCAACGCTTCGCCAGCAGCGTCGGGTTTGCAGTGGAGGTCGATTTCGCCAGTCGACAGTAAATGATTGCCCTTTTGCTGACGTTGCAATTGCAGCCCGAAGCTGCGCGCCACCCGTTCGGCGATGCGGGAGGAGGTTTCGCCATCGGCCTGTTGCAGCAATTCCGCGTGCGCGAGCGCGCCGACCTGGATCCGCATATCGATGCGATCGAGCAGCGGACCGGAAATTTTTCCCTGGTAGCGCGCGACCTGATCCGGCGTGCAGCGGCATATTCTTTCAGCATGGCCGAGAAAGCCGCATGGGCAGGGATTCATGGCCGCGATCAACTGAAAGCGCGCCGGGAAATCGGCTTGCCGCGCCGCACGCGAGATGGTGATGCGGCCCGACTCCAGCGGTTCGCGCAATACTTCCAGCACCTTGCGATCGAATTCCGGCAACTCATCGAGGAAAAGCACACCGCGATGCGCCAGTGAAATCTCGCCCGGACGCGGGGCGCCGCCGCCGCCCACCAGCGCTGCGCCGGAGGCGGTATGATGCGGCGAACGATAGGGGCGTGTCTTCCAGCGCATTGCGGAAAAACCGCCGGTCAGCGACTGTACCGCTGCCGACTCCAAGGCTTCTTCATCGGTCATCGGCGGCAGGATGCCGGGAAAGCGCGCCGCCAGCATGGACTTGCCGGTGCCGGGCGGTCCTACCAGCAGCACGCTGTGTCCGCCGGCTGCGGCAACTTCCAGGGCGCGCTTGGCTTGCAGTTGCCCTTTGACGTCGGCGAAGTCGAGGTAGGCCGACACGCCGGCGGGCGCGGACGGTCGATGACGCGTCAGTCTGGCAGCGGCATCCTGTCCGGCGAAATGCGCGCAGACTTGCAGCAAGGAATCGGCAGGGAAAATGGCGGCGTCACTGACTAGCGCCGCTTCATCGGCGTTCTCGCGCGGCAGGATGAAGCCGCGCCGGCAGCCGTCGCTGCGCTGCGACATGTGCATGGCATACGTCATCGCCAGCGCGCCGCGAATCGGACGCAGATCGCCGGACAGGGAAAGTTCGCCGGCGAATTCGTAGCCGTCGAGCGCATCACCCGGCATCTGGCCGGAAGCGGCGAGGATGCCCAGGGCGATCGGCAGGTCGAAACGGCCCGACTCCTTTGGCAGATCTGCCGGAGCAAGATTGACGGTGATGCGTTTTGCCGGAAATTCGAAGCGTGCGTTTTGCAATGCCGCGCGCACGCGCTCCCTGGATTCCTTGACCTCGGTTTCCGGGAGACCGACGATGGCGAAAGAAGGCAGACCGTTGGCCAGATGGATTTCCACCGTGACCTGCGGCGCATGCATGCCCGTCAGCGCACGGCTTTTCAATACGGCCAGACTCATCGCGGGGACATGCGATCAAGATGCTTTCTGATATGCTTCGAGTTCCCGCACCCGGGCTTCGAGTTCTTCCAGTCTGGCGCGGGTTTTGGCCAGCACCTGCGCCTGAATGTCGAATTCTTCGCGAGTGACCAGATCCAGCCTGGAAAAGCCCTGACTCAGCATCGCCTTGACGTTTTTTTCGATATCTTTGGCCGGTGAATTCTCGATGGCTTTGCTGATTTTCGATTGCAGGTCCTCGAGAAATTGCGGTTTGTCCATGGTGCTTCCTTTAGCGGTGATCACTGTCCGGCAAGTGTAGCGCGTTCATTGTGCTGACGGAAAATAAAAACTTTGCCCTTGCTGAAGAACCGAAGAAAGGCTGCGGCGACGCGAGGCAGGAACTACAGCCCGACCTGCAGGAAACGCGTGTCATCGACGATCGCTGCGAGACTGAGCTCGGCCCACTCCTGCCGGCTGCGGTCGAGATAACGTCTAGCCGCAATCAGCATGGCGGCACCATCGGCATTTTCCTGCAAGACCATTTCCTGGGTATGTCTCAAACCCAGCACGCGCGATACCAGAAAGCCGCATGCGACCGGCACGACTGAGGAAGTGACGATGACACGACTATCCTTGCCGCGCACCTGTTGCTCACCGCCGCAGAAACGCGCCAGGTCGATCACCCCGATCAGGTTGCCGTCTACATTTGCCAGCCCCAGATACCAGTCCCTTGTCAGCGGCACCCTGTTGATCGGGATGAGATCGATGATGCCGCTTGCCTCACGCAGATCGATCAGGCAGCGGTGACCGCCGACGACCACGCCCAGCCGGCTGTTATGTCTGTCCGGACCGGCTTGCGCAGACTCTATATGATCGAGTAGCTCCGCTTGGAATGCGTGCAGGTGACCGTTCTTCGATTGCTCATGCGCCACTCGGTCATTCCCGCCGGGCCTGCGTCAGCAGACTGGCGGCCCGATGAGGATTTACAGCGCAACAGAGTGCCTGAAAAAGCGACTGGACGGCCCCGAAGGAAATCGTCAGCACGTTCTCAGAGTACGATCATCTCGAAGTCTTCCTTGCGGGCGCCGCACTCGGGGCAGACCCAGTTGATCGGCACGTCTTCCCAACGGGTCCCCGGAGCGATGCCTTCGTCCGGCAGGCCGGCCTTTTCGTCGTAAACCCAACCGCAGATCAGGCACATCCAGGTCTTCAATTCTGTTTTGCTATCGCTCACGGCTGACTATCCTTTAAATCAATCAAGTAAAATGGCAAACTGAAATCTTAATCTACTCACCGTGCAAAACCAAATTTCTTCACTGATATTAACTTTTGGCGTAGCTGATCCTGTCGGCGCAATCGGCATTCAGGCCGACCTTGCGACCTTCTCGGCAATGGGCTGCCACGGCTTGCCGATCATCACTGCCCTGCTCATCAGTGATACGGCGCGTATCGACAACATCCAGGCGATCGACGTCGACTGGATGGCGGATCAGGCTCGCATGATTCTCGAAGACATGCCGGTGGCGGCGTTCAAGGTCGGCGCCGTCGGCAGTATCGACAATATTCCCGCCATCGCCGAAATCGTCTCCGATTATCCCGACATTCCACTGATTCTTGATCCCTTCAGCACTGCCCTGCCCAGCCAGGATGGCGACGATGACAGCAATCTGATCGCCATGCGCGAGCTGCTGATCCCGCAAACCACGCTGATGCTGGTTTCCGCTGTCGAGCTGAACCGTCTGGCTGAAACCTGGCGCGAGCCGACGCTCCATGACGCGCTGCAATCCGACGCCATGCATATCATCGACATGGGCTGCGAATACCTCTTCGTCACGGGTACGCCCAGTGCAACGCACGAAGTCGTCAACACCCTGTTCGACGATTCCGGCGTGATCCGCCGTGACAGCTGGCAGCGCCTGCCCGGTTCGTTTTCCGGCGCCGGATCGACTTTGTCAGCCGCCATCTGTGCCATGCTCGCCAATGAGCTGGATATCTCCGAAGCTGTTTCCAGAGCACAGGACTTCACCCTCGCGGCGCTCGCCCACGCGCAACGCCTGGGCATGGGAAAGCTGATCCCCAACCGCTATTTCTGGACGCGCGAAACCGGCGAACCCCATTGATCCATTCATCATTTCCATTCCGTAGTATGAACGCCCAAAGCTCCCACGCGACCAACGGCTCCCTATTTGCCCGCGCCCAACGCACCACGCCCGGCGGCGTCAACTCGCCGGTGCGCGCCTTCCGCTCCGTAGGCGGCACCCCACGCTTCATCACCAGGGCGCACGGCCCCTGCTTCTGGGATACGGAAGGACGCCGTTACATCGACTACATCGGCTCCTGGGGGCCGGCGATCGTCGGCCATGCGCATCCCGAAGTCGTGCAGGCGGTGCAGGAAGCGGCGGCGCGCGGATTGAGTTTCGGCGCGCCAACCGAAGGCGAAATCGACATGGCGGAAGAAATCTGCAAGCTGGTGCCATCGATCGAACAGGTGCGCCTGGTTTCCAGCGGCACCGAAGCGACCATGAGCGCCCTGCGCCTGGCGCGCGGCGCCACCAGGCGCGACAAAATCATCAAATTCGAAGGCTGCTACCACGGTCACGCCGATGCGCTCCTGGTCAAGGCCGGCAGCGGCCTGTTAACATTCGGCAATCCGACCTCTTCCGGCGTGCCGGAAGATTTCGTCAAACATACTCTGGTGCTGGACTACAACGACACGCAACAGCTGGAAGAAACCTTCAAGGCTGCCGGCAACGACATTGCCTGCGTCATCGTCGAACCCGTCGCCGGCAATATGAACCTGGTGCGCGCCACGCCGGAATTCCTGCAAACCATGCGCCGCCTCTGCACCGAATACGGCGCCATCCTGATTTTCGACGAAGTCATGTCAGGCTTTCGTGTCGCGCTGGGCGGAGCGCAGGCGTTATACGGCATCACACCGGATCTGACCGCGCTGGGCAAAGTCATCGGCGGCGGCCTGCCGGTCGCCGCCTTCGGCGGCCGCGCCGACATCATGCAGCATCTGGC
>JBAPMF010000016.1:0-19078 GCA_049278475.1 Herbaspirillum sp. | reverse complement strand
CAGCGGAACATCGCCGTACAGAACCAGCGTCGGCGCGCTGTCATCGAGCAAAGGCAGCGCCTGGGCGAGCGCATGGCCGGTGCCGAGCTGCGGTTCCTGTTTGACGAATGCCAGCGTGCTGTCGGTGAAACGGGAAGGAACGGCAGCGCCGCCATGACCGTAGACCACGCACAGCCTCGATGGCGCGAGCGTTTTGGCGGTATCGACGACATGGTCCAGCAAAGGACGGCCGGCGAGTGGATGAAGGACTTTCGGCAGCGCCGAATGCATGCGCTTGCCGATGCCGGCGGCGAGAATGACAACGTTCATGATCAGGCTGGAAAATAAGGAGAAAGTGTAACACGCAATGCTTTTCGCGCGCCCTGTGCGACTTGTTCAAAAGCAAAGCTGAGGGTGAATTCCGCATGTTCTTGTTCCTTTGTTAAGATGGCGGCTTGTTTATGCTGCATCCATGCTTCGGGCTGCTTTATCTGTCGTGTGCGCGGGCCGACATCAGGAAAATGGGTTATCCGCATTCCAGACGGTGGACAGATCATGACATTCAATCAACGTACCGTAGCGCTGTTGCAGTTGCCGATTTCTTCCATCACTTCCGACGGCATTCTCAAGGAATGCGACCGGTTGGAAGCGGCATTCCCGTACATTTCCTCCCCGTTCAAATGGACTTTGGACTATAAGCGCTTCCAGGTCGAGCATGTCCGTGGCAACCACGGCGCGGCGCTTGCCCATCTGAAGGCCGCTATCGCCATCACGCCCTACAACGACGAACTCATCGGCGATTACAGGAAACTGGTGGAAAAGACTGCCGGGATTAGCAACCTGGTGGTCGTGGTCAGCAGCAAGGCTGGCGAGAGCAGGGCATTGCGTCTGGCGCGCCAGCTCGACCAGACGGATGTCCAGTACGTGATCGTCAGCGGCGGCGATACGCCGTCGATTGCCCACGTCCGGGCGGTGCAGGTGGCTGCTTCCGATTGCCATGAAGCCGTGCCGCGCAAGGTGGCGGCGGCTTTTGCCTGGATCCGCGAAAACATCGGCAGCAATGTGGGTGTGCTGAAAGTCAGCGACGATGTCGTGCTCGAGGATGGGCGCCAGCTTGCCGCCAGCTTGCAGCGCCTGGCTGCCGAGGGCGGATATGCCGGCTTGCCTGTCGGTGGTCTGGAGCACGACCGTTGCTTGCACTGGGGGCTGTGCCTGAACCAGGAGTTGAACCGCCGCGTGTATGGCCGTCCGGTGTTGCGGCCCTGGGCTTCGGGTGCAGCGTATTACCTGGGCCGGCGCGCGCTGGACAAGGTGGTGCTGGCGCTGATGCGTTTCCCGGGGCTGTTCGAAGGCGAATATTACGAGGACAAGCTGGTCGGGGACGTGCTACTGTTCGAAGGCGAAGACTTGGCGCCACTGGCCGGTCCGGGCGACTTCGGCCTGGCCGTGACCGAAGAGGGAAGCGCCCCCGGGAAGCCGGTGCGCGAGCAGGCACAGCTGGTGCCGTTCCCGCCTGCTGCCACCGTGCAGCCGCGCAGGCAATTGCCGGTGCTGCGTCTGTCGGAATGGAATAATCTATGAGCCGGACTGAAACGATTCTGAGCAGGTTTTGGAGATGAATACCTTCAATGTATGCCTGGGGCATTTACCCTTTCCCCGGCAGTATACGCATTTCATCGATCTGGCCATCGCGCCGGTCGTATTCGAAGGAGCGCCCAGGCGCACGGCCATCGTCCCTGATGATGTGTTCGGCAGGCATGGGCATTCGCTCTCGGAATATGCCCAACTGATCTGGCTGCGCAACCATATCAGCGAACTGGCGCCGGATGCGCAATATGTGAACATTTTCCACTATCGCCGTTTCGTTTCGCGCGAACCGGTGGATGGCCCGAAATCCACGAACAATGCGTGGGTCACGATGGTGCGGGAAGATGAGATCGGCGCTTATGCCGCCTGTTTCGAACGCCAGAACCATGCAAGCTGTTTCAATACCCCTGTCCATTTTCCGGAGGGAGTGCTGGGCCAATACGCCAGCGCGCACGTGCTTGAGGATATGCTCAATTTCGTGAAATATTTGATGGAGATCGAGATGCTCGATCCGCGTCAGGCCGTCCGCTTCTTGCGCTGCGAGCACCTGGTGCCGGCTTGTAGCGTGGGCATCTACGAAGTGGGAATCTTCAGGAAGCTGTTCGCCTACCTGGAGCGCGCGGCCGAATTCCTCAATACGCCTTATTTCATCGCGCGTGAAAACTACCAGCGCCGGACTATGGGTTTCCTGCTCGAGCGGTTGCATAGTTTTCTGATCCTGGAGCAGTTGGGACGCCATGGCCGGTTCGGTCACAACATGATGATTTCCGACTCACTGGAAGTGACCCGGACCATCCGGCGCGTCAACGGTTGAGCTCGAGGAAGGAAAGATGAAGTACAAGGTCGCATTGATCACTGGTATCACGGGGCAAGATGGCGCCTACCTGGCGGAACTGTTGCTGAGCAAGAGCTATGTGGTTCACGGTATCAAGCGCCGGGCCTCGCAATTCAACACGGCGCGGGTCGATCATCTCTATACGGATCCGCACGAAGAAAATGTGCGTTTTTTCCTGCACCATGGCGACTTGAGCGATGCGTCGAACCTGACGCGCATCATCCAGCAGACCCAGCCTGACGAAATCTATAACTTGGCGGCCATGAGCCATGTTGCGGTCAGTTTCGAATCCCCAGAATACACCGCCGATGTCGATGGCATCGGCACATTGCGGCTGCTGGAGGCGGTGCGCCTGCTGGGGATGACGAAAAAGACGCGCTTTTACCAGGCCTCCACTTCAGAGATGTTCGGCCTGGTGCAGGAAGTGCCGCAAAAGGAAACCACGCCATTCTATCCGCGCAGCCCGTATGCGATCGCCAAGCTGTATGCCTACTGGATCACGGTCAACTATCGTGAAGCATACGGCATGTATGCATGCAACGGCATACTGTTCAATCACGAGTCGCCGTTGCGCGGCGAGAATTTTGTCACGCGCAAGATCACGCGCGCGCTGACCCGCATCAAGCTGGGTTTGCAGGACCACCTTTACCTGGGCAACCTGAACGCTTTGCGCGACTGGGGCCATGCTAGGGATTATGTGGAGATGCAATGGCTCATGCTGCAACAGCAGCAGCCGGAGGACTTCGTTATCGCCACCGGAGTCCAGCGCAGTGTGCGGGATTTCGTCAATATCGCCGGACAGGAGTTGAGCATCTTCATGCGCTGGGAAGGTGAAGGCGTCGATGAAAAGGGATACGACCAGGACGGCAAGTGCATCGTCTCTGTCGATCCGCGCTATTTCCGCCCGGCCGAGGTGGAAGCATTATTGGGCGACTCTGGCAAGGCCAGGGCCAGACTGGGCTGGGCGCCAAAGATTGGCTTCGAGGAACTGGTGCGCGAAATGGTGCGGGAAGACCTGAAGATCACGCAGCGCGACGCACTGACTAGACGCCACGGTTTTTACACCAACAGCTATCACGAGTGACGCGCCGGCGTCGATAAACCAGACAGAGGAGCCAGTGGCCGCACCAAAGACGGCATTGATCACCGGCATTTCCGGCCAGGATGGCAGCTACCTTGCCGAACTGCTGGTCGGCAAAGGCTATCGCGTCATCGGCACTAGCCGCAGCGATGGCACTGTGCCGGAGATCGGCAGCATCGAATTGCGCCGGCTCGACCTGGGCGATACCGACGCTGTCGCCGAACTGGTGGCCGCGCTGCGTCCCGACGAAATCTACAATGTCGCCGCGCGCGCTTCCAGCGCGCAGTTGTTCGATGCGCCATTAGAGACGGCTGACATCAATGGTCTGGCGACGGTGCGCTTCCTGGAAGCGATCCGGCGTTATAGTCCCGGCACGCGGTTTTGCCAGGCATCCAGCAGCGAGGTGTTCGCGGGAACGCGCGTTTCGCCGCAAGACGAGTCGCTGGATGCTGCGCCGGTCAACAGCTATGGCGCAGCCAAGGCATACGGATGGCACATGGTGCGGATGTATCGGAGCCGCTACGGGCTGCATGCATGCACGGCGATTCTCTTCAATCACGAGAGTCCGCGCCGCGCCGGGCATCATGTCACGCGCCGTATCAGCAAAGGAGTGGCCATGATCGCTGCCGGTCAGGCCGACCGCCTCGAACTGGGCAACCTCGACAGCCGGCGCGATTGGTCATTTGCCGGCGATGTCGTGCAAGCCATGTGGCTGATGCTACAGCCTGCGACAGGCGATGACTATGTCGTCGCCTCCGGCAAGACGCACAGCGTGCGGGATTTCTGCCGCATTGCGTTTGAGTGCGTGGGGCTGGATTACGAAAAATATGTGACGATCGATGCCGCTTTCGGCGGCCGTGCGGAAACGGTGGAACTGCGCGGCGACCCTTCACGGGCGCGGCGTCAATTGGGTTGGGCGCCTCAGATGGGATTTGCCGACATGGTGCGGCTCATTGTCGATGCCGATCTGGAACGTCTTGCGGCGCACGCTCAAACAAGAGGATAAGGAGGGCAATATGTACACTGAACTGCATGCCTGCCGCATCTGCGGCAACACGCGCCTGGAACAGGTGCTGGACCTGGGAGAGCAGACCTTGACCGGGGTGTTTCCTAAAACCACGGGCCAGGCTATCACGCGCGGTCCGCTACGCCTGGTGAAGTGTACCGGTAGCGACACCTGCTGCGGCTTGCTGCAGTTGGCGCATTCCTACGATTTGGGGGAGATGTACGGCGATAACTACGGCTACCGTTCCGGACTCAACGCCAGCATGGTGCGCCATCTCAACAGCAAGGTGCAACGCCTCCTCGGCCTGGTGGACATGAGCGGCCAGCCGATTATTCTGGATATCGGCAGCAATGACGGCACGACTTTGCGCGCCTACGGCGACAGGATTGGCGCGCGCGTGGGCATCGATCCGACCGCGGACAAATTCCGCCAGTATTATCCGCCAGGCGTGACGATTGTCCCCGATTTCTTCTCGGCGCAGGTGTTCGGGCAAGTTTGCCCCGGCGGCCGCGCGCGCGTGGTCACTTGCTTTTCGATGTTCTATGACCTCGAGCGGCCAATGGACTTCGCCCGCGAGGTCGCCAGCATCCTCGATGAGAAGGGCGTCTGGGTATGCGAGCAAAGTTATATGCCCGCCATGCTCAAGACCAATTCGTATGACACGGCCTGCCATGAGCACCTCGAGTACTATGCCCTCAAGCAAATCCATTGGATGATGGAGCGAGTCGGGCTGAAGATCGTCGATATCGAATTCAACGATGTCAATGGCGGCAGCTTTTCCGTGACGGCAGCACAGAAGGGCGCCGTCTATCCGGAGTGCGCGCAGCTGGACGAATTATTGGCGCGCGAGCGCGATGCTGGCCTGGACACCCTGGCCCCCTATCAGGATTTTGCCATGCGCGTGAGCGCGAATCGGCAGACGCTGCGTGCCTTTGTCGGGCAGGCGCTTGGGCAAGGCAAGAGGGTGGCTTGTCTGGGGGCATCGACCAAGGGGAATGTGTTGTTGCAGTACTGCGGTTTTACGCCTGAAGAGATCGAAGCTGTGGGCGAGGTGAACCCGGAAAAATACGGCAGCTTTACCCCGGGCACCCTGTTGCCCATCGTTCCCGAGTCCGAACTGCTGGCGGATGAGCCTGATTACCTCATCGTGCTGCCCTGGCACTTCCGGGAATTCTTCACCAGGAACATGAGGCTCAAGAAGGGGAAGCTGGTTTTCCCCCTGCCCGAACTCGATGTGGTCGGTTGAACGAGCTTGCCGGGCGGGCCTGGTTTTTCGCGGTTCAGCCCGCGTCGAACAGCAGGTGCTGCGGCAGCAGCGGCTGCGCGGCCAGGCGCTTGAGCGTGTCGATCTTGTCGCGGCTGACCACCTGCGGATCAACCCACCAGTCTTCGAACGGGATCGGGTCCGGCGCGGCCGCGACGAACAGCACGCACAGGTCGGCAGCGACCAGCTCATAGTGATGGCGCGAGAAGATCTCGCGGCTTTCGTCGCGTGCGCGCGGATCGCCCGCATAGGCATCGGTTTCAAATGTGATCACCGAGAAGCGCCAGTCGTCCAGCGGCAGGCGCTTCAGGGCCAGCAAGGTGTTGTAGCTGGGGTCGATGTCTAATTGCAGATAGTCGAGACGCTTGCAGTCGGCGCCGAACCAGCGCGGCAGCGCCTGGGCATAATCCAGCGCCAGGGCATCCGCGATGACCAGATTGCTGTCCGGGCGTTCCTGTTGCCAGGAACGCAGAAACTGTGGATCGAACTCGATCGACACCCCCTCCCAACCGAAGCCGCTGCTGAGCAGGCAGGTATTGTTGTTGGAACGCGCGAAGTTGGCGCCGATTTCCAGATAGCGCCCGTTGCAGCGTCCGTCGAGCATGGACAGCACGAACAGATCCTGCCAGGCTTGCGAGAAATTCTTCGGGATCGCATGCGCGTTTTCAAATGGGAAGCGCAGCAGGTCGGCCATGGCGGGCTGCCAGTTCCAATGGTGTGAAAGGGAGTTGCGGTTCATCATTATCGTTTGTCGGTTGCGCACGGATGGCATGGCTGTGCCGCCGGCGGGCTGTGGCCTAGTCGAAGAAATGCTGCCTGCGTTCTTGCGGATACATCGGGTCGCACTTCTCGAGGATGCGGTTGCGCGCCTCGAAAAAGAGCCTCAGGTAAGTCTGGCTGCCGGCGTGCCGGTAAGCTAGTTTGAGCGCATTGAGTGTCATCAATTCGTCCCGATAGGGGTAATAGGTGATTTCGGACCAGGGCATTTGCTCGATGTCGTAGGCCCGTACCGACAATTCCGGATCCAGAGAGACGAGCAGCGATGCGATGCGCTCCATGATGAATACCTTCATGCTAGCCGTGCTCTTGCTGTAACGGTACATGGTCTGCTCGTTGAGGCTCCTGGACAGCGGAGTGGTTTCATGTTCCGCGATGTCGAATAGCTTCTCGGTCAAGGCGAACCATTTTTGCCAGAATGCCGGTTTTGCGACAAGGTAGTTGCAGAAGATCGTCGTCTGCAAATCCATGACCAGGCCCGCCAGGTTCACCGAGAGCCGGATGTCGTCGAAGAACGTGTTGATCACCTCGAGCATGCCGGGATGGAAACGGTTGCCATGTTCGAAGATATTGAGATAACACAGGGAATCCTGGCGCAGCGGCGAAAAGCTGTAGACGTCCTGTCCGGGATTGGCGCGGATGAATTCAAATACCTTCTCCGAGGACAGGCGTGACTTGTTGCCGAAGGCCGGCGAGAGAAAGCCATAGCAGTCATCCTCATCGAGCACGTTGTCCAGCAGGAAATGGCGGATGGGCCAGTATTCACGCCAATCTGCGCGCGGATTGCCGGGATTGGCCAAGGGAATGAAGCCCCTGTCGAGCTGTTTTTCGGTCGCGTCGTCGTAGAAGATCTGGTAGATATGGGCGGTCATCAGGAGTCCATGGGGTCAGGCCGTCGGGCGGCCCGGAACCTGTTGCACTACTTGCTTCAGCCAGGCCGGCAGTTGAGAACCTGTTCAGAATCTTCTGCGAAAAACACTCGCACGACTTCCGACGAGATCCTGGGCAGCTTCCAAGACGAAAGTGTAACATTTCTGGTTACTTTGTTAAGATGGCGGCTGGTTTATGTTGTATGGAAACATAAGCTCCGGCGCTATCGAATCGAAACAGAAACGATTTTTGAAGGCAGTGCATGAAGATTCTTCTTTTGAATGATGAGTTTTACACTACCGGCGCCAGTATCGCCATGCTGCGGCTGGCGGAACGCCTGATGCAGAACCATGAAGTGTTCGTCATGCCGCGCATCAATGGCGAGGGCGAAATCAAAAAGAAATTCGAGGCGCTCGGCATTCCCATTGTCAGCAATATCCAGTCCGTCGATCTGCTCGTGGCCAATACCTTGATGACTGGCGCGCATGTCGCCGAGGCGGCGCGGAAATGTCCAGTAGTGTGGTGGGTCCATGAAGCTGAAATCGGCCGCGACATACTGCTGCGTTTTCCACAGTTTGCGTCGGGCTTCAGGCAGGCGTCGCATATCGTGTTCCAGACCGGATACCAGCGCAAGGTCTACGGCAGTTTTTTGTTCGACAGCCCTGCCGTGGTGCATGTTTTGCCGTTCTGGAACGACGCCATTTACCGGCAGGAAGAACTGTCGCCAGTACCGAAAGCGAACAAGCGCATCGTCTGTATCGGCACCATCGATCCGCGTAAACGCATGGAAGACACGGTGCTGGCTGTTGCAGCGCTGGAGCCGGCCTTGCGTGAGCAGATCGAATGCGTCTTCATCGGCAAGTATCTTCGGCTGGGCGAAGAGGCGAGGGCGCTTGTGAATGCGCATCCCGCGCGTTATCGCCTGCTGGGGGAGTTACCCAATGAAACTGCGCTGACCTGGCTGGCGTCTGCCGATGCTTTCGTGCTGGCCAGCAATAGCGAGTCGCAACCATTGACGATCTGGGAAGCATTCGAGCTGGAAGTGCCGGTGTTTTTGTCGGACCTGGAAACCTATCGCCACATGGGTCTGTTTCACGCGCATCATGTCATGATGCATCCGGTTGGCAACATTGAAATATTGTCTGCCAATTTGCGTCTGCTGCTGACTAGCGATACCTTGCGCGCCAGCCTCGTCAGGGCAGGGAAGAGTTTTTTGCTGAATCTGCTTTCCAGTGATTGGGCGGATGAATTCGAACGCATCATTCATCGTGCCTATGCGCGGGCCGAAGTCAAAAAGCTCGGTTATTGAGTACATACCCATGCAAAACAGCTTTGTCATGTTCAGCACGTCGGAAGACCTCTTGAGATCACTTCCCCAGCCAATTGCAGTCGTTGGCAACGGCTTCATGAAGAGGCGGTATGGAGAGTTGATCGATTCCTATGCGACGGTCATTCGTATGAATAACTACAGGATACAGGGACGCGAAGCCGATGCGGGTCGCAAGACCAGCTTGCGCTGCACCACAGGATGGCCGGATATCGAAGTGAGAAATCAATATCTCGAATTCACGCCGTTTACCCATGCCGCAAAGGAGTCCTCCCATCTGTCTTCATACCAGAATCAGGGGGCCGCGCCGGTCATCACCGCCAATACGGATATTCATCTGCTGCTCCCAAATACTCCCCATCCTTCGGTGGAACTGGCCTTGCTCACATTGATGGCGCAACTTGGCATTTGGGCAGATGTATTTGGTTTCAATGGAGGTAAAACCGGCGATGACTGGCAAGTCAAGACTGCCTGCCATAAACCCCCCTTATCGACGGAGTTCGATGAGATCCTGAAATTGCCGAATCTCAGATTATTCGACGATACCCACCCCGATGAGCGGCCCAGCAATTTTCCTCACAGTGAACACACCGGGCGCAACATCAATGCCGGCTTGGCGCTGTTCAAAAAACTCGATCTGCAAATCAAAAACTCCAGACTGATCGAGTTCGGAGCCGGCAATGGCGATCTCTCCCTGTATCTGCAAAGCCTGGGCAATCAGGTCACGGCAGTTGAAGCTTCTGCAGTTGCTTTTGAGCGCATACGGGTCCAGGACAAAATACATGGTAACTGTCTTGATTTACCGTTGATCAAGAAGGACTTCGACTGGTTTATCTCTGTCGGTGTTCTGGGAAATCTGATGATGAACGAGATCAACATCGTCATCAGCGAGGCTGCCCGACTGGCAAAGGGCGCACTGGTTTTGATTTCGACCCGCAGCGGGTCACTGCAAGCCAATGGCAAGAGTCCGCATGAAATCAGCTGGTGGGAGGAACGGTTTCGCGCGCATTTCGATACGGTTACGACGATTCCAATGAATCTGTCAGATCAGTTTGTATTAAAGGCGTCGGGCAGTAAAAGATCTCACGATCTCACGCGCGCGCCGGCTATCTTTAAAAGCTACCCAAGCAGCGGCAAAGACAAGGCAAAAGCCGGTCATTCTTTTATCAAGCCTGGTTGTCAGGCCCGTGTCAAAGCAGAATGCATCGAGATGCCGCAATCTGCATTGCTGGATATTGGCGCTTCGAAAATCGACGCTGGGCAACATCAGGCTGCATTCAAAACATTGACCTCCGCTTTGGAAGCGGACCCAGAAAACGCAAAACTCGTATTTCATCTGGGACGCCTGGCAATTGCCTGTGGCATGATGGAGGATGCGAAAGAGTTGTTCGCCCAGGCTGCAGCCCGCAGTCCAGGCATGATGAATGCCATCATTGATTTTTATCACCAGCAGCTGCAAAGCGTGCGTTCGCCGGAACGGCGATGACCGATCGTAAAACTGCTAAAATGCCGGATATGATCAAGCGACGCAAAGCCTCTTCCAACGACACTACCGATGTTGCCTCCGGGACGTCAGCAGACTCCGGATTTGCTGCCGGCGCCGATGAAAATCTCAATCCCCGGCCTGGGTTCAACCTCACTGATCATTTCCTGATTGCCATGCCGTCGATGCCGGGCCCGATTTTCGGCGGCACCGTGGTTTATCTGTGTGAACACAACCAGAACGGCGCGCTCGGCGTCGTCATCAACAAACCGGTCGGCATGATGATGGAGGTTCTGTTCGACCGCCTCAATCTCAAACTGAAAATCGTCCATGACTCGCCTGATGCCAGGCCGGATCTGTCCCGCACTCCGGTGATGTTCGGCGGGCCGGTGCAGGTCGAGCGCGGCTTTGTGCTGCACACGGCGATGAACCCGTTTTCCTCGACGCTGCAAGTGACTGATGAGATTTCCCTGACGACTTCGAAGGATGTGCTGGAGGCAGTTGCCCATGGCGACGGTCCGCGCCAGATACTGGTCAGTCTGGGCTGCTCCGGCTGGAGCGCTGGTCAGCTGGAAGAAGAACTGGTGCGTAACGGCTGGCTGACCGTCAAGGCCGATCCCTCCATCATTTTCGGTTTGCCGGTGGAGCAGCGCTTTACCGCCGCGCTGGCTTTGCTGGGCATCGATCCAGTCATGCTCAGCAACGACTTCGGCCGGGCCTGAGCAGAAATCCGTGGAAACGCTCCTGGCCTTCGATTTCGGCTTGAAACGTATCGGTGTGGCAGTCGGCAATACTCTGATCAGGCAGGCGCAGGCGTTGACCGTCATCAGCGCCGCCACTAACGACGCCAGATTCACTGCGCTTGGCAAACTGATCGGTGAGTGGGCACCGGCGCGCTGCATCGTCGGCTTGCCCAGTCATCCCGATGGCAGCGGGCATGAGATGACCATGCGTTGCCGCCGTTTCGCGAACCAGTTATATGGACGCTTCGGTGTTGAAACTGTGCTGGTGGATGAACGCTATTCATCGGCTGTGATCGGGCAACGCTGCGGCGAGTATATCGACGCCGCGGCCGCCGCCGTTATTTTGCAGCAATATTTCGACGACATCCATGAGCGCGACCAAGCCTGATCCACAACTGAACAAAAACGGCGAACTGCAACATCTGTTGACTATCGAAGGCCTGCCCAAAGCAGTCATTACCCATATCCTTGACACTGCATCGTCCTTCGTGAGCAGCGGCGACCGCGAAGCAAAGAAGGTAGCGCTGATGCGCGGTAAGAGCGTGTTCAATTTGTTCTTTGAGAATTCCACGCGCACCCGTACCACTTTCGAGATCGCTGCGAAGCGTCTGTCGGCCGACGTGATCAATCTGAACATATCGGCCTCCAGCGCCAGCAAGGGCGAGTCGCTGCTCGATACCATCGACAATCTGGCAGCCATGCACAGCGATATGTTCGTGGTGCGTCATTCCCAGTCGGGCGCGCCTTGCCTGATTGCCAGACACCTGATCGACACTCGGCAATCGCACGTCCATGTGGTCAACGCCGGTGACGGTCGTCATGCTCACCCGACTCAAGGGCTGCTGGACATGTACACGATTCGCCACTACAAGAAGGATTTCACCAGGCTGCGCGTGGCGGTCGTTGGCGACATTCTGCATAGCCGCGTGGCGCGTTCCGATATCCACGGCCTGACGATATTGGGTGTGCCGGAAGTGCGCGCCATCGGTCCGCGCACGTTGCTGCCGGACGGACTGGAACAAATGGGTGTGCGTGTCTTCCACAACATGGAACAGGGGCTAAAGGACGTTGACGTCATCATCATGCTGCGTTTGCAGAACGAGCGCATGAGCGGCGCCCTGTTGCCGTCGGCGCAGGAATTCTTCAAGAATTACGGCCTGACGCCCGAGCGCCTGGCATTGGCCAGGCCGGACGCTATTGTGATGCATCCGGGGCCGATGAACCGGGGCGTCGAAATCGACTCGGCCGTGGCTGACGGGCCGCAAGCGGTGATTCTGCCGCAAGTCACCTTCGGCATCGCAGTGCGCATGGCGGTGATGAGCATCATGGCCAGTCACTGAGAATATGGAATGAGCGCATGAAATTGCACATCAAGAACGGTAGACTGATTGATCCCGCCAACCATATTGACGAGCAACGGGACGTGTTCATCGATGCCGGCAGGATCGCCGGCATCGGCAAGATGCCTCCCGGCTTTGCCGCCGGCAGGATCATCGACGCCGCTGGCCTGGTGGTCGCCCCCGGTCTGGTCGACTTGAGTGCGCGCCTGCGCGAGCCGGGTTACGAATACAAGGCCACACTGGAATCCGAAATGCAGGCGGCGATGCAAGGTGGCGTCACCAGTCTCCTGTGCCCACCCGACACCGATCCGGTGCTGGACGAGCCTGGCCTGGTCGAGATGCTCAAGCATCGCGCCAGATTGCTCAATCAGGCGCACGTGTATCCGCTGGGCGCATTGACCGTCGGCCTCCAGGGCAAGTCGCTGACCGAAATGGCCGAATTGACCGAAGCCGGCTGCATCGGTTTTTCGCAAGCCGATGAACCTGTCCTGGACACCACCGTGCTGTTCTGTGCGCTGCAATACGCCAGAACCTTCAGCTACACCGTATGGCTGCGCCCGCAGGATCCGTATCTCGGCCGCAACGGTGATGCCCACAGCGGCCCGGTGGCATCGCGTCTTGGTTTATCCGGCGTGCCCGTGATGTCGGAAACGATCGCGCTCTATACCCTGTTCGAACTGGTACGCGCCACCGGCGCGCGGGTCCACCTGTGCCGCATGTCGTCGGCTGCCGGTCTCGACCTGGTACGCGCCGCCAGGCGTGAAGGTTTGCCTGTTACCTGTGATGTTGGTGCGCATCACGTTCATTTGTCGGACATGGACATCGGTTTTTTCGACACCAATGCACGCGTCAATCCGCCGTTTCGCTCACAACGTGATCGTGATGCGATTCGCGCAGCATTACTGGACGGGACGATCGATGCCATCTGTTCCGACCATACGCCAGTCGATGACGACGAGAAGCTGCTGCCGTTTGGCGAAGCTTCGCCTGGCGCCACTGGTCTCGAACTGCTGCTGTCGCTGTCGCTCAAATGGGCGGAAGCAACAGGGAGTGCCGATGCCATCAGCAAAGCCGTCGCCAAGGTCACGGCGGATGCCGCGCGCGTCGCCGGCTTGGCGGCAGGCAGCCTCAAGGTTGGCGACGTTGCTGACATCTGCATCTTTGATCCGCAGGCGCGCTGGAAGGTCGAAGCCCGGGCATTGGCCAGCCAGGGCAAGCACACGCCTTTCCTCGGCTGTGAACTTAGCGGTCAGGTCAAGACGACCATCGTCTCGGGTCACATCGCTTTCGAGCGTTCCTGAACAGGTTCTCAGCCGATCGACTGTGCCTGCGGACAGTCCACCTGAAACAAGGCCCGGTCCTCGAGCCGCACTGCGGTAAGCTTGCCGCCCCAGACGCAGCCGGTATCCAGGCCGATCAGATTGTGGCGCAGCGTCAGTCCCAATGTCGACCAATGACCGAAGATGCAGGTGACATCGGCGGTTTGGCGGCCGGGCATGTCGAACCACGGTAAATAACCCGGCGGCGGCGCATCGGCGCCTTCCTTGATCTTGAAATCGATGCTGCCATCGGGCCGACAGAAGCGTATGCGCGTGAGTGTATTGATGATGCAGCGCAAGCGGTCGTAGCCTTGCAGATCGTCAGACCAGATGACCGGTTCGTTGCCGTACATGTGACGCAGGAAGTCGACCCAGTCGGGGCCGCGCAGCATGGTTTCGACTTCATGGGCCAGCGACATGACTTTGTCGACATCCCATTGCGGCAGCACGCCGGCGTGGAACAGAAGATGACCTTGCTCGAACAGCGCCAGCGGGCGGTGACGCAACCAGTCGATGAGTTCCTCGCGGTCGGGGGCGCTGAGGATATCATCCAGTGTGTCGGTCGGATGTGTTGGGCGAATTCCCTGGGAGACGGCCAGCAGGTGCAGGTCGTGGTTGCCGAGTACTGCCTGAGCGCGGTTTCCCAGCGAGCGTAGATGATGCAGTGTGAGTAGCGAGTGCGGACCGCGATTGACGAGATCGCCGACGAACAGTAATTTGGCATCCGGCAAGCCTGTATCGATCAAATCAAGCAGATTTTGCAACTGTCGGCTACAGCCCTGGAGGTCGCCGATGGCATAGGTTGGCATGTGGTTTTTGTAGTACGACTCCCGACGGGATCGGGAGCGTGTTCTCAGGTAAATTCCGACAGCAGCTTGACCTGTTGCGAGAAAATCTTCGGATTGCCGGCCAGGACATCACCCTTGTGCAGATAATCGGCTTCTCCGTTGAAGGTGCCGACGATGCCGCCTGCTTCCATCACCAGCAGCGAACCGGCGGCGATGTCCCAGGGTTTCAGGCCTTTTTCAAAGAAACCATCCAAACGGCCGGCGGCGACCCAGGCCAGGTCCAGCGCAGCAGCGCCGGGACGGCGCAGACCAGCGCAGTTTTCAGTCATGATGCGGAACATTTTCATGTATTCGTCCAGACCCGCCATGTCACGGAACGGGAAGCCGGTGCCGATCAGGGCGTCGGCGATCTTGTCGCGCCTGGTGACGCGGATGCGCTTTTCATTGAGATAGGCGCCGGCTCCCTTGGAGGCGGTAAACAGATCGTTACGGGTCGGGTCGTAGATTACGGCTTGCGTGATTTGACCGCGCTGTTGCAGCGCGATCGAGATGCAGTATTGCGGGAAGCCGTGAATGAAGTTGGTGGTGCCGTCGAGTGGATCGATGATCCAGACGTTTTCATTGTCGTCGTGCAGGTTGGCCGACGGGCCGGATTCTTCCGCCAGGATGGCATGGTCGGGATAGGCGTTCTTCAGGACCTCGATGATGGCGTCTTCGGCTGCTTTGTCGACCTCGGTGACGAAGTCGTTGTGCTGTTTCCTGGTGATCTTGAGCAGGGAGACGTCGAAGGACGCGCGATTGATGATGGTGGCGGCGCGGCGGGCGGCCTTGATCGCCGTATTGAGCATGGGGGGAACAAGCATCTTGAGGGTTCCGTTAAAATAGTATCCTCACCGCCGGTTCTGCGACCGGCGACAAAGTTGCGCAACAATGGAATCAGTGAGCGGCGTAGTGCCAGGAAATTGTCGATTTCATATCAAACCGGCACGATGAGGTTTCCGGGCGTGTGAGTACCGCTATTTTAAATGAACACGCCTAAAATCGATAATTCTGTTTTCAGACGCTTGCGTTTTGTGTTGGTGGAAACCAGCAGTCCAGGCAATATCGGTGCGGCTGCCCGTGCTATCAAAACCATGGGGTTTGGCGAGCTGGTGCTGGTCAATCCACGGTTTCCCGATGTCGCGCAGGAAGCGGCAGCGCTGGCCTTTGCCAGCGGCGCGCAGGATGTGCTGGCTGGCGCGCGCATCGTGACGGGCATCAGGGAGGCGCTGCAGGATTGCAATTTTGCTGCTGCTGTCAGCGCCCGCCTGCGCGAATTTTCGCCGCCGGTGGTGACACCGCGCGCGGTTGCCGCGCGGATTGCCAATGACGCTGGCTTGCGTGCGGCGCTGATGTTCGGCAATGAACGCTTTGGCCTGCCCAATGAACTGGTGCAGCAATGCAATGTGCTGATCAATATTCCAGCCAATCCGGATTATGCTTCGCTGAACCTGGCGCAGGCAGTGCAGGTGCTGGCGTATGAATGCCGCATGGCGGAATGCGGCGACCGTCGGCCGGAGCAGCAAGAGACAGGTTTTCAAGGCGACATGGCCGGCGCGGCGGAGATCGCGGGCATGTTTCATCATCTGGAAGAAGCGCTGGTGGCGATTGAATTTCTCAAGCCCGATCGCCCGGGGAAACTCATGCCGCGCCTGAAGCGTCTGTTTGCGCGTGCGCAACTGGAAACGGAAGAGGTCAATATTCTGCGTGGCATCGCGCGCCAGATACTGACGCCTAAACAGGAAAGAAAACCCAAACAATGAGCAAGTTGAGCCTGGACCGCATTCTGCAATCTCAAGGTTTCGGATCGCGCAAGTATTGCCGCTCGCTGATCGGAGGCGGCGCAGTCGTCATTGATGGCGCAGTGGTCGACGATGATCGTTTTACGCCGGAGACAGAGGGCCTCGCGTTCACCTTGTTCGAGGAGACGTGGATTTACCGCAGGCATGTCTATATTGCGTTTAACAAGCCGGCCGATGTTGAATGTTCACGCAGACCTGGCCGCCACCTGGGCGTGTTGACGATGTTGCCGGAACAATTTTCCTGGCGTGGTGTGCAGCCGGTCGGTCGGCTCGATCACGACACCACAGGTTTGCTGCTGATGTCGGATGATGGCGCCTTCATTCATGCCCAGTCGTCACCCAGGCGCCATGTACCCAAGGTCTACACAGCAACGACGCACGCCGCCGTTACTGATGAATTGATCGCGCAATTGCTGGGTGGCGTGCAGTTGCATGACGAACCGGCGCCGCTGGCGGCGCTGACTTGCCGCAAACTGGATGCGCATCTACTGGAAATCGCGCTGGAGCAGGGCAAGTATCACCAGGTCAAGCGCATGCTGGCGGCTGCCGGCAATCATTGCAGCGCCTTGCATCGTGTCGCCGTCGGCGGTTTGCAACTGAAGGCGCTGGGACTGGACCAAGGTGAATGGTGTTATCTCGATGCCGTGCAACTGGCGTTGCTGGCGCCGGTTTGAGGAAAACCTTGCACTGCATCCCTTCTCGACCAAACGGAATCTAGGAAATAGTGCCTAACACGCTCTAGTGACGGGTAGCGCTCTGCGCTATGGCGTCGGCCGGCGTCTCGACGATGAATAGCTGGGCGCAATCGACGGCGTCGAATGTGTAATGCCGACCGCAAAAATCACAGTTGATGTCCAGTTTTTTCTGGCTTGCAAGCGCTTCTTCGATTTCAGGCTGACCCAGCATTTTCAGCATGTCGCTGACTTTTTCGCGTGAGCAGGAGCAATGGAATGCCGGATACTGAGGCGCGAAGACACGCAGGGTTTCTTCCCAGAACAGGCGATGCCTCAGCGTCTCGATGTCGGTGCTGAGCAATTCTTCACGGTGCAGGGTGTTGCCGAGCATGGACAGGCGATTCCAGGTTTCCGCTGCTTCCGCCGCTGCATTTTTGTCGCCCTGTGCCGGCAGTTTTTGCAGCAGCACACCGCGCGCGACGTGATCGTCGGCCGCCAGCCAGAGCCTGGTATCGAGCTGTGCGGAGCGCAACATGTAGTTTTCGATCACGGTCGCGACACGGTCGCCATCCAGCGGCACGATGCCTTGATATGTCTGCTGTCCCGGCAGTTTGTCCCTGGGATCGAGCGTGATGGCAAAACGGCCTTCGCCATTGGCGTTGACCAGTTGCCTGAGCGTGGCATCGTCGGCGATGGCGGCGTCTTCGACGATCCTGGCGGTGGCGCGCAGGCGTAGCTCGGCGTCACATTCGACTACCAGTAGCTTGACCGGACCATCGCCGTGAATCTGCATGACGATCATGCCGTTGAATTTGAGATTGGCCGACAGTAGGGCTGCCGCAGACAGCATTTCGCCCAGCAGTGTTCTCACCGCCACTGGATAGTCGCGGCGCGCCAGTACCTGTTGCCAGGTCGTGGACATCTCCACCAGCTCGCCACGAACCGGCGCGCTTTCAACCATGAATTTTTGCAGCGTATCTTTCATCGTTTCTTTTTGATAGCACCTCAGGCAATGCGTTTGAGGCTGGTTTTGAACAATTGCGCGCGTTCGACATAGCTGTCGGTGCCGGCGCGCATGCGGGCGATATCTTCCGGCGACAAGTTGCGCGCTAGCTTGGCGGGTGAACCGATGATCAGCGAATTCTCGGGGAATTCCTGGTCTTCGGTGACCAGCGCGCCGGCGCCGACCAGGCTATTCCTGCCGATCCTGGCGCCATTGAGCACAATCGCCTGGATGCCGATCAGGACGCCTTCGCCGATGGTGCAGCCGTGCAGCATGGCCTGGTGGCCAACGGTGACGTTCCTGCCGATGCGCATCGGGTAGCCGATGTCCGTGTGCAGCACGGCGCCTTCCTGGACATTGCTGTTTGCGCCGATGGCGATCAATTCGTTGTCGCCGCGGATGCTGGCATGGCACCAGACGCTCGTATGCTCCTCAAGTTTGACCTTGCCGGTCACGACTGCTGACTCGGCGACGTAGGCGGTTTCTGCGATTTCCGGCGCGTCTTGTCCCAGCTTGTAAATTGCCATAATAAAGAGGTCTTCCCGATACAGTCGAGCATGCAGATTCCCATTGTGAAATGGGCTGTGTTCCATCCCTCCGTCATTTTACCGCTGCTTGCACGAATTCATCTTTGCGCGCGATTTCGCAACCCAGGATCAAAAAGATACTTGACAATATCCCTTCTATCTGTAAAAACTTTTCCCGGTTTATGTCTTTTCGTCCACTTAGTATGCGCAACATCATTCACGGGTTCTGATGCGATCATGATGACCCTGTCCATCGCCGTCTGGCATGCGCGCGGGCGCAAGCTGCTCCCGGGCGTGTTCGCCTGCGCGGTGACCGCCGTAGCGGCCACCTTTCTGTCTCAGCACTACGGTGCGCCGGTGATGCTATTCGCGCTCATACTCGGCATGGCGATGAACTTTCTCTCCGGTAAAGGCCCTTGCAAACCCGGCATCGAGTTCGCTGCGCGCCACGTGCTGCGCTGGGGCGTAGCGCTGCTGGGGCTGCGCATTACGACCGCGCAGGTAGTGGCGCTGGGCTGGGAATCGGTGTTCATCGTCGCCGTCTCGCTGATACTGACCATCGCTATGTCGATGGTGGTGGCCAGGCTCATGGGCTTTAATATTCTGTTCGGCCTGCTCAGCGGCGGCGCCACCG
>JBAPMF010000015.1:0-2534 GCA_049278475.1 Herbaspirillum sp. | reverse complement strand
GCATGGCGCGGATCGCAGCCTTGCGTGAGCGCGGCGTCCACATCGCGTTGCGGCAGGCTGATCTGGCGCAACACCAGGTAGCGCTGGAACTGGTGCGTGCCATCGACAGGGACGAACGGCCTTTGCGCGGCGTCGTGCATGCCGCTGGCGTTTCGGAAGATCAAGCCTTGTCGCGCATCGACGCTGGTAGCTGGCAGCGGGTATTCGATGGCAAGGCTCAAGCCGCGCTGTGGCTGGACGAAGCGCTTGCCAGCCGGAAACTGGACTTTTTCATCGGCTTCTCATCCGTCGCCGCCGAATTCGGTTCGGCTGGTCAAGGCAGCTATGCCGCCGCCAATGCATTGCTCGGCGCGGTTCTGCTGCGTCGCCATGCCCGCACCGGGGATGGTTATATCGTCCACTGGGGGCCGTGGGCAGGTGAAGGCATGGCCAACGATGCGCGCCTGCGCGAACGATGGGCGCAGCAAGGAATAGCGCTGTTGAAGCCCACCGCCGCGCTGGCGGCAATGGCAAGGCAACTGCAAACGAAAACGGCCAGCGCCATCATTGCGGATATCGATTGGTTGGCATTTGTCCAGCATGACCTGCAAGGCCAGGGGGAGGGCGGCGCGCCTGTGCACGCCGCGCTTTGCGCTGCTGAAGCTTTGATGGCGCTTGATGGTCCGCAGGCGCGAGGCCGGATAGCGGACGGCCTGGCGGTGCTGATCGGTGAAGTGTTGAAGATGGATGCCGCCAGGGAGTTCGCCGACCGGGTGCAGTTCTGTTCCACGCATCTGTCGTCGCTGGGCATCGATTCACTGATGGGAATGGAGTTGCGCAACCGCGTGCGGGCATGGGTCAAGGTGGATTTGCCAGCGCACGTTTTGATCGGTGGCGGCACGGTGCAGGAAGTGGTCGAACTGATCCAGCAGAAACTGCTGGTGCGTAGCCTGAGCATAGAGCGCGCGCTGGCTGGTGACGATGCGCAAACCGACGATGACGCGGAGGTTCTGGTGCTATGAACATCACTACACTATTGCAGGAGCTTCAACTGGCTGGCATTACGCTGGAGCTGGATGGTGAGAACCTGAAGCTGCATGCGCCCAAGGGAGCGCTGACCACCGCTTTGCGCGCTCAACTGGTCGCGCACAAGAAGGCCATCGTTGCCTGGTTGAGTGAATCGGCCACCGATGACGGCGAGCCGCTGCCGACCTGCACGCCCGATCCGGCGCAGCGTTACGCACCGTTTCCGTTATCGGATCTGCAGCTGGGTTTTTACATGGCGGATGACCCCTACATGGAGTTCCATGTCCGTCCGCATTACTACCTCGAAAAAAATTACACCCGCCTGGATGTCAGCCGGTACGAGCGGGCCTGGAACAGGGCGCTGCTGCGGCACCGCCACGAAATCGTCACCGTCAATGTGGATGGCATGCTGGAAACGGTGCGCGATCCGGCGCCTCTGCCGGTGCGCTGCATCGACTTGCGTCAGCAAGACCCGGAAGCCGTGCGCGCCAGCCTGTTGCAAACCCGTTGCGAGATGATGCGCAGCGAACTTCCGCTCAAGGCTTGGCCCTGGCTGGATCTGCGCGTTTCGCTGTGGCGCGAGGACGGCGTGGAACACGCGCGCATGCACTACAACCACAACAATTTCTTTTCTGATGGCTACGGCACTGCCCGGCTGCTGCAGGAAGTCTGGCAATACTACGAAGCCCCGGATAGCGCACTGCCAGTGTTGCAGCTGAGCTTTCGCGATGCCGCGACCGCGCTGGACGCCTTGGCGGAATCCGCTAGCGGTCAGGCTGCTCGGCGCTACTGGGAAGATCGTCTCGCCGGTTTGCCGCCAGCGGTCCAACTGCCGACCCGCGCTGGTCTGAACCGCCGCTGCCGCTCGAAACTGCAACGGCGCGAAGGCCTGGTTGCGGCAGACATCTGGCAAGGCTTCAAGGCCAATGCCGGGCGGGTCGGTCTGACGCCATCGAACGCCGTGTTCGCCGTCTACGCCGAGATCCTCGCAGCGTGGAGCAATAGCCCGCACTTCATCGTGGCGAACATGATGACGCGGCGCTTGAACATCCACCCGGAAATCCGCGACATCCTGGGCAATTTCGCCTCGCTCTATCCGCTGGAAATCGACCTGCGTGACCGGGCCTCATTTACCGACAGCGCGCGGCGCATTCAGGAACAAGTCATTCTCGATGCCCGCCACCTGCAATGGGGCGGCATGAAGGTGATGCAGGCGCTGAGCCGGTTCAAGGGCAATTTCGGCGCGGCCGCCGTGCCGTTCGTGGTAGGCAGCGGTCTCTTCATGGAAAACTTCGAGCGCGCTGATTTCAGCTGTCTCGAAACCTCACAGGTAATGCTGGATCACCAGTTCTGGGAGCTAGACGACGGCAGGCTGTATTTCGTATGGGATTTGCTGGAAGAGTTTTTTCCAGCCAGGCTCATCGACGACATGTGGGGCGCTTATGTGGGCTTGCTGCAACAGCTGGCCGGCAGCCCCGCCGCATGGCTGGAAACACATTTCGATTTGGTTCCGAAGCATCAGCTGGCGC
>JBAPMF010000014.1:0-6791 GCA_049278475.1 Herbaspirillum sp. | reverse complement strand
GGCGTGCTCCGGTTGATGGCGAGCGGCTTTGCCCGGCTCTGCCGGGTTTCTGCTGCGCGCGACCGTTGCTGCGCAATGGCACCGGCTGCGGTTTGGCCTTGGGGTCGGGTTCGAAGCCGGGGATGATTTCGACCGGGATGTCACGTTTGATGAAGCGTTCGATGTCGTGCAGCATGTCACGTTCATCGACGCAGACCAGCGAAACGGCGGAACCGGCTGCACCGGCGCGACCAGTGCGCCCGATGCGATGGACGTAGTCTTCCGGTACATTCGGCAGATCGTAGTTGACCACGTGCGGCAACTGATCGATGTCGATGCCGCGCGCTGCGATGTCAGTGGCGATCAGCGCCTGTAGCTTGCCATCCTTGAACTCGGCCAGCGCGCGTGTGCGCGCCGCCTGGCTCTTGTTGCCGTGGATCGCCATGGCGGTGATGCCGTCGCGTTCCAGTTGTTCGACCAGCTTGTTGGCGCCATGCTTGGTGCGGGTGAATACCAGTACCTGATTCCATTGATGGGTCTTGATCAGATGCGCCAGCACCGGATGCTTTTTGTCGCGGTCGACCGGATGGATCTTTTGGCTGATGACCTCGACCGTGGAATTGCGGCGTGCCACTTCGATCATTGCCGGAGCATTCAGCAAGCCATCGGCCAGGGCCTTGATGTCATCGGAGAAGGTCGCCGAGAACAGCAGATTCTGACGTTTGGGCGGCAGCGCTGCCAGTACCTTGCGGATATCGCGGATGAAGCCCATGTCGAGCATGCGATCGGCTTCGTCGAGTACGAGCATCTGCACCTGCTTCAGATCGACGGTGTTCTGCTGCATGTGGTCGAGCAGGCGGCCTGGTGTGGCGACCAGAATATCGACGCCTTGCCTGAGCAGGCGGATTTGCGGATTGATGCCGACGCCGCCGAAAATGCACGCGGATGTCAGTTTCAGATACTTGCCGTATAGGCGCACGCTGGCTTCGACCTGCGCCGCCAGTTCGCGCGTTGGCGTCAGGATCAGCGCGCGGATCGGCACGTGGCTATTGATCCTGACGCGCTCGACGGAAGACAGACGTTGCAGCAGCGGCAAAGTGAAGCCGGCGGTTTTGCCGGTGCCGGTCTGCGCGCCGGCCAGCAGATCGCCGCCGGCGAGCACTGCGGGGATGGCTTGCAGCTGTATCGGTGTAGGAGTGGTATAACCGTGTTCAGTGACGGCGCGGACGATTTCCCCGGAAAGACCGAGAGAGGAGAATGGCATGGTGGAATTCAGAAACATCGGCCTGTCGCCGCAAAGGGCGCCAGTCGCAGGCAAATGGGGTTGAAACAAGAATAGCGGACCTGGTGACTGGGGAATGCACCGCGTGGCACGCATTATATAGCAAGCAGCTTCCGCTTGCAGGCCATTGACCTGCCCCTCGAGATTAGTACGGTCATGATGTAAAGCCTGCCTCGGATGGAGGCAGTATGAAGAAGCGTTTTACGGAAGCCCAAATTATTGGGGTACTCAAGGAAACGGAAGCTGGCCTGAAGGTGGCAGAGGTATGCCGCAAGTACGGCATCAGTGATGCGACGTACTACAACTGGAAATCGAAGTTTGGCAGGATGACGGTGTCTGCATCTTGGCGTCTGCCGCGCAGACTCCCAGTTGTTTTTCAAGGACAGGTTCCTC
Organism: Herbaspirillum sp.; assembly: GCA_049278475.1. GTDB lineage: Bacteria > Pseudomonadota > Gammaproteobacteria > Burkholderiales > Burkholderiaceae_D > Herbaspirillum. Next base: position 5,137 of record JBAPMF010000014.1, on the reverse strand, counting down.
TTTCGTCATCACTATTTTTCAGGTAGGATCGGGTAACTGGGATTTCTTTTTGTGATATCCAGTCGATGAAAGCTTGGGCTGCATCGTGCCGATACAAGAGAAGATTCGATTTTTGCCGGGGCCACTTTTCAGATAGAACTGGGTTTTGGGGGTTTTCTCGAATCTTCTCTTGTATCGGCGTTTATTTTAGTACCTACACCTGCATTTGTTGAAAGCGAGAAAGGCAAGCCGGTTATGACACCGCGAACTATTACCAGGGTCACTACGCGACACTAGTCGGGTTCTTTTTCGATTTCTGAAAAAGCGCGGCTGGTCCGCGTTTTTTTTCGTCTGTGATTTCCCCTGTTTTTTCACGTATTTTTATTCAAACGTCGGCGCAGAGCGTGCCGAGTGGAGTGCAAAATGGTTTCAGTCCGTCTTCCCGATGGGTCGCAACGTCAATTCGATGCGCCTGTCACCGTGGCGCAAGTCGCCGCAAGCATTGGCGCTGGCCTGGTCAAGGCGGCGCTGGCCGGCAAGGTCGATGGCAAGCTGGTCGATACTTCCTTCCTGATCGAAAAAGACGCTGATCTGGTGATCGTTACCGACAGGGATGCCGATGGTCTGGAACTGATTCGCCACTCGACTGCCCACTTGCTGGCGTATGCGGTGAAAGAGTTGTTTTCGGATGCGCAGGTGACCATTGGTCCCGTGATCGACAACGGTTTCTATTACGATTTTGCGTACAAGCGTCCTTTTACACCGGAAGATCTGGCCGCCATCGAAAAGAAAATGGTGGAGCTGTCCAAAAAGGATGAGCCGGTCACGCGCACGGTCTTGCCGCGCGATGAAGCAGTGGCCTACTTTAAGTCCATCGGTGAAGTTTACAAAGCTGAAATCATTGCCTCCATTCCGCAAGATCAGGAGGTGTCGCTGTATACGGAAGGTCGTTTCACCGATTTGTGCCGCGGCCCGCACGTACCGTCCACCGGCAAGCTGAAGGTGTTCAAGCTGATGAAACTGGCTGGTGCTTACTGGCGTGGTGATTCCAGCAATGAGATGTTGCAGCGCATTTACGGGACTGCCTGGGCCAGGAAGGAAGATCAGGAAAATTACCTGCATATGCTGGAAGAGGCAGAAAAGCGCGACCACCGCAAGCTGGGACGTGCGCTGGATCTGTTCCATTTTCAGGACGAGGCGCCGGGTCTGATTTTCTGGCATTCGAAGGGCTGGACGATCTGGCAACAGGTCGAGCAATACATGCGTCGCGTGTATCAGGACAATGGTTATCAGGAAGTCAAGGCGCCGCAGATACTCGATCGTTCGTTGTGGGAAAAGACCGGTCATTGGGAAAATTATCGTGAAAACATGTTTACGACCGAGTCGGAAAACCGTGCTTACGCGCTGAAACCGATGAACTGCCCGGGCCACATTCAGATTTTCAACTCCGATCTGCACAGCTACCGTGATCTGCCGCTGCGCTACGGCGAATTTGGTCAATGCCATCGCAATGAACCATCCGGCGCGTTGCACGGCATGATGCGCGTGCGTGGTTTTACCCAGGATGACGGCCATATTTTTTGTACTGAAGATCAGGTGCAGGGAGAGGTCGCGGCCTTCGACAGAATAGTGCGCGAGGTCTATGCAGCTTTTGGTTTCACTGATGTGGCGGTGAAGTTAGCCCTGCGTCCGGAAAAGCGCATCGGCGAAGAAGCGGTATGGAATAAGGCGGAGAATGCCTTGCGCGAAGTGATTCGCGCTTCCGGGATAGGATGGGAGGAACTGCCGGGTGAGGGCGCGTTCTATGGTCCGAAGATCGAATACCATCTGAAGGATTCGATCGGTCGTTCCTGGCAGTGCGGCACTATGCAGGTGGATTTCTCGATGCCGGTGCGTCTGGGGGCGGAATATGTCACCGAAGACAATGAGCGCAAGACGCCGGTCATGCTGCACCGCGCGATCGTCGGCTCGCTGGAGCGTTTCATCGCCATTCTGATCGAAAACTATGCTGGTGCGATGCCTTTGTGGCTTGCTCCGGAGCAAGTTGTCATTCTGAATATTTCCGACGCGCAGTCCGAATATGTCAGGGACCTTGCGCAAACTCTGAAAAAACAAGGGTTTAGAGTCGTGACGGATTTGCGTAACGAGAAAATTACTTATAAAATACGGCAGCATTCTCTACAGAAGCCGCCCTATATTCTTGTGGTTGGCGATAAAGAACGTGATACAAACACAGTGGCCGTGCGTGCGCGGGGTAATGTCGATCTGGGTGTCATGCCTATCGACGTTTTGGTGGAGCGCCTCAAGAGCGAGGTGGAAGCCAAAGCCTAGGGGAGTAAAACTCCTTATAGCGCAACAGCACGGCTTGATTCATTGGACGTTAAAAGGAAACTGCAATAGCTACTGACAAGTCGCACCGCATCAACGGTGAAATCAATGCACCGGAATTGCGTTTATCCGGAGTCGATAACGAGCCGCTCGGTATCGTCAATTTGGCAGAGGCATTCCGTCTGGCGGAAGAGGCGAATGTGGATTTGGTGGAAATCGCGCCAACTGCCCAGCCTCCTGTCGCGCGTTTGATGGATTATGGCAAGTTCAAATATCAGGAACAAAAGAAGGCGCATGAAGCCAAGCTGAAGCAAAAAATCATTCAGGTCAAGGAAATCAAGTTCCGTCCGGGTACGGATGATGGCGATTACAACATCAAGCTGCGCAATCTGACCAGATTCCTGGAAGATGGCGACAAGACCAAGATCACGCTGCGTTTTCGCGGTCGTGAAATGGCCCACCAGGAAATCGGTATACGCATGCTGGAGCGTTTGAAAGCCGATTTGGCGCCACATGCTCAGGTCGAGCAGTTTCCGAAGATGGAAGGGCGCCAGATGATCATGGTCCTGGCGCCGAAAAAGAAGAAATAAAGAAAGTACGCCATATTTTTGCGCATCGCAGGCAGCTTGTTGCGATGTATATTCCGGTACGGCAAGCGGTAGCTGTAGCGATACCGAAGATTGGTCGGGAAGCGGTCGTTTTCCTTCCCGCGAAAGCAGCAGTGGAAACTGTTGCCGATAAGTGAGAGCAGGCATCCAAGAGCAGTGTATTGCTGCCACCTGTCATCATCAAAAATGGAGCTGTCCCGAAAAGGACAGATAGTGTCATGCCAAAAATGAAGACGAAAAGCAGCGCCAAAAAGCGCTTCCGCGTCCGTCCGGGCGGTACCGTCAAACGCGGTCAGGCGTTCAAACGTCACATACTGACCAAGAAGACCACCAAGAACAAACGTCAATTGCGCGGTGCAGTGGGAGTCCATGAGGCTGACATGACATCGGTTCGCGCAATGTTGCCGTTCGCTTGAACTCACCTTAAGGAGCTACTATGCCTAGAGTCAAACGTGGGGTGACAGCACGTGCCCGTCATAAAAAAGTTCTGGCACAAGCCAAGGGTTACCGGGGGCGCCGCAGTACCGTCTATCGTATTGCCAAGCAGGCAGTTATGCGTGCCGGCCAATACGCTTACCGTGACCGCCGCAACAAGAAGCGCGTATTCCGCGCATTGTGGATCACCCGTATCAATGCCGCTGTCCGTGAGCATGGCGTGACCTACAGCGTGTTCATGAATGGCCTCAGGCGCGCCTCGATCGAACTGGACCGTAAGGTTCTTGCCGATATGGCTGTGACTGACAAGCCGGCGTTTGCTGCGATTGTCAATCAGGTAAAAGCTGGCATCGCCAGGTAATTCGCCGTGTCGATGCAGTCGTCGCCCGGTTCTGGGCGGCGCTGCAAGTCCTGCGGGGCAGAGGTGAAACACCTGTGCCCCGTATCCATTTTATGTTGTGGAACGTGAACGCGTTCCTGGATGATGCTATCTGAATGGAGCGAGGCTTACCGCATGAATTCCCTGGAACAACTCGTCGTACAGGCCCGGGCCGATTTCGCTGGCGCACCTGATGCCGCCGCCCTGGAAAATGCCAAAGCCAGGTATTTGGGCAAAACCGGCCAGATTACCGAGCAGATGAAGAGGTTGGGCAAGCTGGCGCCGGAAGATCGCAAAGCGCAGGGCGCCGTCATCAATGCTGTCAAGGAGCAGATCGAGAGCGCGCTGGCTGCGCGTCGCGATGCCCTCACCAACGCGCACATGCAGGAGCGCCTCGATGCGGAAGCCATCGATGTGACTTTGCCGGGTCGCGGCCGCAGCAAGGGCGGCGTTCATCCGGTCATGCGTTCGTGGCAACGCGTTGAAGAAATCTTCCGCTCGATCGGTTTCGACGTCGCCGATGGCCCCGAGATAGAAACCGACTGGACCAATTTCTCTGCACTGAACAGTCCGGAAAATCATCCGGCGCGTTCGATGCAGGATACCTTCTACATCGAAGGCAGCGACAGCAAGCCTTTGCTGCTGCGCACCCATACCAGCCCGATGCAGGTGCGCCATGCGCGCATGAACCGGCCGCCGATCAAGGTCATTGCACCGGGCCGCGCCTATCGCGTCGACAGCAGCGATGCCACGCACTTGCCGATGTTTCATCAAGTCGAAGGTCTGTGGATCGCCGAAGATATCAGTTTTGCCGATCTCAAGGGTGTCTACCTTGATTTCGTCAAGACTTTCTTTGAAGTTGACGACTTGCAGCTGCGTTTTCGTCCATCGTATTTTCCATTCACCGAACCGTCGGCGGAAATCGACATCGCCTTCGGCAGCGGTCCGTTGCAGGGCCGCTGGCTGGAAATCTCCGGTGCCGGCCAGGTACACCCGGCCGTGGTGCGCAACATGAATCTCGATCCCGAGCAATATATCGGCTTCGCGTTCGGCTCCGGCCTCGAGCGGCTGACCATGCTGCGTTATGGCATCGACGACCTGCGCCTGTTCTATGAAGGCGATTTGCGTTTCCTGAAGCAGTTCAACTGAATATATCCTGTTTTTTTGAGGCGGACGATAGCTGAAAGTATTCATCATGCAATTTTCTGAAAACTGGTTGCGCACCATGGTCGATCCGCAGATGAGTTCGGATGCCTTGTCGCATTTGCTGACGATGTCGGGTCTGGAAGTGGAAGAAGTCGAAGCGGTCGCGCCGCCATTCTCGCATGTCGTCGTGGGTGAAGTGCTGGAAGTGAGCAAGCACCCTAATGCCGATTGCCTGAACGTTTGCCGGGTCGACGTCAAGACC
>JBAPMF010000013.1:0-43187 GCA_049278475.1 Herbaspirillum sp. | reverse complement strand
GCCTGCCGATCGCGGGCGTGTCGTCTCGCAAGCGCTGCAAGCCTATGCCGCGCTGACCACCTCCGCCGACCGCGGCGCGGTGCGCGACCTGTCGCAACTCAAACGTTGATCCACGGCCATGCTCAGTTTACATCGCACCGCAATCGCATTAGAACATCGTTAGCCGGTGGACTGCCAGCAAGGGATCCCGCGAGATGCAGGACCAGGGCGACGACTATCTGCTGGGGCTGAAAGCGCGCGGGACGACGGGTTCCGCCGCAACTTGCTCAACAGGCGGTCACTGCCCTAATGCGCTTGCCCTGCGGGATACCGGGTTGTACCTGGGTTTAAGGGTAGGAAGCTGCTAATCTACAACCATGACCCGGGTTCTCATCAGGTCTTGGATGACACGCTCACGAAAGCTCGCCCCTTGAGATTGGCGAGCCGGGAATGCGATGACGCCAGCAGATCGCTGCTGGACAGGTACTACTGTGGAACAGACGCTCTGGACATTCTGCGGTGGGAACTCAAGTGTCAAAGAGAGCTGCTTGTTTACCTTGTAACGCTTGTTGTTCATTCTCGGCTAGCTCCACAATGACCCACTTTTCGTGAGTCGAATAATCGTCTAATGAGACCTTGACGACAGGAGACGCCTTCTTCTTGTCGAAGGTTCTTAGTTTCCCATCGCCGCCCTTTCGTGTCAATCCGACATTGAAGAGCTTAAAGATATTTTTCGGCGCTATTCCTGAGAACTGAAGGAACAGAACCTTTTTCCCAACATCGCCCTCGCTCTCCGACACCGCATCGGAGTGAAGCTCCGTGGCAAGACTTTTCGGATATGGCTCGATAAACAGCACCTTGTCAATTCCACTGGCCACGATATGCCGCGCACAGGAGTGACAAGGAAAGGTCGTTGAGTACAGTGTTCCACCCAGCAAACCCGCCTTGTGAGTCCTTGCCACAGATGTGATGGCATCCATCTCGGCATGTACGGCTCGCGAGTACTCAATCAAGCTCTTTACGTCCGTCGCCTTGACAGCCTCAGCCACCTGCTTCGAACAGACGTTATCAGCCAGTAGGCTACCTTCCTTTAGCTTCTCGAATATCTGCTGGTAGAGCACATCCTTTTTTTTGTCGTTGTGGCAGCGCCTATCTTGCCAAGCATGACAACGATGATCATTTGCGCCAGCGTCTTCTGTATAGAGTCCGCCACCGTACTGCGGGACGTCATTGCGACCAAGCCCGATCAATTCACCTTTTTCACTTACGACCGCCGCGCCAACTTGCCGCGACAGGCAAGCGGATTTCGCGGCCTCAGAATATGCGGCATACATCGAGGACTCATCCAGCGTCGGTGTATGAACCGGACTGCCGAAGATGATTTCCAAGAACCGATCCAGTGACTTTCCTAACTGGATCTTGTTTTCTTGGTCGTTTCGGACAAAGAAGTCGGCTTGATAAAACACATCACGGACCTTTTGACCGTGATCGTCTTCTTCACGATAGTCTCGCTGAATAATCGTGCTCAGTGCAGCCTTATCCAAATTCTGCTGTGACGTGAGTCGCTGCTCGCGAACCCCCAATGGCGCAAAGACTCCGATCAGCCAGAAGATCTCTCCATACGTCGAACGCAACAGCTTGAGTTCTTCTGGATGCTTAATAGAGTCGATGATGTGGACTTTCCGCAGCTTCTTCGGCACTGCGACACCATCAGCCGTCTTTCCAAAACCGTCGCCCCCGAAACGTAATTTCTGCTGAACAAACCCAGTTCACGAAAATGCCTTGGGGAACGAAAATATTGTAACAGCATGCACTGGGTGCTAGACGTGACACTCCAGGAAGACGATTGCTGTCCGGCATCGCCAACAAACGCCTGAAGGACGAATGGGATGTTTCTTACCTCAGCCAGCTTCTCGACCTTTGAAATCAAGACGCTTCCATGCGATTGCCCTAACATCGCACTTTAAAAGTTTGACGAACAGGAAACCCGGCAATTATAATCGCCGGGTTTCTGAACTGCCGTCTGCTCACATGATGAGCGCGGTCCGCGCGATGATATTGGACATCTATGCTGCGTATCATCCTTTTGCAGCTTGCGGTCATGGTCGTCGTCGCATGTATCGCTGGTTTGCTGGGCAGCGTATCTGCGTCGTTGTCGGTATTGCTGGGGGGGATCTGTTGCGTCGTTCCCAATGGTCTGTTCGCCCTGCGCCTCCATACAAGCACCCGCAGGCCTGATGGGGCTGGTCCGACGACGTTTTTTTTCGGGGAGTTCATCAAGATTGCCATGACTTTTGCGCTCATGGGTGCAGTTGTCCGGCTATATCACGATGTGAACTGGCTCGCCTTTGTGCTGGGCTTCATCGCGGTACTCAAAAGTTATTTAATTTTGCTGTTTAGACATCGACCATGACTGCTACCGAACATTCACCTACCCCATCGGAATACATCGTCCACCATCTGGGACATTTTTCTTCGGAGCATCAAACCAAAATCGTTGATTTCTCGGTCATCAACGTGGACACCATTTTCTGGTCGGTATGCTGCGGCGTGGTTGCCTGCCTGTGCATGTACCTCGCGGCGCGCAAGGCGACTTCCGGCGTGCCGGGCCGTTTTCAGGCTTTCGTTGAAATGGTCGTCGAAATGGTCGAAGACCAGTCCAAGGCCATCGTGCATGGCGACCGCAGTTTCATCGCGCCGCTGGCCTTGACCGTGTTCATCTGGGTCGCCCTGATGAATTCGCTGGATTTTCTGCCGGTCGATCTGGTGTCGGGCATCATGCGTCTAGCCGGCATGGAAGAAATCCATCATCGCATCGTTCCTACCGCCGATCTGAACGGCACACTGGGCATCGCCCTGGGCGTGCTGGCGCTGATGCTGTACTACAGCATCAAGATCAAGGGCGTGGGCGGCTTCCTGCATGAACTGTTCGCAGCACCCTTCGGCATCTGGCTAGCACCGTTCAATCTGCTGTTGAATATCATCGAACTCGCCGCCAAGACCGTGTCGCTGGGCATGCGCCTGTTCGGCAACATGTATGCGGGTGAGCTATTGTTCCTGCTGATCGCTTTGCTGGGTTCGGCCGCCACGGCATTCGGCTTCGTCGGCCACGTCATCGCCGGTTCGATCTGGGCGATTTTCCACATCCTGATCGTGTTGCTGCAAGCATTCATTTTCATGATGTTGACACTGGTTTACTTGGGTCAGGCGCATGAGGCGCATTAACAGGGCTGCTGTACGGTTTTAGCTTTTTGGTTTGTCTTTTGGTTTTTGCATTAACTTTAACTTTCTAAGGAATTGTCATGACTGATGTCTCTTTCGTTGCTTTGGCTTGTGGTTTGATCATCGGCCTGGGTGCTATCGGCGCCTGTATCGGTATCGCGATCATGGGCGGCAAATACCTCGAAGCATCCGCACGTCAGCCAGAACTGATGAACACGCTGCAAACCAAGATGTTTCTGCTGGCCGGTCTGATTGATGCCGCGTTCCTGATCGGCGTCGGTATCGCCATGCTGTTCGCATTTGCCAATCCATTCATCGCGAAGTAATCCGGTCGGCATGGCCGGTTCTCATTTTTGCCGGACTGCTATTCCGGCACACGATATTCTGAGAAGGAAATTACCGTGAACCTCAATGCAACATTGTTTGCGCAGTTCGTGGTCTTCTTCATCCTCGCCGGCTTTACGATGAAATTCGTTTGGCCGCGGTTGATCAAGGCGCTCGACGAGCGCGCGAAGAAGATTGCGGACGGTCTGGCGGCTGCTGACCGCAGCAAGGCTGACCTGGCTGCCGCTGAAAAATGCATCCAGGCAGAATTGGCGGCGGCGCGCGACGAGGGTCAGAAACGTATCGGCGACGCTGAAAGACGCGCTCAACTGATCATCGAAGAAGCGAAAAAAACCGCCGGCGATGCAGCGGCCCACATCATCGCCGGCGCCAGGGCGGACGCAGAGCAGCAAGTCAATAAAGCGCGTGAAGAATTACGCGGCGAAGTTGCAGCTCTCGCAGTCAAAGGCGCCGAACAGATCCTGAAGCGTGAAATCAACGCAGCGGCGCATACTGATTTGCTGAACCAACTGAAAACAGGACTGTAATATGGCCGAACCCGCAACGATCGCCCGCCCTTACGCAGAAGCCCTGTTCCGTGTGGCCCAGACCAGCGGCCTATCGGCCTGGGCCGATCTCGTTTCTGAAATGGCGCAGGCCGCGGCGCATCCCGACGTCAAGACCTTGGTGCAAAATCCGGCGTTGTCGGACCGGCAGATCGCTTCCACGTTCGTTTCCATTCTGAAAACCCCGCTAGGCGTCGAAGCGCAAAATTTCGTCGACGTTCTGGCGCGGAACGGTCGTCTAGCCTTGCTGCCGGAAATCGCGGCGCAATTCCATACCCTGAAAAACGCGCAGGAAGGTGCTGACGATGCGCAGATCACCAGCGCATTCGACTTGTCCGGCGCGCAGTTAGAGGATATGGTCGCTACGCTGGAAAAGAAATTCGGTCGCAAGCTGACGCCCACCGTCAAGGTAGATCCTGCCTTGATCGGCGGCATGCGTGTGGTTGTCGGTGATGAAGTATTCGATACCTCGGTGCGCGCGAAGCTGCAACAGTTGCATGCTGCTTTGGCTGCGTAATACCCGGGCCTTGGCGTAACAGCCTGAGCGATAGAAAAAATTTTTAGGAGTGAGTATGCAACTCAACGCATCTGAAATCAGCGAATTGATCAAGAGCCGGATTCAGGGCCTTGGCGACAGCGCTGAGATTCGCAATCAGGGTACGGTTATTTCCGTGTCCGACGGTATCTGCCGCATCCATGGTCTTTCCGATGTGATGCAAGGTGAGATGCTGGAATTCCCCGGCAACATTTTCGGTCTGGCACTGAATCTCGAACGCGACTCCGTGGGCGCCGTCGTTCTGGGCGGGTACGAACATATTTCCGAAGGCGATACAGTCAAATGCACAGGCCGTATCCTGGAAGTGCCGGTCGGCCCTGAGCTGCGTGGCCGTGTGGTCAATGCGCTGGGGCAGCCGATCGACGGCAAAGGCCCCGTCAACGCCAGACTGACAGCCCCGATCGAAAAAATCGCTCCGGGGGTCATCGCGCGTCAATCCGTCTCCGAGCCGATGCAAACCGGCCTGAAGTCGATCGATGCGATGGTGCCTATCGGTCGCGGTCAACGCGAGCTGATCATCGGCGACCGTCAGACCGGCAAAACTGCCGTCGCAATCGATGCGATCATCAACCAGAAGGGCCAGAATGTGACATGCATCTATGTCGCGATCGGCCAAAAGGCATCATCGGTCAAGAACATCGTGCGCTCGCTGGAAGCGCACGGGGCGATGGATTACACCATCGTCGTCGTCGCGTCGGCTTCCGAATCGGCGGCGATGCAATACGTGTCGGCCTACTCCGGCTGCGCCATGGGCGAATACTTCCGCGATCGCGGTGAAGATGCATTGATCGTCTATGACGATCTGTCCAAGCAGGCCGTTGCTTACCGTCAGGTTTCCCTGCTGCTTCGCCGCCCGCCAGGCCGCGAAGCCTATCCAGGCGATGTGTTCTATCTGCACAGCCGTCTGCTGGAACGCGCGGCGCGCGTCAATCCTGACTACGTCGAGAAATTCACCAATGGCGAAGTCAAAGGCAGGACCGGTTCGCTGACAGCGCTGCCTATCATCGAAACACAGGCCGGCGACGTGTCCGCATTCGTTCCCACCAACGTGATTTCGATCACCGACGGTCAAATCTTCCTAGAAACATCGCTGTTCAACGCCGGTATCCGTCCTGCGATCAATGCCGGTATTTCGGTGTCGCGCGTCGGTGGCGCCGCGCAAACCAAGGTGATCAAAAACCTGTCCGGCGGCATTCGCACCGACCTGGCGCAGTATCGCGAACTGGCAGCGTTTTCCCAGTTTGCCTCCGATCTAGACGAAGCAACCCGCAAGCAGCTGGACCGCGGCGCGCGCGTGACTGAACTGTTGAAGCAGGCGCAATACTCGCCGCTGTCGATTTCGCTGATGGCCGTGACGCTGTTTGCCATCAACAAGGGGTATCTGGACGATGTCGAAGTCAAGCAAGTGCTGGCATTCGAAGCCGGTCTGCACAATTTCATGAAGACTAACTACACGGCGCTGCTGCAAAAAATCGAAGACACCAGACAGCTCGATAAAGATGCCGAAGCGGCATTGGCTGCTGCGATTGCCGGTTTCAAAAAATCCGGCGCGTATTGATCTCGACTGAAGCGATAAGGAGTCCATCTCATGGCGACAGGTAAAGAGATACGCGGCAAGATCAAGAGCGTGGAAAATACGAAGAAGATCACGAAAGCGATGGAAATGGTCGCTGCCTCCAAAATGCGCAAGGCGCAGGACCGGATGTATGCGGCACGCCCCTACAGCGACAAGATTCGTCATATCGCTGCCAATCTGTCGCGCGCCAACCCGGAGTACACGCATCCGTTCATGGTCAAACAGGACAGCGCCAAGAAGGTGGGATTCGTCGTCGTCACGACCGACAAGGGACTATGCGGCGGCATGAACACCAACTCCCTGCGTCTGGTCATGGCAAAGATCCGGGAACTGGAAGCGCAGGGTAATGTGGTCGAAGCCGTCGCCATCGGCAACAAGGGTTTCGGTTTCCTGAATCGTATCGGCGCCAAACTAGTCTCGCACGTCACGCAACTGGGCGATACGCCGCATCTGGAAAAACTGATCGGCCCCATCAAGGTGCTGCTCGATGCGTACCAGGAAGGCAAGCTGGACGCGGTCTATCTCAGCTATACCAAGTTCATCAACACGATGCGTCAGGAACCAGTGCTGCAGCAGCTGCTGCCACTCACGAGTGGCAGCCTGGCGGTAGATGAAGGCGCGCATTCGTGGGACTACCTCTACGAACCCGATGCCCAAAGCGTGATTGACGAATTGCTGGTGCGTTACATCGAAGCGCTGATCTACCAGGCTGTGGCCGAAAATATGGCGTCCGAGCAGTCGGCCCGCATGGTCGCGATGAAGGCGGCAAGCGATAACGCCGGGAATGTCATCGGTGAGTTGAAGCTGGTCTACAACAAAACCCGTCAGGCAGCGATCACCAAGGAACTGTCGGAAATCGTCGCTGGCGCAGCCGCAGTCTGAAAACGTCATGCAGAAACGCATGACAGATTTTAATTTTATATATTAAAGGAACGAAAATGGCTGATGGCAAAATCGTTCAGTGTATCGGCGCTGTCGTGGACGTTGAGTTTCCACGTGACGCGATGCCCAGGATTTACGATGCCTTGAAGATGGAAGGCTCAGAACTGACGCTGGAAGTACAGCAGCAGCTCGGTGACGGTGTCGTGCGCACCATTGCGCTAGGTACTTCGGATGGTCTGCGTCGCGGCATGACGATCAGGAACACCGGCAAGGGTATCAGCGTGCCGGTCGGCAAGGCCACACTGGGCCGTATCATGGACGTGCTGGGCAACCCGATCGACGAATGCGGCCCGGTGAGTCACGCGCAAACCGCAACGATTCACCGTAAGGCGCCGGCATACGACGAGCTGTCGCCATCGCAGGAACTGCTGGAAACAGGCATCAAGGTGATCGACCTGATCTGTCCGTTCGCCAAAGGCGGTAAAGTCGGCCTGTTCGGCGGCGCGGGGGTAGGCAAGACCGTGAACATGATGGAACTGATCAACAACATCGCCAAGGCGCACAGCGGCTTGTCCGTGTTTGCCGGTGTCGGTGAACGCACCCGCGAAGGTAACGACTTCTACCACGAAATGGCGGATGCCAAGGTAGTCGATCTGGACAACCCGGAAAACTCCAAGGTTGCCATGGTCTACGGTCAGATGAACGAACCGCCGGGCAATCGCCTGCGCGTGGCGCTAACCGGTCTGACGATCGCTGAAGGCTTCCGTGATGAAGGCAAGGATGTGCTGTTCTTCGTCGATAACATCTACCGTTACACACTGGCCGGTACTGAAGTGTCCGCGCTGCTGGGCCGTATGCCTTCGGCGGTGGGTTACCAACCGACACTGGCAGAAGAAATGGGCCGTCTGCAAGAGCGCATCACCTCGACCAAGACTGGTTCGATCACCTCGATACAGGCCGTCTACGTTCCAGCGGATGATTTGACCGACCCATCGCCTGCCACCACATTCGCCCATCTGGACTCGACCGTCGTCCTGTCGCGTGACATCGCTTCGCTGGGTATCTACCCTGCGGTCGATCCGCTCGACTCGACATCGCGCCAGCTGGACCCGCAAGTCGTCGGCCAGGAACACTATGAAACTGCACGCGCCGTTCAGGGTACGCTGCAACGCTACAAGGAATTGCGCGACATCATCGCGATTCTGGGTATGGACGAACTGGCCCCGGAAGACAAGCTCATCGTCGCCCGCGCGCGCAAAATGCAACGTTTCCTGTCGCAACCTTTCCACGTTGCTGAAGTGTTTACCGGCTCGCCGGGCAAATATGTCTCACTGAAAGACACGATCAAAGGCTTCAGAATGATCGCCGACGGCGAACTCGATCACCTGCCGGAACAAGCGTTCTACATGGTTGGCACGATCGAAGAAGCCATCGAAAAGGCCAAGAAGATCAACTAAGGTTTCTTGACGCTCACGATGCCACCCACCGCTGAAAGCCAGGTGGGCGGCTCAATGGAGAAAAAACGATATGGCACATACTATTCACGTTGACATAGTCTCCGCTGAAGAAGGAATTTTCTCCGGCGAAGCGGAGTTCGTCGCGTTGCCGGGTGAAGCGGGCGAGTTGGGAATCTATCCTCGTCACACCCCCCTGATCACGCGCATCAAACCGGGCGCTGTGCGCGTCAAGCTTCCTGATCAGTCGAAAGACGAATTCGTCTTCGTCGCCGGCGGCTTGCTGGAAGTACAGCCTGATACCGTGACCGTTCTGGCTGACGCCGCCATTCGCGGTGCGGATCTGGACGAAGCCAAGGCAAACGCCGCGAAAAAACTCGCGGAAGAAGCGCTGGTAAATCGTGATTCCAAGATCGATTATGCTGTGGCGCAGGCTGAACTGGCGATAGCCGTAGCGCAATTGGCGGCAATCCAGAAACTGCGTCAGAAACGCTAATCCTCAAAATTACAATAACAGCTTGTTTTTGATACCCTGCGAGAACGCCCATGGAATGCACAGTACGCTGGACTGGGCGCTCCGGCATGACCTTTCTGGCTGAAACCGGTTCAGGCCACGTCATCGCGATGGATGGCGCCTTGGACGGCGGCGGTCGCAATCTGGCGCCGCGCCCGATGGAAGTCGTCCTGCTGGGCACCGGCGGTTGCACGGCTTACGATGTCGTCGTGATTTTGCGCAAAAGCGGCCAGGATGTTCGCGGCTGCGAAGTCACGCTCAAGTCAGAACGCGCGCAACAGGATCCGAAAGTTTTCACCAGGATCCATTTTCACTTCACCGTGCGCGGCCGCAATCTGAAGCAGAATATGGTGGAACGCGCTATCAGGTTGTCACATGACAAATACTGCTCGGCATCCATCATGCTGGAAAAAACGGCAGAGATGACACATTCGTTCGACATCATCGAAGATCTCAATGATGCAGTGTTGGCGCCAACGCAGCAACAGCAGTAAACCACCCGAAGGGATTGCGAACAGGTTCTATAAACGGTAAGCCACCGTTGTCATGACCCTGGACATCATTTTCATGACGCCGCGAATCGGCCCCGGCATCTCGGCAGCGCCTAGTGCCTTGGCCTCCTCGCCGTGTTCTATCTCATCCTGGCGCATCTGTTCGACGATGGCGCGCGATCTGGCGTCCTGCAGCGGCAATTTTCCCAGATGACTGGTCAAATGCTGTTCGACCTGACGCTCGGTCTCGACAACGAAACCGAGACTGCGCGCATCGCCCATATGCGCAGCGATCGCGCCAAGCACATAAGAACCCGCGTACCACAAGGGGTTGAGCAGGCTGGTGTGCGAACCGAGTTCACGCAAGCGTTCGACAGTCCAGGCCAGATGATCTTCTTCTTCGATGCCAGCATGAGCGAATAGCTGTTTCAAGGCTTGCGTCTGCGCAAAACGGCCTTGCGCATTGTACAGAGCCTGCGCGCAGACTTCACCGACATGATTGACGCGCATCAATCCCGCGCTGTGACGTTTTTCCTCATCACTCATTGCGGCATCAGCAATGTGCATCGCCGGATTCGGACGCGATGAAACCGTCACACCGCTGACTGAGCGCAGGGCTTTGTCCAGATCGGTAATCAATTGATCAATGAATTGCATAAGCCTGGATTCCCGTTAAAAATACACTATCTTCGCCTGTGCGATATATCATCACGTCATTTTCCAATACATCGTTTCGCCGCCATTCAACGGCACCATCACCGACTCACCCAATGGCAACTCAATCGGGATGGTCCAGCGCTCGCGACGCAAAGTCACGCTGCCTCGATTGCGCGGCAGATTGTAGAAAGCCGGACCGTTGAAACTGGCGAAGGCTTCGAGTCTGTCCAGTGCATCTGCCTGATCGAAGGCTTGCGCATACAATTCCAGCGCATGCAATGCGGTATAGCAGCCGGCACAGCCACAGGCATGCTCTTTCAAACCCCTGGCGTGCGGCGCCGAATCCGTACCGAGAAAAAACCGGCTACTACCGGAAACCGCCGCCGCGATCAGCGCCTGACGATGCATCTCGCGCTTGAGTATCGGCAGACAGTAATAATGCGGACGGATGCCGCCCCTGAAGATTTCATTACGGTTGTACAGTAAATGATGGGCTGTGATCGTCGCCGCCGTCGGCCCTTCCGCCGCCATCACATAGTCGGCGGCATCCCTGGTGGTGATGTGTTCGAAGACGACTTTCAGCTCAGGCATATCCTTGCGCAACGGCATCATGACACGTTCGATAAACACGGCTTCCCGGTCGAAAATATCGATGTCTGGATCGGTGACTTCGCCATGTATCAGCAAAGGCATGCCGACTTCCTGCAACGCTTCCAGCGTCTTGCCGCACTTGCGCAGATCAGTCACGCCGGCATCGGAATTGGTAGTGGCGCCGGACGGATACATTTTGACCGCATGCACGAAACCGCTGCCCCTGGCCTTACGGATTTCTTCCGGCGGCGTGTCATCAGTCAGATACAGCACCATCAGCGGCTCGAACGAAGAACCAGCCGGCAGCGCTGCCAGAATGCGATCGCGATAGGCGCTTGCCGACGCCACGGTCGTGACCGGCGGCTTCAGGTTTGGCATGATAATCGCGCGCGCGAATTGATGAGCGGTATGCGGCAGCACACTCGCCAGCGTCGTGCCGTCACGCACATGCAAATGCCAGTCATCCGGGCGGGTCATATTTATTACATCGCGCATCGCTTTCTCTTCTCTCCTCAATGACCGCCTGTGCCGCAGGCATGAAATCCTGTCATTTTACCGCAAGGGTAATCCTCCCTGGGTGCAGAGAGATGAGAGAACTTCAGGGGGAGTAACGAGATCGATCGGAGGGAATCACATGCACGCGTTCTTAGCCGGGACGCCGGCTGTAATGACGCAGCGCCGGCAAGCGCTGGCGCATGATGTCGGCGTCGTCGGCATCGGGTCGCAAGGCCAGATAGGCTTCCAGGTCTTTCAGCGCCGCCTGCGGTTCTGCCAGATTGGCATAGGCCAGGCCACGGTCACGGCGCTCGGTAATTTCATTCGGCAATAAAATCACCAGACGCTTCTGCACCGCGAGCACATGCTCCCAGCGTTGCGCTTCGGTAAAGATCACTTTCAGGTTGCGCAGCATGCGCGCGAGAATTTCACGCGGGTGGGCGGCACGCAGGCAGACTGCCAACGGCAGTTCACCGCTTTTTCCCTGCCGTTCCAGATAGAACCCCAGACGCGCCTCCAGCTCTTCGCGCGACAGGCTGGCGCCGTTCATCGGATCGAGCACGATGTCGCCGGATTGCACGGAGAGCTTCATCAAAAAATGACCGGGAAAGGGAATGCCTTTTATGTCCAGACCGATCTGTTGCCCCAGTTCCATGTACACCACCGCCAACGAGATCGGGATGCCGCGCCGCGACATCATCACGCGGTGGATATAGCTGTTGTCGGGATCATAAAAATTGTTGGCGTTGCCGGCGAAAGCCAGTTCCTGAAAAAAGAAGCGGTTGAGTACACGCAATTTCTGAATGTGTGTTGCATCCGATAATAAACGTTGCCTCAACTTCAAGGCCAGGTTATCCATCTCCATCTGGCAAGCAGAAAAATCCAGATCGGGATACGCATCCTGCCCCAACGCCAGGGCCGATTCAAACAAAGGAATCGAGCTATCCTGACGAACCAGACATGAAAAATACTCGAGATGTGTGAGCGCCATATGTTGGTGATGCTATCAAAATATTCACGCTTGTGAAATATTCTCCCGGCAACGACGCAGCAATGCAACATTGCCCGGTCAAACAAAATCCACGTTTTATCAGAGTAGAAACGTTATAGATAGGCACACCTTCAGTGACACGTTGCCGGGGCCAGCCCATTTTTAGAGCGCGTTAGAGAGCGAAGCGCAAAGATTACCCGACTGATGGACTGATGCACCTGACGAAAAGAGCATCACACACTCAGCGATGGATGCGTTTGAAATCGTCGTAGCGGAAACCCATCGCCATCAGGGCGCCGAAATAGATCACGCCGCATGCTACAAAAACCAGCAGCAATGCGCCGATGCGCTCAGCCGGATGAGCGCGCATGGCGATCCAGTCGAAATGCCGCGCCACTGCCAGCGCCACGCCGCCCAGCAGGAACAAGGCGCCGGTCAGCTTGATCAAAAACAGGCGCCAGCCGGGCTGCGGCGTATAGAGATGGCGATGGCGCAATCCCCGAAACAGCAATGCAGCATTCAGACAAGCGCCAAGGCCGATCGACAGCGCCAGGCCGGCGTGCGCCATCCAGGGAACGAAAAGGCAATTCATCAACTGTGTCGCGATCAATACGCCGATGGCGATCTTGACCGGTGTCCGTATATCCTGCCTGGCGTAGAAGCCGGGAGCGAGAATCTTGACAAGGATCAAACCGGTCAGACCGATGCCATAGGCGATCAGCGCATGGCCGGTCATCTCTACCGACAACGTGTCGAATCGACCATAATGGAACAGCGTCGCGGTCAAGGGATCCGCCAGCGTCACCATTCCGACTGCGCAGGGCATGGCTAGCAGAAAGGTCAGACGCAGGCCCCAGTCGAGCAACGCGGAGTATTCGGCCATGTCGTTTTCAGCATGGGCGTTTGACAAACTGGGCAGCAGGATGGTACCCAGCGCCACGCCGAGCAGCGCAGTTGGAAACTCCATCAGACGGTCGGCGTAGGACAGCCAAGATACGCTGCCGTGCGCCAGCCGCGAGGCGATGTTGGTGTTGACCATCAGGCTGATCTGCGCGGCCGACACGGCGAACACGGCCGGTCCCATTTTGTTGAGTACGCGCTTGACGCCTTCGTCGGCAAGGCTGATCACCGGATTGAAATACAGTCGCGGCAGCATGCCGATCTTGATCAAGGCGGGAATCTGTAGCAGCACTTGCAACACGCCGCCGACGAACACGGCAAACGCCATGGCATAGATGGGCTGATCCAGGTAAGGCACGATGAATAGCGCAGCGACGATGAAAGACAGATTCAATAACACCGGGGTGAAGGCCGGGATCCTGAATTCGCGCCAGCTATTGAGAATGCCGCCGGCCAGCGCCACAAAGGCCATAAAGCCAATATACGGAAACATGATACGGGTCATGACGACCGAGGCATCGAAGGCATCCTGATCGTATTTCAGGCCGGTCGCGATGAAATACACCATCACCGGCGCGACTAGGATGCCGATGATGCTGGTAGCCAGCATCGTCCAAACCAGCACCGTTGCCACGTGGTCGACCAGACGCCTGGCAGCGGCATCGCCTCGCTGGTTTTTATATTCAGCCAGAATGGGAACGAAAGCCTGCGAAAAAGCGCCTTCAGCAAACAGCCGGCGCAACAGGTTGGGGATGCGGAAAGCGACATTGAACGCATCGGTATAGGAGGAGGCGCCAAAGGCACGTGCAAACAAAATCTCGCGCGCGAGACCGGTAATGCGAGAGAGCATCGTCATGCCGGAGACGGCGACAAGCGTTTTATGCAAATTCATGGGACGGCATTATAGCTTTCGTTTTCGGTCCTGCAGGCGCTCTTTCATGTCATCGGGAAAAACATGCCGGAAGAAAAAATAGCGTGTGGTATTTGCCAGTTGCGGAAAAAATGGCTACAATCCAGAACTTTACAGAGTTTGGCTTCGCAAGTCATCAAGGCTGCGATGCTCTCGATTTAGGACGATTATTCATGGCAAATACCGCACAGGCACGCAAGCGTGCCCGTCAAGCTGTCAAACAAAACGCGCATAACTCCAGTCAGCGGTCGATGCTGCGCACAGCAGTCAAGGCTGTACGCAAAGCGATCGAAGCAGGCGACAAGGCTGCCGCGACTTCCATGTTCTGGACTTCCGTGTCGACCATCGACAGCATCGCCGACAAAAAAATCATTCACAAGAACAAGGCGGCTCGCCACAAGAGCCGTCTGGCTACCGCCATCAAGGCACTAGCAGCCTGATCAGACGAGCTGTCAGTCCGGCAACCTTGACCCGCCCAGTTAGAACCGCTAATACAACGTCGCTGGCTGAATTGCGCCTCCTTGCCGTACCTTCGTACTGTCTTCGTCGACACGTCTTGTCAGCGACGTTGTATTAGCGGCTCTCAGTCCGGCAGGTTTTTGTGCTTCCGGACAGCATGTGTCACGCAATGTACGACACCCCCATGCCAATGGACACCCAAACCCGACATGAGATGCACGGGCGCTGGCCGCAGGCCGGTTCAGTCGAAGATTTCCGCCGCAATCTGGCGGATGTGTATGGGCGGATCGCCACCGCATGCCGGCGTGTGGGACGCGACCCAGAGAGCGTGCGGCTGCTGCCAGTGAGCAAGACCAGGCCTGAGGACAGCATTCGCCTGTCTTACGCCGCAGGCTGTCGGCTGCTTGGTGAGAACAAGCCGCAGGAAGCATACCGCAAGTGGGAGGCTACGACGGATCTGAGCGACCTTCACTGGTCTATCATCGGTCATCTGCAAACCAACAAGGCTAGGCTAGTGGCGCGCTTCGCTTCCGAGTTTCAGGCACTGGACAGCCTGCGAGTGGCTGAAGCGCTGGAGCAGCGCTTGCAGCTTGAAGGACGCTCACTGGATGTGTTCGTGCAGGTCAACACTTCAGGGGAGACCAACAAGTACGGACTCCACCCGGACGAGGTTGCCGCTTTCCTGCACGCGTTGCCGTCTTTTTCGGCGCTGCGGGTACGTGGCCTCATGACTTTGGCGCTGCTGTCTACCGATCCCGTCAGGGTGCGGCAATGCTTTGTTCTGCTGCGTAGCCTGCGTGATCGGCTGCGTCAGGAGGCCCCGGCAGGCATCGCGCTCGACGAACTGTCGATGGGCATGTCGGGAGACTACGAGATCGCCATCGAGGAGGGTGCGACGGTCGTGCGTGTTGGTCAGGCGATTTTTGGTGCGCGCGACACACCGGATTCCCACTATTGGCCCACGTCTGGCGATGTGGAAGGTAGGCAGTGACCTCGGTCACTGCCTCTGCTTGTGATTTTGTCGCCTCGGCATTGCACAGCCGCGCTGATCAGCGCGGCAAGCCCTGTATCATCATGCCCGGCTTGATATTCTTCTGCCTGAACCAGCCTTTGCTCATCTCCAGGGCATAGCTGGCTGCTCTGGTCGCACAATGCGAATCCAGGGTCTGTTCCTTCATTTCCTCGATATTGATGATGTGGCCGGCGGCATCCATGAAGGCGACGGAAAGTGGAATCAATGTGTTCTTCATCCACATGCAGACGTCTGCCGGGGCGCCGTACACGAACACCATGCCTTCGTTAGCGCCCATACTGTCGCGGAACATCAAGCCTCGTTCACGCTGCGCCTCGGTCGAGGCGACTTCGGCCTCGATCAGATACAGGCCAGCGTTCAGGGTGATGGTCGGAAGTTTCTGGAACTGTTGCGCATCAGCAGGAAAAGCAAGCGAAAAAGCAGCGAGTGTCGTAAACAATACAAGTGAGCGGCGCATGATGGGTTTGAGGTAGGGAAGGTGATGGGTGATGTACAGACGGACGGATTATTCCAATCCGAAAAAAACAGGTCAAGCCGCCAGCAGGCGGGCAAAAATTCCAGTCGAGTCGAAGGCAGCCCGACGCAGGCGGTCGTTGATGCCTTGCCACTCCGACGTATGGGGAAGCGCCTCGACCAGAATGATATCAGCACCACACTGATCCATCTCCCGCAATGCTACATATAAATCATGCGCATAATGGCCGGCATCATGCGACATGGCAAACGATGCCGACGAGGATAGCACTGCCACCGTGCGGTGAATCACGGCGAATCTGTAATGACGATCGGCAAGCGCCTGCATCAACTGCGGCAATTCCTGCGCCGGCACTTGTGCTACCGGCGTATGCGGCGCATAGTGTCCATCCAGCGTTCCCGATGCGCGCGGCGCAGCGGCATCCGGCGCCGTGGGCATCACGCCCAGCACGGCAGCAATCTGATCGATGCTGATTTGTCCGGGACGCAGCAGCACAGCGCCATGTGTTGCCACGCGCGACAGATCGAGAATGGTCGATTCGATACCGACCTCGCTCTGGCCGCCATCCAGCACATAATCGACAAGACCGCCAGCATCACTGCCGAATTCCTCACGCACATGTGCCGCCGTAGTCGGGCTGACATGCCCGAACTTGTTGGCCGACGGTGCCGCGAGGCCGCCCTTGCCTCCCTGGAATTCGCGCAACAGGGCTTGCGCCACCGGATGTGACGGGCAACGCAGGCCGATCGAATCCTGACCGCCTGAAACGGCTGCCGAAATGTGTGCTGCACGCTTGAGAACCAACGTCAGCGGACCCGGCCAGAACGCCGCGGTCAATACACGCGCCTGCACCGGCACCACTGATACCCAATCAGAAATATCGGCCTCAGGCGCGATATGGACAATCACAGGATGGTTGGCCGGCCGGCCTTTGGCCGCATAAATGGCGCTGATGGCGACGGCGTTCCTGGCGTCGCCGCCGAGGCCATAGACCGTCTCAGTCGGAAACGCCACCAACCTGCCGGCCTCCAGTTTGCGCGCCGCCAGCCGTACTGCATCCATATCGACCACAATCATGGCGCACCTATAGCGTAATACCGAGAATGGCGCATGCCGCCGCCAGTTGCGCCTGCACCTGCGCCATGGTCGGCGCGACAAAAGTGATGTGACCCATCTTGCGCGCACGACGCGCCTGCGCTTTGCCATACAGATGCAAATGCGCGCCCGGCAATGCCAGAATCCTATCCCATGCCGGTTCGCGCATCGCGCCGCTGTCGCCCTCGTACCAGACATCGCCGAGGATATTGAGCATGACGGCGGGCGAATGCTGGCGCACGTCGCCCAGCGGCAAACGCGCCATGGCGCGAACCTGCTGTTCGAACTGACTGGTGACGCAAGCGTCGATGGTGTAATGTCCGCTATTGTGCGGGCGTGACGCCATTTCGTTGACGACCAGCGAGCCGTCGGTGAGCACGAAAAATTCGACGCACAGCACGCCAACGTAATCGAGTCCGGCGATGAACGCCAGCGCAGCGCTCTGGGCCTGCTTCGCAACATGACTGGATACACGATCCGATGGTACGGTCGTGGTGAACAGAATACCGTCGCGATGCACGTTTTCGGCAATCGGATAGATCACTGCCGCACCGTCTGCGCCACGCGCTACCAGCACCGACACTTCGCAAGCCAGGGGCAGCATTTTTTCCAGCAGGCAGGTCACACCCTTCATCCCGGCAAACGCAGTCTTGACGTCGGCAATGCTGCGCACGTGTACCTGACCTTTACCGTCATACCCCATGCGCGCCGTCTTCAGGATGCCCGGCAACAGATCGGCCGGTATCGCATCGATATCGGCTTCGCAAGTGATGACTCTGTACGGCGCAGGCGACACGCCGGATGTTGCACTGACATCGACGAAAAAACGTTTTTCGGCGATACGATCCTGCGCCGTCGCCACGCCCAGCGCCGACGGCGCGACATAAATCCTGGTCGCCAACTCAGCGAGGCTTTCGGCCGGGACGTTTTCAAATTCAGTCGTGACGGCGCTGCACAGCGCTGCCAGTTCATCCAGCCCCTGGGAATCGGTATAGGACGCGCAAATCAGACGATCGGCGGCATGTCCGGCCGGGCAAGCCTCTTCCCGCTCCAGCACGGCAACCTTGAAACCCATGGCCTGCGCGGCATGGATAAACATACGGCCGAGCTGACCGCCACCGATCACGCCCAGCCAAGTCGCCGGCGTCGTGGCTGGGATCGCCATATCGTTCAACGAGAGCTGCCTTTGATTCATGAGGGTAACTTCATGTCCAGCGCAGCTTGCGTCTGCCTGATGCGGAAGGCTTCCAGCCTGGCAGCCAGCGCAACATCAGTGGTCGCCAGCATGGCGATGGCCGACAAGGCTGCGTTGGCAGCGCCGGCTTCACCAATGGCATAGGTTGCCACCGGAATGCCCTTGGGCATCTGAACGATGGACAACAGGGAGTCTTCACCGCGCAAATACTTCGATGGCACCGGCACGCCAAGCACCGGCACGATGGTCTTGGCCGCGATCATGCCGGGCAGATGCGCCGCGCCGCCGGCGCCCGCGATGATGGCGCGTAAACCGCGCGCGCGCGCCTTCTTCGCATAGTCGAACATCTGGTCCGGCATGCGATGCGCGGAGATAACCTGCGCTTCGTGCGAAATACCGAATTCCTCGAGAATCGCCACCGCATGCCGCATCACCTCCCAGTCGGACGACGATCCCATGACGACGCTCACCACCGGAGCCTGTGCATCGATTCGGCGCATATCAGTCTTTCAGCGCCTGGCCGGTCAAGCGCTCCAGCGCTTCGCGGTATTTGGCGCCAGTTTTTTCAATGACCTCGGCAGGCAATGCCGGCGCCGGCGGCGTCTTCTTCCAGCCCGGAACGGTTTCCAGATAATCGCGCACGAACTGCTTGTCGAACGACGGCGGCGACATGCCGATTCGGTAGCGATCCGCCGGCCAGAAGCGCGAGGAATCGGCGGTCAGCACTTCGTCCATCAAATACAGCACGCCATTGCTGTCGAGACCGAATTCAAACTTGGTGTCGGCGATGATGATGCCGCGCGTCGCCGCGTAATCGGCGGCGGTCCTGTACAGCGCGATACTGATGTCACGTATCTTGCCGGCCAGTTCGCTGCCGATGCGTTTTTTCATTTCAGCAAAGCTGATGTTTTCGTCGTGCCCGCCGAGATCGGCCTTGGCAGCCGGAGTAAAGACCGGCTCGGCCAGCCTGGCAGCCTGTTGCAGACCTGCCGGCAACTCGATGCCGCAAATCGCACCGGTGGCCTGATAGTCCTTCCAGCCGGAACCGATCAAGTAGCCGCGCACTACCGCCTCGATCAGAATCGGTTGCAAGCGTCTGGCGACCACGGCGCGGCCGCGCACCTGCTCGACTTCATCGGCCGCCACCACAGTTTCCGGGGCGATACCGGTCAAATGATTCGGCACGATGCCGCCCAGCTTCCCGAACCAGAAATTCGACATCTGGTTCAATACTTTGCCCTTGCCGGGGATAGCCTCGTTCATGATGACGTCGAACGCAGACAAACGGTCCGTCGTCACGATCAGCAATTTATCGTCGCCGACGGCGTAGTTGTCACGCACCTTGCCACTGCCCAGCAAAGGCAGCGAAGCGATGGAGGTTTTGTAGAGGCTGGTCATATTGCTTCCGCTCATTCCGTGAGTCAGACGAAGACGGCGACATTGCCGTTCCCACACCCACCTTCAAAAATCAAAAAATCAGGACTGCCAATGCCGGATGCCCGGCAATCATTGCACGGTCTGCACAAGCTCACCCTTTCTGTATTTTCCGGCGATCTGTTCCAGCGGGATCGCCTCGATCCTGCCGGCCTGACCTTCGCAGCCAAACGCCAGGTAACGCTCCTTGCACAGCAGCCTGGCGGCTTCACGCGCCGGCTTCAGATAATCGCGCGGATCGAACCTGGATGGATTTTCGGCCAGATAGCGGCGGATCGCGCCGGTCATCGCCAAGCGGATGTCGGTGTCGATGTTGATCTTGCGCACGCCATGCCTGATGCCTTCCTGGATTTCTTCTACCGGCACGCCCCAGGTTTCCTTCATATCACCGCCGAACCGGCGGATTTCCGCCAGCAGTTCCTGCGGAACGGAAGACGAACCATGCATCACCAGATGGGTATTGGGAAGCCGCGCGTGGATTTCCCTGATGCGATCGATGGCGAGGATGTCACCGGTCGGCTTACGCGAAAACTTGTAGGCGCCGTGCGAAGTACCGATGGCGATCGCCAGCGCGTCACATTGCGTTTGCCTGACGAAGTCAGCAGCCTGCGCGACGTCAGTCAGCAACTGTTCGCGGGTCATGCTGCCTTCGGCGCCGTGACCGTCTTCCTTGTCGCCCTGCATGGTTTCCAGCGAACCGAGCACGCCCAGTTCCGCCTCGACCGTGACGCCGACGGCGTGCGCGAACGCAACCACCTCGCGCGACACATCAACGTTGTATTCGTAGCTAGCGACCGACTTGCCGTCTTCCAGCAGCGAGCCGTCCATCATCACCGAGGTGAAGCCGGACCTGATCGCCGCCATGCAGACCGCGGGAGACTGGCCGTGGTCCTGGTGCATGACAACGGGGATATGCGGATACGCTTCGACCGCTGCTGCGATCAGGTGGCGCAAAAAAGCTTCGCCGGCATAGTTACGCGCACCGGCGGAAGCCTGCATGATGACAGGCGCGCCGACTTCGTCGGCAGCCTGCATGATGGCCGTGACCTGCTCCAGGTTATTGACATTGAAAGCCGGCAAACCGTAGCCGTTTTCAGCGGCATGGTCCAGCAATTGACGCATGGATACGAGAGGCATGATAAAAAACCGGAATGATGAAAATCAGTATTCGCCGACCTTGAAAATTTTCAAGGCATTGGTGCCGCCAATCTGTCCCATCGGCTCGCCCCAGGTCACGACGATCAAATCCCCCTTTTGTACGACGCCTTGCTTCAGCAGCATGTCCTGCACACCCTTCAGCGCTATGTCAGTGTCGCTCGTCGGCGCCAGTTCAAAGGTGCGCACATTACGGAACAGCGCAGCTTTCCGGCGCGTCGAGATATTCGGGGTAATCGCAAAAATCGGTACATCGATGCTGTACCGGCTCATCCACAGCGCAGTGGAGCCGGACTCGGTCAACGCTGCAATTGCCTTCACACGCAAGTGATGCGCAGTAAACAGCGCGCCATAAGCGATCGACTGGTCGACGCGGGTAAATTGCACATTCAGGAAATCGGCATCGAGCCTACAGTCTTCGGATTTTTCTGCCGCCAGACAGATCGCCGACATGGCTACGACAGTTTCCACCGGATACTTGCCGGAAGCAGTCTCGGCCGAAGTCATCACGGCGTCGGTGCCATCCAGCACGGCGTTGGCGACATCGGAGACTTCCGCGCGCGTCGGCACGGCGTTGACGATCATCGATTCCATCATCTGCGTGGCCGTGATGGTCAGTTTGTTGGAAGCGCGCGCCATCCTGATCATGCGCTTTTGCAGGCCCGGCACAGCAGCATTGCCGACTTCCACCGCCAGATCGCCGCGCGCCACCATGATGCCGTCGGAAGCATCCAGGATCTCCTGCAACAGCGGGATCGCTTCAGCGCGTTCGATCTTGGCGATCATCAGCGGCTTGTGACCGAACGGTTCAGCAGCAGCATTGCCAAGCTGACGCGCCATTTCCATGTCGGACGCATTCTTCGGGAACGACACCGCAACGTAATCGGCCTGGAAATTCATCGCAATCCTGATGTCATCCATATCTTTGGCTGTCAGCGCCGGCGCCGATAAACCACCGCCCTGGCGATTGATGCCCTTGTTGCTGGACAACTCGCCGCCGATCCTAACGACGGTATGGATTTCGTTGCCCACCACGCGCTCGACCACCAACACGATCAGGCCATCGTTGAGCAGCAGCACATCGTCACTCTTGAGATCGCGCGGCAACATCTTGTAGTCGAGACCGACACGCTCCTGGTTACCCAACTCGCAATCGGCATCGAGGATGAATCTGTCACCGCTGTTGAGATGGATGCTGCCATTTTCAAACTTGCCGACGCGGATCTTCGGGCCTTGCAGATCGGCCATGATGGCGACCTTCACGCCACAGGCGTCAGCCACTTCGCGCACCAGCATCGCGCGATCGATATGATCCTGCGCCTTACCATGGGAAAAATTCAGACGCACGACATTGACGCCGGCCTCGATCATGCGTGTCAGTATTTCTCTGGTGCTGGAGGCAGGGCCGATGGTCGCAACGATCTTGGTGGCTCTTTGCATGAAAATATTCCTTTGACCTGATTGAAAAAGCCTATTGTTTTTACTGCGCGCGCTGCATGAGAATGTCGACCGCCGGTAAAGTCTTGCCTTCCAGAAACTCCAGGAAAGCGCCACCACCAGTCGAAATATAACCGACCTTGTCGGCGATACCGTACCTGGCGATTGCCGCCAGCGTGTCGCCGCCGCCGGCAATCGAGAAACCATCGGAGTCCGCGACCGCCTGCGCCAACGCCCTGGTGCCTGCGCCGAACTGGTCGAACTCGAACACACCAACCGGACCATTCCAGACGATCGTGCCAGCCCTGGCCAGCCGCGCCGCCAGCCGCGCCGCAGTCTTCGGGCCGATGTCGAAAATCATGTCATCGTCGGCTACGCCCCCTGCGTCCTTGACGGTCGCCGCCGCCGTCGCTGAAAACTCCTTGGCGCACACTACGTCGAGCGGAACCGGCACCGCCGCGCCGCGCTGCGCCAGCATACCGATGATCTCCCTGGCTTCGTCGACCAGACCGGTCTCGACCAGCGACTTGCCGACGTTCAGGCCCGACGCCAGCATGAAGGTATTGGCGATACCGCCGCCGACGATCAAGTCATCGACCTTGTCGGCCAATGCTTTCAGAATCGTCAATTTGCTGGAAACTTTCGAACCCCCGACGATCGCAACCAGCGGCCGCGCCGGCTGGTTCAGGGCGCGTCCCAGAGCATCGAGTTCCGCCGCCAGCAGCGGACCGGCGCAAGCGACCGGGGCGAATCTGGCCATGCCGCAGGTCGTAGCTTCCGCGCGATGCGCAGTACCGAAAGCGTCGTTGACGTAGACGTCACAGAGTCCGGCGATTTTTTGTGCCAGCACATCGCTATTCTTCTTTTCACCCTGGTTGAGGCGGCAATTTTCCAGCAGCACGACCTGTCCCGGCGCGACATCGACGCCTTCGATCCAGTTCGCGACCAGTTTGACTTCAGCGCCCAGCAGTTCAGATAAACGCTTGGCGACCGGCGCCAGCGAATCTTGCGGCTTGAATTCACCTTCGACCGGACGACCCAGATGCGAGGTCACCATGACCGCCGCGCCAGCGTCGCGCGCCTGGCGAATCGCCGGCACCGAGGCACGAATGCGTGTATCTTCAGTAATATTGCCCGCATCGTCCTGCGGCACATTCAGATCGGCGCGAATAAAGACACGTCTGCCTTGCAATTGATGAGCGGCAATCAAATCACTGAGTCGCTTGAATCTCATTTTTCGCGGAAAAATCCAGGGTGGGGGAAAAAGGCGTCATTTTACCCTACTATCATGCCACTCAGCGAAGCGCGAAAATGCTCTGAGATATCACGGGTGTCCCAATGGCAGCGGTACAAATCCTTGGCGCCAAACGCGACATATGCGCTGCTGACCACGCGTCTGCCGGTGTAATCCGCGATACGTTTGGAGAATGCATGAACCCTGGGCTCGTTACTGATTTTGTTTGCAATCAGTGTCGCGCCTTTACGCAGGTAATCATATAGAACCGGCTTGATTAAGCGATGTCGCAAAGTGCCGATGTCCAGGTAACTCTCGGCGTACTCTTCATTGGGCCGGATGCCGTCGTAGGATAGTTTGAAATCCTTGGAGGTAATGTCGCTTCTCTCAATGATCTCGTTGGCGTCACGCCAAGAAAAATCAGTGGTCGAGACAGCCCCTTTCATTAGGATGAGGGGTCGTTCCAGGCATCGTATGCAGCACCACCTGCATATGAACCCGCAGTTGCAACAACAGTGATGCCCGCAAGACGGCCAGCTTGAGATCCCCTGGACCGGCGATGATGCCGCCACCAAACGCACCGATCGTGCTTCCTATGACACCGCCTATGGGTTGCCCTACTATCCCACCCACCGCGCTACCAAATCCAGTTGCCGCATCTCTATTGTCAGCGCTACCGGAAACCAGATGCAGGTCTTGCACAGTCAGTTCTCTCATGTCTTACTTCCTCCTCCAAAGCTGCTTCAAAAAATGAAGCCCAAAATGATACCGGCGCCTAACAGCCATGCGCCAAGTACGGCTGCTGTTCTCGGCATCCGATGCAAATCGGGCTGTGATCAAGCAAAAACCATCCACCCAATGACATCGCCAACACGAATAAACCAAAGAACGCTGTTTTGAAAACTCCTGGTTTTTGTTCGGCCGCTGGAAATGTGTCGATTCCCGAGAAAGCAACGACGCATGAGCTAACCGAGAACATTAGAATGATTGCCACGCACACGGCTAGCGTACTGTCCAGAAAGTACATACACTACCAGGATCCCCTCGCCCACCAACCAGAAACGCTGATGCTGTCCCCCCCCCACATAGGCAAATAAGTTTAAGAGCTTGTTCTTGAATATTCGCTGTACTTGCCCCATGCGTTCGATAAAATTCACGAATGGCTCCCCGCCTGATGCCTGAATCGATCTGATTCATCAAATGCCGGGACTAACACCCTAGTTCTCTCACCGGATTGATCCCTTCAGATTTTTGAGGTAAAGCGTCGCTCAGGAAATTCCCTGAGAACAGATCTGGTAAAAATAGAACTCTTTTTTTCGTGTGTACATAAGAAAATTCTGGAATTGAGAAGGATGAAAATGGAACACCAAGACAATCGCATGAAGGAATCATTGCAAATCAAATGATTAGCGTGCAGATGAAACTTTTCAGACGCCGGTTCCGTTAAAATGTGGTTTTCACATATCTCGGAGAGCTTCTCATCATGTCCATGGCTGATCAAGACGGCAAAATCTGGAAAGACGGCGCACTGATCGACTGGCGCAATGCCACTATCCACGTATTGACCCACACGCTGCATTACGGCATGGGCGTCTTCGAAGGTGTGCGCGCCTACAAGACAGCGCAGGGCACGGCGATTTTCCGCCTGCAGGAACATACCCAGCGCCTGTTCAATTCAGCCAGAATTTTCCAGATGCAGGTGCCGTTCGACCAGGCCACCATCCTCGAAGCGCAATGCCAGGTGGTGCGTGCAAACAAACTCGAATCCTGTTACATCCGTCCGCTAATCTGGATCGGCTCCGAAAAACTCGGCGTGTCCGCCCAAGGCAACCGGATCCACATCGCCATCGCCGCTTGGCCGTGGGGCGCCTATCTCGGCGAAGACGGCATCACCAAAGGCATTCGCGTCAAGACCTCATCGTTCAGCCGCCATCACGTCAACGTATCACTGGTGCGCGCCAAGGCGTCGGGCTACTACATCAACTCCATCCTAGCCAACCAGGAAGCACGCACCGACGGCTACGACGAAGCACTGCTGCTCGATACCGATGGCTACGTATCGGAAGGCTCCGGCGAAAATGTCTTCATCGTCAAAAACGGCAAAATCTATACACCCGACCTCGCCTCCTGCCTCGACGGCATCACCCGCGACGCCGTGCTCACCATGGCGCGCGACCTCGGTATCGAAGTCATCGAGAAACGCATCACCCGCGACGAAATGTATTGCTGCGATGAAGCTTTCTTCACCGGAACGGCAGCAGAAATCACACCGATCCGCGAACTCGACAACCGCACCATCGGTAGTGGCACGCGTGGCCCGATCACTGAAAAACTGCAAACCCTGTTCTTCGACATTGTTTCAGGCAAAGCACCGCAATATCAGCATTGGCTGACGCTGGTTTGACAGCGAATGAGAACGTGTAACGGAGAATCCCATGAACCAGGCGCCAACCCAGGCAGTAGAACTCGACGGCAAAGACCTGCCGGCGCACTGCCCCAACCCGAATATGCCACGATGGTCGTCGCACCCGCACGTCTTCCTGGAGCTGGATGCGCACGGCGCCGCCAGATGCCCCTACTGCGGCACGCAATACCAGCTCAAATCCGGCGCTATCGTCAAAGCGCACTGAAAAAGAGGACTGCCAGACATGACTGACCCTCTTTACTTTTACTTCTGGAGAAAACATGCCACGCGCCAAACTGCTGCAAGGCTCCCCCGATGAAGTCGAAACGGCCTACTACGATGCGCTTGCCAGAGCCGATCTGACATCCTTGATGGCGCTCTGGGCCGAAGAAGAAGACATCATCTGCATTCATCCCGGTGCAGTGCGTCTGGTCGGCCGTGCGGCAATCCGCAACTCCTGGGAAGAAATCCTCTCCCACGGTGGCCTGCGCATTCAGTCACGCCAACTGTATACCGCCCATACCATGACCATGGCCATGCACAACGTCATCGAAGACATACAGCATACGGAACCTGTTCCGCGCAATGTACACGTGATCGCCACCAACATCTACATGAAGGCCGCGCATGGCTGGTGCATCGTTGCCCGCCATGCCTCCATCGCTCCCGGCCCGGCTCCGATGGAATCATTTGCCGAAACCATGCTGCATTGAACCGTTCTGCCACAGTTCTTTGAGTTCGCGTTCGCGCGCATCGATGATGGCCTGCTCATAGAAACCCGCATCAGGCGCCTTGCGAGCAATGCCGAGCTGGTCGAGCGCTGCCGGCAAACTGCCGGATAACACATAGGATTCCGCCAGCGTCATATGTTGCAGCGCCTGCCTGCCCTGCCCCGCATAGGCTCTGGCAAGCAAATCCTGCACCGCGACTTCCTGCCGGTACAGCTGTGCCTGATCACGCAGATACGCCACCGCCTGATCATAATACCGGCTTGCAATCAAAGCTTCGGCATACTGGTGCGCAACGACCCGCGAAATCGGGAACTGCTTGCGCAAGGCATCCGCCGCTTTCAGCGCCTGCTCGTTATGCCGTTTGGCCATCTTGATATCAATGTCGAGATTGCCAAACAGAATGTTGGGCGTCATCGATTGCGGCGCTGCCGAGCGCGCTTCTTGCAACAGGCTTTCTGCCTTGTCGTAAGCGCGTTGCAGATACGCCGCATAGGCCAATCCATACTTGGATGCCATCGTTTGCATGTTGCTGCTCTGGCGCAATTGCGCTGCAAAATAGACTTGCGCATCGCGCAAGCCCTGTGCCGAATCATCTTGTAACAAGCGCACGCGGGCACGGATCAACTGAAAATCAGGATTCTCGGCGCGCTGCCGGTAACGCTGATCACGGATACGCGCCTGGATGTCAGCAATCCGCTCGGTAGTCAACGGGTGCGTCTGCAGATACGGCGGCAAGACATCGCTAAAGTTGCGCGATGCACTTTGCAGGCGACCGAAAAACGCGACCATGCCCGAGGTATCGAAACCGCCGTCGCGCAAAATCTGCAAACCGATGCGGTCGGCTTCGCGTTCAGCATCGCGGCTGAAATTCAACTGCCGCTGCTCGGCCATGCCGGCGCCGCCCAGCAGGGTCGCCATGGCGGCGTCGCTACCGGCTTTCGACACGCCTGCCAGGGCGCTCAGCACGACGGCCGCCAGTTGAATCATGGAATTCTGCTTCTGCTGGCCGATCATGCGCGCGATATGACGTTGCGCGACGTGACCGATTTCATGCGCCAGCACAGAGGCCAGTTCAGATTCACTTTGCGCCGCCAGCAACAAGCCGGAATGCACTGCGATAAAACCGCCCGGCAGCGCAAATGCATTGAGCACCGGATCACGTACCGCAAAGAAAAAGAAATCGTAGCCGCCTTCGCCGCGCACGTCGGGATACACCGACACCAGAGCGGCGCCAAGATCGTTTAGATATTCCAGCAATGGACCGTCGTCAAGATAATCTGGATTGCGGCGAATATCGCGCATGATCTGCTCGCCCAGCTTGCGCTCCATCAGCGGCGACAACCCCTCACGTTCCGTATCGCCGAGTGCGGGCAATGTTTGCGCGGCGCTGAAATGAGACACGGCAAACGACAAAGCCAGCACCGCCGACAAGGAACGCCAACACAGCCACAGCGACGCAACGACAGATGATTTTTGGGCGGAAACGACGGGCTGACACATAAAGACGATGAAATAAGTATCTGCGATGCCTGCTATGATACTCGTAGTACTCACTCGCCGCTTCCGGCATTCCGCCGACATCAGAGCGGTCGGACTCATATGGCAGATGTGAATGGCAATAAGTAAAACAGCCCGGGCGCAAGCGCGACCGGGCCGTCGAGTCCTGATTTTTCCGCTATACCATTCGATACCCGGTCAGCATGCCGCGAGCTTACTCAGCGCTTGATGCTGCTTCGGAGATTGCTGGACGATCGACCAATTCAACAAAAGCCATCGGCGCATTGTCGCCGACGCGAAAACCCATTTTCAGGATACGCAGATAGCCGCCGCTACGCGTCGCGTAACGTGGACCCAGTTCGGAAAACAGCTTGCCGACAATTTCACGATCACGCAGACGCGAGAACGCCAGACGCTTGTTAGCCAGTGTGTCGGTCTTGCCCAGGGTCAGGATAGGCTCAACGACGCGGCGCAGTTCCTTGGCTTTTGGCAAAGTGGTTTTGATGGCTTCGTGACGCAGCAGAGAGACTGTCATGTTACGCAGCATCGCTAGGCGATGTGAGGAAGTACGATTCAATTTGCGAAGACCGTGGCGGTGACGCATGATATTTCCTTTCAGATTACAGTTTTCATCCAGTTCTTCTATCGGCCTGGGCGCCGCGGACCGGTATCGATTGGGAGATTAAGGGCAGGCCGCTGAACCCGGCACTGCCCGCCAGCATTGCATTGATTACTTTTCCAGACCGACCGGTGGCCAGTTTTCCAACTTCATACCCAAAGTCAAACCGCGGGATGCCAGCACTTCCTTGATTTCATTCAGAGACTTGCGGCCCAGATTCGGCGTCTTCAACAGCTCAGTCTCACTACGTTGGATCAGATCGCCGATGTAATAGATGTTTTCTGCTTTCAAGCAGTTTCCTGAACGGACGGTCAACTCCAGATCGTCGACCGGACGCAGCAGGATAGGATCGACTTGCGGTGCATACGACGGCACTTCAGTAGTCACTTCAGTACCTTCCAGCGCGGCGAATACGCTGAGTTGATCCACCAGAACCCGCGCCGATTGACGGATCGCTTCTTCCGGCGTTATCACACCGTTAGTTTCGATATTGATGACCAGTTTGTCCAGGTCGGTACGCTGTTCCACACGCGCAGACTCAACAGCATAAGAAACACGGCGCACAGGCGAGAACGATGCATCCAGGACGATGCGGCCTATGGTCTTGTTGGCATCTCCGGAAAGACGACGAACGTTACCCGGCACATAACCGCGGCCCTTTTCGACCTTGATCTGCATGTCGAGCCTGCCGCCGGTAGTCAGATTGGCGATCACGTGATCTGGATTGACCAGATCGACATCATGCGACAGCTCGATATCCGACGCTAACACCTGGCCTTCCCCTTCTTTCTTTAGGGTCAGGGTGACTTCATCGCGGTTGTGCAGCTTGAAAACCACGCCCTTCAGGTTCAACAAGATGTCAACGACGTCTTCCTGCACGCCGTCGAGAGAGGAATACTCATGGACGACGCCAGCTATGGTAACTTCAGTTGGCGCATAACCGGTCATCGACGACAGCAGAACGCGACGCAGCGCATTACCCAAGGTATGACCATAACCACGTTCAAACGGCTCCATCACGATTTTTGCGTGACCGGTACCGAGCGCCTCGACTTCGATAATACGTGGCTTCAACAAACTGTTTTGCATGAAATATCCTTTTCAATACCCTCGGTTCGTTACACCGATAAGGCTGATGGCATGATGGCATGTCGGAAAAATGCCCACCAAAAAATGAGCGCCGGAAACATCAGAATGCGAATCAACGCGAATACAATTCGACGATCAGCGATTCGTTGACATCGTGGGCGATGTCATTGCGGTCCGGGAAAGTCTTGAAAATACCTTCAAATTTCTTGGCATCGACGGAAACCCACGATGGAAAACCGGATTGTTCTGCCAGCGACAGTGCTTCAGCGATACGCACCTGTTTCCTGGCTTTTTCACGAACAGCAACCACGTCGCCAGACTTGACCTGATACGAAGCGATGTTGACGACGATACCATTGACAGTCAGCGCCTTGTGCGACACCAGCTGGCGTGCTTCGGCGCGGGTCGAGCCAAAACCCATGCGATAGACGACGGTGTCCAGACGCGCTTCCAGCAGCTTCAGCAGTGTTTCGCCGGTGTTGCCTTTGCGGCGGTCTGCTTCTGCAAAGTAGCGGCGGAACTGGCGCTCGAGTATGCCGTAAATACGTTTGACTTTCTGCTTTTCGCGCAATTGATTACCGTAATC
The DNA here is from genome assembly GCA_049278475.1 of Herbaspirillum sp. GTDB lineage: Bacteria > Pseudomonadota > Gammaproteobacteria > Burkholderiales > Burkholderiaceae_D > Herbaspirillum. The sequence goes on along the minus strand of JBAPMF010000013.1, from coordinate 12,636 downwards.
CGAAGTGCGCGCGCCGGAGGTACGCCCGTGCTGACCTGGTCTGGAATCCAACTTGCACTTGGAGTCCAGTGAGCGGCGCGCGCTCTTCAGGAACAGGTCGGTGCCTTCACGGCGAGAAAGCTTTGCTTTGGGTCCGATATAACGTGCCACGGTGTTTCCTTTAGATAATGACGTCTCAGGCCGTCGCCGATCTGAGCGCTAGTTTGATCTGCCTGCTATCAAACAGTGGGCTTAAAAAGACAATGCCCGCCAGGATCATGGGCGGGTGATTTCCAACACTTTCTGTTACTCCACAAAAGCGCAGGATTATATTACGAATCAGATACGGCGGCGCTTCGGCGGACGACAGCCGTTGTGCGGGACCGGAGTCACGTCCTGAATCTGGGTGATTTTGATACCCAGATTATTCAATGCACGGACAGCCGATTCACGGCCTGGTCCCGGTCCCTTGATGCGCACCTCCAAATTCTTGATACCGCATTCGATTGCCACTTTGCCGGCAGCTTCAGCAGCGACCTGAGCAGCAAACGGGGTCGATTTACGCGAACCCTTGAAACCAGCGCCACCCGAAGTCGCCCAAGACAAAGCATTACCCTGGCGATCAGTGATCGTGATAATGGTATTGTTGAACGAGGCGTGAACATGAGCGACACCTTCAGCGACGTTCTTCTTGACTTTCTTGCGTACACGCGCCGCGGCGTTATTTGGGGCTTTTGCCATAATTATTTCCTTGATTCCGATAATCGACTACGGATAACCGGGATTATTTCTTCAACGATTGAGCAGCCTTACGCGGCCCCTTGCGGGTACGAGCATTGGTACGGGTACGCTGGCCACGGCAAGGCAAACCCTTACGGTGACGCATACCACGATAGCATCCCAGATCCATCAAACGCTTGATACTCATCGACAATTCACGACGCAGGTCACCTTCGACGACGAATCCTGCCATTTCGTCACGAAGCTTTTCCAGCTCGTTATCGTTCAGATCCTTGACTTTTTTGCTAGTCGAAACACCTGTCGCAACGCAGATTTTTTCTGCGCGTGAACGGCCGACACCGTAAATGGCTGTCAGGCCGATGACGATGTGCTGATGGTTAGGGATGTTTACCCCTGCAATACGTGCCATGCCTTATTCCTCGATCAATAACATTAAATTAACCTTGGCGCTGCTTATGACGCGGCTCCGTGCAAATCACACGAATCACGCCTTTGCGCTTGATGATTTTACAGTTGCGGCAGATCCGCTTGACTGATGCGAGCACTTTCATTGCAGCCCTCTTTCTTTCAATACTAGGTCCATTTCGTACGGAACACGATACGTGCCCGGCTTAAATCATAAGGAGTCAGTTCCACTGTCACCTTATCTCCTGGCAGGATACGGATATAATTCATTCGCATCCTGCCGGAAATATGGCCGAGTACAACGTGTCCATTTTCCAGCTTAACTTTGAATGTCGCATTGGGCAGATTTTCCAGAATCTCACCTTGCATCTGAATAACGTCGTCTTTTGCCATCCAGTCTAGTTCCTTTGGACGAAGTTTTCACTTAACGTGAAGTCATACCGCCCTTGAAATTTGCCTTACGGAGCAACGATTCATACTGCTGTGACATGACATAATTCTGAACCTGCACCATGAAATCCATGGTGACGACCACGATGATCAAAAGCGAAGTTCCCCCGAAATAGAAAGGCACCTTCCAGCGTGTGATCAAAAATTCAGGCAACAAACAAACCAGTGTAATGTACATCGCACCAACCAAGGTCAAGCGCATCAGGATCTTGTCGATGTAACGCGCTGTCTGCTCGCCAGGACGAATACCAGGAACGAATGCTCCACTCTTTTTCAGGTTATCTGCAGTTTCTTTACTGTTGAATACCAGCGCAGTATAGAAAAAACAGAAGAAAACAATGGCAATCGCATACAGCAGCGCGTGAATTGGTTCGCCTGGTGCCATCGATGCCGCCAAATCCTTCAGGAAACGAATGAAAGGATTCGAGGTGTCTCCAGAGGTAAACCAGCTCGTGACCGTTGCCGGAAACAAGATGACCGACGAAGCGAAAATCGGAGGAATCACACCAGCCATATTCAGCTTCAGCGGCAAATGACTGCTTTGACCGCCGTAAATCTTGTTACCCACCTGACGCTTCGCATAATTCACCAGAATCTTACGCTGACCGCGTTCAATGAACACCACCAGAAAGGTTACCAGAGCGACGATCAAACAAATCAAGATTGCCAGCAATGCACTCATCGAACCTGTCCGAACCAGTTCAAACAAACCACCCAACGCATTCGGCAACCCAGCTGCGATACCAGCAAAAATAATGATCGAAATACCATTACCCAAACCACGTTCCGTGATCTGCTCCCCCAGCCACATCAGGAACATCGTGCCGGTCACCAGCGTCACGACCGTCGTCAAACGAAATGCCAGACCCGGATCAAGCACAAGACCGGCCTGCGACTCCAGAGCCACAGCAATGCCCAGCGCCTGAAACGTTGCCAGCACCAGAGTGCCATAGCGGGTGTACTGGGTAATCTTGCGACGACCAGCTTCACCTTCTTTTTTCAGGGCCTCGAGCTGCGGCGATATCACCGACAGCAACTGCATGATGATCGACGCCGAGATGTACGGCATGATCCCAAGGGCGAAAATCGTGAAACGCGACAGGGCGCCACCAGAAAACATGTTGAACATCCCCAGGATGCCATCCTGGTTTTGTTTGAATAATTGCGCCAACTGCGCCGGGTCGATTCCTGGAACAGGAATATGAGCACCGATGCGGTATACAACCAATGCTGCCAGCAAAAACCACAAACGGCTCCAGGGGAAGCCTTTTGCAGCACCTTGAGCAAGTCGTGGGGTAGTCGCCAATTAATACTCCGTCAGCTAGTCAGGATCAAGCTACAGAACCACCGGCAGCTTCAATAGCAGCCTTTGCGCCCCTAGTAGCAACCAGACCTTTGACTGTTACTTTCCTGGTCAGCTCGCCCGACAGAATGATGCGAACAAACCTGGCCAGCTCAGGAACGAGACCAGCCTGCTTCAGTGCCAGGATATCGATTTCGCCTACCGGCAGCTTTTCCAGATCGGACAAACGTACTTCAGCCTTGTACGGCGTTACCAACGATTTGAAGCCTCGCTTTGGCAAACGGCGTTGCAAAGGCATCTGACCACCTTCGAAACCGACTTTATGAAAGCCGCCCGAACGCGATTTTTGACCCTTGTGACCACGGCCGGCTGTCTTGCCCAGGCCAGAACCGATGCCGCGTCCGACCCGACGCCCGTGGCGTCGGGCACCTTCTGCGGGTTGAATTGTGTTTAATTCCATGTTTGCTCCATTCACAAGCCAGGGGCTTACGACACCACTTTCACAAGATAAAATACTTTATTGATCATGCCGCGTACCGATGGCGTGTCCTGCAATTCGGAGACCGAATTGACACGACGCAGTCCCAGACCGCGCACTGTTGCGCGGTGGTCCTGGCGAATACCGATCAAGCCTTTGACCAGCTGCACCTTGATTGTGTTTGCCATCTGTTTCACCTTAGCCCAAGATGTCTTCAACAGACTTGCCGCGCTTGGCTGCAATTTCTGCTGGAGTGCTCATTTTGGACAAACCATCGAGCGTTGCACGTACCATGTTGTAAGGATTGGTAGAACCATTCGACTTGGCAACGACGTTGGTTACGCCCATCACTTCGAAAATCGCGCGCATTGGACCGCCTGCGATCACGCCGGTACCGTCTTTAGCCGGCGACATCAACACCGATGATGCCCCATGCCTACCGGTCACAGTGTGCTGCAGCGTACCGTTCTTCAAGGCGACTTTGATCATCTTGCGGCGAGCTTCTTCCATTGCCTTCTGCACGGCAACAGGCACTTCCTTCGATTTGCCTTTGCCCATGCCGATGCGACCATCGCCATCACCAACAACGGCTAGTGCCGCGAAACCCATGATGCGCCCCCCCTTCACCACTTTGGTGACGCGGTTGACTGCGATCATTTTTTCGCGCATACCATCATCTGGCTTATCGCTTTGCGTTTTGGATTGCATTTTTGCCATGATGATTTTCCTTAGAACTTCAGGCCGGCTTCACGCGCAGCTTCAGCCAACGCCTTGACGCGACCGTGATAACGAAAACCGGAGCGGTCAAACGCAACTTCGGCGACTCCAGCTTTCAACGCCCTCTCAGCGACGCGCTTGCCAACCAAGGTCGCGGCCGCGGCATTACCACCTTTACCCAACTGGCCTGCCAGCTGCTGGCGCACTTCTGCCTCCAGCGTCGATGCCGAAGCCAGAATACTCGCATCTGGACCGATGATATTGGCGTAAATATGCATGTTCGTACGATGCACGGCCAGACGATTTACCTTTAATTCTGCGATTTTGGCACGGGTTTGAGCCGCACGGCGCAGACGTGATTGTTTTTTATCCATCGTCAACCCCTTACTTCTTCTTGGTTTCTTTGAGCACGACCACTTCGTCCGAATAACGAACACCCTTGCCTTTATAAGGCTCCGGCTGACGATATGCACGGATTTCAGCGGCGACCTGACCAACTACCTGACGGTCGATACCCTTGATCAAGATTTCGGTTTGGGTCGGGGTCTCACATTTGATACCCTGTGGCATCTGGTGAACGATCGGGTGCGAAAAACCCAGCGACAGATTCAACTTGTCACCTTGCGCCTGCGCACGAAAACCCACGCCAACCAGGTTCAATTTTTTTTCAAATCCCTTAGTGACACCGTTGACCATGTTATTGACCAGCGCGCGCAGAGTGCCAGACATCGCATTCGCCTCACGGCTGCCATCCGCAGCTTCGAAATTCAGCGTGCCATTATCGTTTGCAATCTTCACCAGGCCAGTCAATGACTGGGAAAGCGAACCCAGCGGGCCTTTTACTGTAATCTGCGCTGCAGTAATGGTCGCTTCCGCGCCATTCGGCAGTGCAATCGGCATTTTAGCAACACGAGACATCTTGCATTCTCCTTAGGCCACGTAGCAAATCACTTCGCCACCAACACCGGTAGCGCGCGCTTTGCGATCCGTCATCACGCCGCGCGGAGTGGAAACGATTGCCACACCCAAGCCGTTCATCACGTTAGGAATCTCGTTTTTTCCCTTGTAGATACGCAGACCGGGACGGGACACGCGCTCGAGGCGCTCAATCACCGGACGGCCGGCGTAGTACTTCAAGGCGATTTTCAATTCTGCCTTGCCACCGGCCTCAGTCACGGCGAAATCCTCAATATAGCCTTCGTCCCTGAGAACGGTTGCAATCGCGATTTTGACTTTCGACGACGGTATCACTACAGTCGTCTTCTGCACGCCTTGCGCATTGCGGATACGGGTCAGCATATCGGCGATAGGATCGCTCATACTCATTGCCTGTTCTCCTATTACCAGCTGGCTTTGGTCAAACCCGGAATTTCGCCGCGCATGGCGATTTCACGGACCTTGATACGGCCCAAACCGAATTTACGGAATGTGCCACGTGGACGACCTGTCAATGCACAACGGTTACGTTGGCGGGTCGGAGCCGAGTTACGCGGCAGCGCCTGTAACTTCAGGCGCGCTTCGTAACGCTCGCCTTCCGACCTGGATTGGTCGTCGATAACAGCTCTCAACTCAGCGCGCTTGCCGGCGTATTTCTTCACCAGATCCGCACGCTTTTGCTCACGGTTAATCAGTGCCAGTTTTGCCATGGCATCCTCAGTTTCTGAACGGAAATTTAAATGCGGCGAGGAGCGCTTTCGCTTCGTCGTCGGTTTTCGCGGTAGTCGTGATACTGACATTCAGACCACGCAGCGCATCGATTTTGTCGTATTCAATTTCAGGAAAAATGATTTGCTCTTTCACACCGATATTGTAATTGCCGCGACCATCGAAAGCACGACCGGAGACGCCACGGAAATCACGCACACGCGGCAAAGCCACGGTGACAAAGCGATCCAGGAATTCGTACATCTGCGCGCCACGCAAGGTCACCATGCAGCCAATCGGGTAACCCTCGCGAATCTTGAAACCAGCGATCGCCTTGCGCGCCCTAGTCACTACCGGCTTCTGACCAGCAATCTTGGTCAGATCGCCGACAGCATGCTCAATGATCTTCTTATCCGCGACAGCTTCCGACAGTCCCATGTTCAATGTGATCTTCAGAATGCGCGGAACCTCCATTACCGACTTATAAGCGTACTTAGCAGTCAAATCAGCAATGACTTTTTCTCTATAGAATTCTTGGAGACGTGCCATGATCTATCAAACCTTAACAACTTCGCCGCTAGATTTATAAACACGGACTTTCTTGCCGTCCACGCTCTTGTAAGCTACGCGGTCCGCCTTGCCGGAAGCTGCATTGAACAACGCAACATTCGACACATGAATTGGCATCAGCTTATTGACGATGCCGCCAGTTGCACCAGTCATTGGATTAGGCCGAATCGCTTTTCTGGCGACGTTGACGCCTTCAACAACAACATGATCAGCGTCGACGCGCTGAGTTACCACACCACGCTTGCCCTTGTCTTTGCCAGTCAGCACGATGACTTCATCGTTCTTACGAATTTTTCCCATGACTACTCCTTACAGAACTTCAGGCGCCAGAGAGACGATCTTCATGAAGCGCTCTGTACGCAGTTCACGAGTAACCGGCCCGAAAATACGGGTACCGATAGGTTCAAGCTTGGCGTTCAGCAGAACGGCAGCATTGCCATCGAACTTCACCAGGGAACCATCCTGACGACGCACTCCCTTGGCGGTACGGACGACGACAGCGTTGTAAACTTCACCTTTTTTGACGCGACCGCGTGGGGCGGCGCTCTTCACGGTAACCTTGATTACGTCGCCAATGCCTGCGTAACGACGCCTGGAACCACCCAGGACCTTGATACACAAAACTTCGCGCGCACCAGTGTTGTCGGCCACATCAAGCCGGCTTTCAGTTTGAATCATGATATTTTCTTTCCCAACTTGACCCGCTCAAATCACACAATGTGAATCACGGTCAGTTTTGGTCCTGTCAGCAGGTGAACCTGCTGGTTAGGGGACGATAAGCTATGTAAAACATCCTGCCTCGATCTCTGCCAAACCAAAAGCAGAAAATAGCTCAGTATTATGACGTCATAATACTGAGCAAGCAAGCATTATTTAAACAAGTTGCGCCACTTGTACAACACGTGTCACGCTCCAGGATTTCGTCCTGGAGATAGGTCGACCTTCCTGGATCTCGACGGTATCGCCAGTCTTCGCCTGGTTCATCTCATCATGAGCGTGATATTTATTGGTACGCACAATAATTTTTCCGTACAGTGGGTGCTTGACGTGACGCTCGATCAAAACGGTAACAGTCTTATCCATCTTATCGGACACAACCTTGCCAATCAGCGTGCGCTTGAGCGCCTGTTTCACTTGATTGTTCATTGTTGTCCCTTCGAATTGATGACTGTTTTCACACGTGCGATATCACGACGTATTTTCTTCAGCTGCGCGGTATTGTTCAATTGCTGTGTGGCCACTTGCATGCGCAAACTGAATTGAGCTTTCAACAGCTCGTTCAGTTCTTTGACCAAATCTGCTTCGTCCTTACCACGGAGTTCAGATGCTTTCATATTCCGTTCCTGTTATTGACCGACTTGACGAACTACGAAAGTCGTCGATAATGGCAGTTTGGCCGCCGCCAGGCGGAACGCTTCACGCGCCAGAGTTTCGTCAACACCGTCCATCTCGTACAGCATCTTGCCTGGCTGAATCTCGGCCACGTAGTACTCCGGATTACCCTTACCATTACCCATACGCACCTCAGCAGGCTTTTGAGAAATCGGCTTGTCCGGGAAAATACGAATCCAGATACGACCGCCACGCTTGATGTGACGGGTCATAGCGCGACGAGCAGCTTCGATCTGACGCGCCGTGATACGGCCACGACCAACCGCTTTCAGACCGAACTCACCAAACGATACGCTTGTACCACGCGAATGCGAGATACCCGTATTGCGACCTTTTTGTTCTTTACGATATTTTCTACGTGCTGGTTGCAGCATGACTATTCTCCTGCTTTTTCGGCCGATACGACGACATCGGCAGATTGACGTGGAGCACGCTTGGCACCCACACCTGCTGCTGGAGCGCCACCGGTCTTCGAACGGGGGCGAGCACCCGGCCTGCCATCATCACGACGCGGACCACGACGCTTCCTGTCGTCTTCCGACTCACCAACTAGCACCGGCGCTTCGCCGTTAGCCAAACGATCACCTTTGTAAACCCATACTTTGATACCGATGATGCCATAGGTGGTCTGGGCTTCACTGAAACCGTAGTCGATATCGGCGCGCAGGGTGTGCAGGGGCACGCGGCCTTCGCGATACCATTCCTGACGGGCAATTTCGATACCGTTCAAACGACCGGACGACATGATCTTGATACCCTGGGCGCCCAGACGCATTGCATTCTGCATCGCACGCTTCATGGCGCGGCGAAACATAATGCGCTTTTCAAGCTGCTGGGCGATCGAGTCGGCGATCAACTGCGCATCGGCTTCCGGCTTGCGTATTTCTTCGATGTTGACATGCACAGGCACGCCCATCAGCTTACCGAGCGCCGACTTCAGCATTTCGATATCTTCGCCCTTCTTGCCAATCACAACACCCGGACGGGAGCTGTAAATGGTAATGCGAGCATTCTTCGCTGGACGTTCGATAACGACACGACCAACCGAAGCGTTCTTCAGCTTTGTCTTCAGATAAGCACGTACCTTCAGATCTTCGTTGAGCATGTCGGCAAAATTGTTATTGCCTGCATACCAGCGCGACCCCCAGTTACGTGTAACCGCCAGGCGAAAACCAGTTGGATGAATCTTCTGTCCCATCGTGACTCCTTAGTTTCCGACAGTCACGTAAATGTGACAGGATTGCTTGGAAATACGATCACCACGGCCTTTTGCCCGCGCTGTGAAACGCTTGAGGACCGCACCTTTTTCTACATAAATGGTCTTGACTTCCAGCTCGTCAATATCGGCGCCATCATTGTGCTCGGCATTCGCGATCGCAGACTCCAGAACTTTCTTGATGATGAGCGCGCCCTTTTTCGGGCTAAAAGCCAGGATATCCAATGCCTGATCAACTTTTTTACCGCGAATCAGGTCTGCAACCAAACGACCTTTCTGGGCCGACAGATGCACACCACGCAAAGTAGCTTTAGTTTCCATCATAGGACCTTATTTCTTAGCCTTTTTATCGGCGGCGTGTCCCTTGAACGTACGGGTCAACGCGAATTCGCCCAACTTGTGACCAACCATGTTTTCAGACACATAAACCGGCACATGTTGCTTGCCATTGTGTACCGCGATCGTCAAACCAATGAAATCCGGCATGATGGTCGAACGACGGGACCATGTCTTGATTGGCTTCTTGTCTTTAGTCGCTTGAGCTGCTTCAACCTTTTTCACCAGATGAGCATCGCAGAACGGACCTTTTTTCAATGAACGTGTCATGTTTTATCCTTATTTCTTGCGGCGGCGCGAGACAATCATTGAAGTCGTACGCTTGTTGCTGCGTGTCTTCTTGCCCTTGGTCTGTTGCCCCCACGGCGAAACCGGATGACGACCTGCTGCAGTCCTGCCTTCACCACCACCATGCGGGTGATCGACCGGGTTCATGACCACGCCACGCACTGTCGGGCGCACACCGCGCCAGCGCATTGCACCAGCCTTACCGATCTTGCGCAGGTTGTGCTCGCCATTACCGACTTCACCGATAGTCGCACGGCATTCGATATGAATACGGCGCACTTCACCAGAACGCAGACGAACCTGGGCATAAGTGTCTTCACGCGCCATCAGCACAACGCCGGCGCCAGCGGTACGAGCGATCTGGGCACCTTTACCCGGCAACATCTCCACACAGTGGATGGTAGTGCCGACCGGGATATTGCGGATCGGCAGAGCGTTACCCGCCTTGATCGGCGCTTCCGGACCACTGATCAGCTGATCGCCGACAGCAATGCCCTTCGGAGCGATGATGTACCTGCGTTCACCATCTGCATAACACAACAGGGCGATGTGCGCGCTACGGTTCGGGTCGTACTCGATACGTTCGACCCTGGCAACGATACCGTCCTTATTACGGCGAAAGTCGAGAACACGGTAATGCTGCTTATGACCGCCACCGATATGACGGGTAGTGATGTGACCGTTGTTGTTACGGCCGGCAGTCTTGGATTTTTTCTCGATCAGACCGGCAAACGGACGACCTTTATACAAGTCGCCATTAACGACCTTGACCATACCGCGCCGACCGGGCGAGGTTGGCTTCACTTTCACGAGCGCCATTATTTAGCCTCCTCAGTGAAGTTGATTTCTTGACCGGGCTTCAAACTGACAAATGCGCGGCGCGTGTGGTTGCGACGGCCAAACGAGCGACCGGAACGCTTTTGCTTGCCCTGACGATTCGCGACCTGCACAGACTCCACCTGGACCTTGAACAGCAGCTCGACTGCAGCCCTGACTTCCAGCTTCGTCGCATCCGGCATCACCAGAAAAACGACTTGTTCGTTTTTCTCGCCGATGAAAGTCGCCTTCTCGGAGATCACCGGCACCAGCAGCACCTTCATCAAACGCTCTTGGCTATGTTTAATTGCGTTCATGCCAGCAACTCCTCAATCTTGGCCAGTGCCTGCCTGGTAATCAGCACTTTCTTGTAGAAAACCAGAGAGACAGGATCAGCCTGACGCGGCTCGACAACCAGCACGTTCGGCAAATTACGCGACGCGAGCAACAAATTTTCTTCCAGGTTGTCAGTAACAACCAGCACGGAGTCCAGACCCATGAGCTTCAGTTTTTCGGACAGCAGCCTGGTCTTTGGCGCTTCGACCGAGAAATTTTCGACGATAGACAGACGACCTTCGCGCGCCAGCTGGGACAGAATCGAGCAGACACCCGCGCGATACATCTTCCTGTTGAGCTTGTGCGAAAAATTCTCATCAGGCGAATTCGGGAAAATACGACCACCGCCACGCCATAGTGGCGAGGACGACATACCGGCACGCGCACGGCCAGTACCCTTTTGACGCCACGGCTTCTTGGTGCTATGACGCACTTCCTCCCGGTCTTTCTGCTTACGGTTACCACCGCGAGCATTGGCCTGATAAGCCACGACGACCTGATGAATCAGCGCTTCATTGTAAGCACGACCAAAAACCGTATCAGGAGCAGCAACATTCGATGCGGCTTGACCCTGCTCATTCAGGAGCTTGAGTTCCATTGATTAGACTCCCTTCCCGGCTTTGACTTTGACCGCAGGAGAGATAATCACCTGACCATTCTTCGCGCCCGGCACAGCACCCTTGACCAACAACAATTGACGCTCAGTATCGATACGCGCGATTTCGAGGTTTTGCACCGTTCGGGTAACATCACCCAGGTGACCGGTCATGCGCTTACCAGGAAAAACACGGCCCGGATCCTGCGCCATGCCGATGGAGCCGGGAACATTGTGTGAACGGGAATTACCGTGCGATGCGCGGCCGGATGCGAAGTTATAACGCTTGATCGTACCGGCATAGCCCTTCCCGATGGATACGCCCTGCACGTCCACTTTCTGGCCGGCTTCGAACAGGCTTGCAGCGATGATATCGCCAGCCTTCAACCCGGCAGCCCTGGCTGCGTCAATGCGGAATTCTTTTAGAACGGTTCCGGCTTCGACGCCGGCTTTGGCGTAGTGGCCGGCAGCGGCTTTCGTCACACGCGAGGCGCGACGCTGACCGAATGCGACCTGAACGGCGGAATAACCATCCACTTCAGGCGTTTTGATTTGGGTCACACGGTTGTTCGACACATCCAGCACGGTGACAGGAACAGCATCCCCGTCTTCCATGAAAATACGCATCATACCAACCTTGCGACCAACAAGGCCCAAGCTCATCGTTTTTCTCCATACCCGCCTGCGATTGGACGGGACTGATGTTTATACAGCTAAAATTGTGGAGTCACGAATATCATGACTCCATCGAAGCCGACTAGTATAACCGGACAAATTTCTATTTGCAATATCCGGCAGTGTCGTGGTATGTCAAAATTTTACCAAGCCATAGCTTTTTACAGCACTTGCCACAATGTTTATTGCAGCTTGATTTCTACATCGACGCCAGCCGGCAGATCCAGCTTCATCAATGCATCGACAGTCTTGTCGGTCGGATCAACGATATCCATCAGACGCTGGTGCGTGCGAATTTCGAATTGATCGCGCGAAGTTTTGTTAACATGCGGAGAACGCAGAACGTCGAAACGCTGGATACGTGTCGGCAGCGGAACAGGACCTTTGACAACAGCGCCGGTACGCTTTGCCGTATCGACGATTTCCAGTGCGGACTGGTCGATCAGGCGGTAGTCGAATGCCTTCAGGCGGATGCGGATTTTCTGACTGGGAACTGACATGGTTTTCCTTTAAAGAACGAACCGTGGATGACAGCCATCCACGGCAATGATCAATACCGTTATTGATGCTTAGTCAAAAATCTTGGCGACGACACCTGCGCCGACGGTGCGACCGCCTTCGCGAATGGCGAAGCGCAGGCCTTCTTCCATGGCGATCGGGTTGATCAGTTGCACAGTGATCGACACATTGTCGCC
>JBAPMF010000012.1:0-20405 GCA_049278475.1 Herbaspirillum sp. | reverse complement strand
CCAGCACGCAAGCGGCCATTGATGACAACAAGAATAATTTCAGCACAGGCGGAGAACTCAGCACCAGCGACATCCAGAACCAGGCCAGCTATAAAGCCAGCAGCATTGGTGTGAACATTGGTACGGGTGACCTGCCCCCCAATTTAGTACGAAATCGACGTGGAGTCTGCGGTTAAAAAAGTATCCGCAAACTGCTGTGGTGTCAGATAAGCAAGCGAGTTATGCGGACGCTCGGTATTATATTCACGATGCTATGTAGCAATAATCTCACGAGCATGCCGCATCGAGACGAACCAGTGCTCGTTCAAGCGTTCATCCCGGAACTTGCCGTTGAAGCTTTCAATGTGCAAGAGTGACGCAGCTCAAGGTGACTATGCGCGCGCTGGTCGGCTGATGAGAACCTATCATTGATGATCGATTGCTGTATACACGTGATTCAGCGCTATTTGCGCCGCATTGGCGGCATTGCAGTCGATGATTACCCGATCAGGCGTGGAGCGTAGCCAAGTGATCTGATGTTTGGCCAGTTGGCGGGTGGCGATGATGCCGCGTTCGCGCATCTCGGTGTAGCCGTACTGGCCATCGAGATATTCCCAGACCTGGCGGTAGCCGACGCAACGCATCGACGGCAGGCCGAGGTGCAGGTCGCCGCGGGCGCGTAGTCTGTGGACTTCTTCGAGCAGGCCGTCGTTTTCCAGCATCAGGTCGAAGCGGCGGGCGATGCGTTGGTGTAGCACGGCGCGGTCGGATGGCTCCAGCGTCAGCGCTAGCAGGTCAAAGGGGAGGGCTTGCGGGTCTTTTTGTACGAGTAGCGCCGACATGGGTCTGCCGCTCAGTTCAATGATTTCCAGTGCGCGCTGGATACGCTGGCTATCGTTGGGGTTGAGGCGAGCAGCGGTTTTCGGATCGAGTGCGGCCAGGCGTGCATGTTGCGCCGGCATGCTGCCGCGCGTGGCTTCTTCATCGAGGCGGGCGCGCACGGAGGGATCTCCTTCGGGCAGATCGTCGAGACCATTGCGTAATACTTTGAAATACAGCATGGTGCCGCCGACCAATAGCGGCAGTTTGCCACGTGCGCGGATTTCCTGCGCGAGACGCAGGGCGTCGTGACGGAATTGCATGGCCGAGTAGGCTGCGCTCGGGTCAAGGATGTCGATCAAATGATGCGGCACGCTGGCAAGCTCGCTGGCATTGGGCTTGGCGGTGCCGATGTCCATCTCGCGGTATATCAGCGCGGAGTCGACCGAGATGATTTCACTGGGAATATGCTTGGCGATTTCCAGCGCTGCGGCGGTTTTTCCGGAAGCGGTCGGCCCCATGATGGCGACAGCTAATGGCGCTGCCGGCATCTCATTGACCGCGCAGGAAGAGTTTATCCAGGTCGGATAAGGCCAGTTGATTCCAGGTCGGACGACCATGGTTACATTGATCAGCGCGCTCGGTGGCTTCCATCTGGCGTAGCAGCGCGTTCATTTCGGGAATGCTCAGACTGCGGTTGGCGTGCACGGCGGCGTGGCAGGCCAGTGTGCCAAGCAGTTCGTTGCGGCGCTCGAGCAGCACGCGTGAGCCACCGAATTCGCGCAGGTCGCGCAGCACATCGCGCGCCAGCGTTTGGGCATCGGCATCGTTGAGCAGTGCCGGCACTGCACGCACGGCGAGTGTGGTTGGCGACATGGCGGCGATGTCGAAGCCGAGCGCACCGAGTGTTTCCTGATGTTCTTCAATGGTGCCGACTTCAATGGCGTCAGCGTGGAAGGTGACTGGAATCAGCAACGGCTGCACGAACATGGCGTCGTCGTCGAGCGCGTGTTTCAGTTGTTCATACAGGATGCGTTCATGGGCGGCATGCATATCGATTACCACCAGGCCTTTGCTGTTTTGCGCGAGCACGTAGATGCCGTGTAGTTGCGCCAGTGCGAAGCCGAGCGGGAAATCGTCGTTGGGCAAGGTCTGGGTATCGGTACGGTGGGCGGCGTTGTCCGGCGCGTTGCCGCCAGTCGTGGGTGACATGTCTGGACTGGTTTGTGTGTCGGGGCGGAACATGGCGCCGTAGTTGGTGATGTTTTGGGCGATGCCGCATCCGCTGTCGCTGGAAAAATGCGGATGCCACTGTGTGCCGAATCCGCTCTGTTGCTGGTCACGCACCCACGGCAGCGGGCCGTTGCCTGTCGGTTGCGGCGCCGGTGTATTGCCCGATGAGGTGGCAGTAGTTGCCGCCAGCGCGCGGCTGATGGCGTGAAATATGAATTGATGCACACTGCGGCTATCGCGAAAACGCACTTCGATCTTGGATGGATGCACGTTGACATCGACCAGCGCCGGATCGAAGTCGAGCAGCAGGGCATAGGATGGATAGCGGTCGCCATGCAGCACGTCCTGATAGGCGGAGCGCATCGCATGCAGCAGCAGCCTGTCGCGCACGAAACGGCCGTTGACGTAGAAGTACTGGCCATCAGCGCGCGTTTTGGAGGCAGTCGGCAAGCCGACGAAGCCATGCAGATGCAGTGGACCGGCGCGTTCGTCCAGCGGCAGGCGGGCGTTGGCGAATTCTTCGCCGAGAATATGCGCGCTGCGTTTGGCGAAGTCGCAGCTGTTCCAGTGATCGACGCTCTTGCCATTATGCGTCAGTGAGAAGGTAATGTCGGGGCGCGCCAGTGCAATGCGGCGCACGACTTCTGCGCAGTGGCCGTATTCGGTTTGTTCCGACTTCAGGAATTTGCGGCGCGCCGGCGTATTGAAATACAGATCCTGCACATCGATGGTGGTCCCTGGCGCACCCGCGGCTGGTATGGCGGCGCCTTCCCGGGCGCCGCTGATTTCCCATGCATGCGCCGCGTCAGCGGTGCGTGTGGTCAGCGTCAGTTGCGCGACCGAGGCGACCGAAGCCAGGGCTTCGCCGCGAAAACCCAATGTGCCGACGTTTTCGAGGTCGCTCAATGAGGCGATCTTGGAGGTGGCGTGACGCGCCAGCGCCAGTGGCATCTGTTCGGGCGGAATGCCGCAACCATTGTCGACGATGGCAATGCGTTTGATGCCGCCCTGTTCCAGGCGTATGGTGATGTGTGTGGCGCCGGCATCAAGTGCGTTTTCAAGCAATTCCTTGACCACGGCAGAGGGGCGCTCGATGACCTCACCCGCAGCGATCTGCGAGATCAACTGGTCAGGCAGCGTCTGAATGGGCCGCTGTAGACGGCTGGGGTGTTCTACGGCGTTCATCTGGCGATTATACCTGCTGGCCGGATGAGCGTTTTTTCATTCCGTCCGCTTTCAGAAAATATCGCTGGTGTCGAAATCTTTCAGCCAGCGCTCGAAAGCGCTGGCCGGCATCGGCGGTGAAACCAGATGACCCTGGACTGCATCGCATCCCTGTTGCTTGAGCAGCTTGTATTGCTGTCTGTTTTCCACGCCTTCGGCGACGACGGTCAGGTCGAGGCTTTCACCGATGCGGATGACTGCATGCGTGAGCGCCAGCACGGTTTCATCCCGATTCATGTCGCGCACGAAACTTTGATCTAGTTTCAGTTCGGATATCGGTAGATTGCGCAGATAGCCGAGACTGGAATAACCGGTGCCGAAGTCATCCATGGCCAGTCTGATGCCTTGCGCGTGGATTTCGTGAATGGTGTGCGTGGTGCTGGGGTTGGCGTTCAGTATCACGGTTTCGGTGATTTCCAATACCAGATCGCCCGGGGTCAGTGCGTAACGTAGCAGCAAGTCGGCGATGAATCGCGGCAGGTCAAGATCGTGAAAATTGGTCGACGACAGATTGACCGACATGGATGGAATGTCGATGCCGCGCTTGCGCCAGTCGCTGAGTTGACAACAGGCTTCTTCCAGCGCCCATTTTCCCAGTTCGCCGATCAGTCCGCATTCTTCCGCAATCGGTATGAAGCGCGCCGGCGACACCATGCCCAGCTGCGCGTGATGCCAGCGCGCCAAGGCTTCCACGCCGTGCAGCAAGCTGTTTTTGATATTGATCTGCGGTTGATAGTACAACTCGAAATCGCCGTCGCGCAGGGCATCGCGCAGGGCGGTTTCCAGCGCTAGACGCTCCTGCGCCTGGGTATTCATGCCATCGCTGAAAAAACTGAAGCGGCCGCGATTTTTCCCCTTGGTCTGATACATTGCCACGTCAGCGCGATGCAGCAGGATTTCGATGGTGTCGCCATTGTCGGGGAATAGGCTGACGCCGATGCTAGCCAGCGGCGTCAGTGTCACGCCGGCGATTTGGCAGGGTAGCGACAGGTTGGTCTGAATCCGCTTGATGACGTCGGTGATGTGATACAGATCGCATTGTGTTAGCACGACGACGAATTCGTCACCAGACAGGCGGCCGACGATGTCCGATTTGCGCGCCTCGAATTGCAGGCGTGCGGCGACTGTACGCAGCAATTCGTCGCCGGCCTGGTGGCCGAGTGAATCGTTGATCTGTTTGAAGCGATCGAGGTCGATGAACAACACTGCCAGCGGAGTCAGGGTACGTGCGGCATTGGCGATGGCCTGATTGGCTTTGACCATCAGCAGGCGGCGATTGGGCAGGCCGGTCAGTGAATCGTAGAAGGCCAGTTGGTGGATGCGCGAGCGGGTTTCTTCGCGCTCCAGCGCCAGGGCGCAGAGGTGCAGGCTGACTTCTATCAGCCGATGATGGAAGACATTGTTCTTGCGTTTGTCGCGGTAATAAAAAGCCAGTGTGCCGATGACGCGTCCGTCGGCCGATTTGATCGGCGTCGACCAGCATGTCAGGAATCCTAACGGCAGCACCAGATGTTTGTAATCGGCCCATAGCGGATCGTTCTCGATGTCGCAGACCACTGCTTCGGCGCGAAAGGCTGCTGTGCCGCAGGAACCTACGTTCGGGCCGATCGGTGTGTTGTCGATGGCACGGTTGTATTGTTCTGGCAGGTGCGGCCCGGCAACCGGGTGCAGCAGCCCATTTTCGTCGACGCTTAGGACCGAGGCGACCACATCCGGCGCGATGCGTTCCAGCTCCAGGCACACCATGGTCAGTACTTCCTGCAGGCTGGCCTCACGCACCATCGCGTCGAGAGCCTTGTATTGCAGCACTTCATGCATCTTGGTATTGGTGATGTCGGTCAAGATGCAGACCGTATTCACCAGCTTGCCGCTGCTGTCGTGAATCGGATTGACCACCATCGATACCCACAGTGGATGCCCCTGTTTATCGAGCATCATCCCTTCGCCGTGGAAGCTGCTGCCTTGTGTCATCACGGCGTGGGAATCGTCGATCAGTTTCAGGGCTGCAGGCTGTTTTTCAAACAGCTCGCGCGGCTGTTTGCCGATGACTTCACCGGCGGCAAACCCAAGCATGCGGCTAAAGCCGGTGTTGTGAAAGACGATGCAGTTCGTTGGACCGGTGATGAAGACTGCGTTGTCGGTCTCATTGATGCCCAGCGACAGCAGATGCTGGTATTCGCGATCACGCTGTTCGCGCACCATGCGGTACGACACATCGGAACCGATACTGATGACCTTGATCGGACGGCCTTCGAGATCTAGTACCGAGGTATAGGTGGCCTCCCACCAGACTGGCTGGCTGTTGCGTGCGATGCGTTTGAAGCGTCCCGAGAAGAATCGCCCTTGATTGAGGTTACGCCAGAAATTTTCGTAGGCCGGGCTTTGAGCGTAGTCGGGATCGCACAGGAAGCGATGATGTTTGCCGACGAGTTCTGCGGGCAGGTAACCCATGGTCTTGAGATAGTTGCCGTTGGCGCCGACGATGAGGCCATCGGCGGTGAGTTCGAGCATACCGAGCGAACGGTTGAGCGCACGCAGGATACTGTTTTTTTCCTGCGAACCGTCGATGTGCGCGGTAACGGTAATGTCGGCGACGATGGAGATGACGCGCTGCAATCGCCCATGTGCATCCAGGATGGGATTGCAGGTAGCTTCCAGCCACAGGCAGGAACCGTCCTTGCGCATGTGCTGCATGGCGCCGGAGATGACTTCGCCGGCATGCAGGCGGCGCCAGAATTCGGCGTATTCGGGCGATTCCGCATACCCGGAACTACACAGCATGCGATGGTGATGACCGACGATGTCGCTTTGCTGATACGCCAGCAGCATCAGAAAATTGTCGTTGGCGCTCAGGATGGTACCGTCCGGCGCTAGCTCGAGCATCGCCATCGAACGGAAAAAAGCTGCCAGTAGCGCTTTCTTCTCCGCCAGAGGGACGTGGCATTGTTGGAATTTCTGACTGATATATTCGCCGTCTATCGTCATGGACCGCTTCCTTGTTTTCCTGATATTGCGACTCTATTCGTATGCGAAAATTCCTTATTTGATCATGATCATATGCTGCTTTGGGTTCGCGCGGCAGATAGCGGCATGCGGGAGTATGTGTGCGGTTTGGGCGTCAGGTCAGCCGGTTTTTGGCCAATGGCGGATTTTTGGAAAAATACTTCTTGATGCCAGTCATGATGGCGTCAGCCATCGCATCCTGATAACTGTCGTCGTTCAGTTTGGCTTCTTCTTCCGGGTTGGAGATGAAAGCGGTTTCGATCAGGATACTCGGGATGTCCGGCGCCTTCAGCACGGCGAAACCGGCTTGCTCCACTGTGCTCTTGTGTAATCTGTTGATGCCGCCGATTTCTCTGAGTACTGCCTTGCCAATGCGCAGGCTGTCGTTGATCTGGGCCGTGGTCGATAAATCCAGCAGGACGCTGGCGAGTTGCCTGTCGTGGGATTTGATATTGACGCCGCCGATCAGGTCGGCGGCGTTTTCCTTATTGGCCAGCCAGCGCGCAGCGGTCGAGCTGGCGCCTTTTTCCGACAGGACGAACACCGAGGAGCCACGTGCGGTCGGCTGTATGAAGGCGTCGGCGTGGATCGAAATGAACAGGTCGGCCTGCACCTTGCGCGCCTTTTGCACGCGCATGCCCAGCGGCACGAAAAAATCGGTGTCGCGCGTGAGCATGACGCGCATGTTCGGCTGTTTCTCGATTTTTTTCTTCAGGCGTTTGGTGATGGCCAGCACCACGTCTTTTTCGCGGTTGCCACGACTACCGATCGCGCCGGGATCTTCACCGCCATGGCCGGGGTCAAGCACAATGGTGATCATACGTGTCAGTTGCGGCCTGGACTCATTCGGTCTGGCCTCAGCGGCCGGTGGTTCGTCATTCTGCGCTTGCGTCTGCGGCGCGGGCCGGGCGTCGATTGGCGGCGGCTCGCCCTCGGTCTGCTGATGCCAGTTGCCTTGTTGAATCAGGGCGGTGATCGGGTCGGGTGGATCGGCCGGGTACAGGTCGATGACGAAACGGTATTTGTATTCACCGACCGGTTCCAGCGTAAACACCTGCGGCCTGATTTCGTCCTTGAGATCGAACACCAGACGCACCACACCCGAGCGGTTCTGGCCGACACGGACTTGTTTGATATAGGGATCGTTGGGCTGGATCTTGGCGACTAAATCTTTCAGCGTCGAATTCAGGTCGATGCCTTCGATGTCGACGACCAGGCGTTCCGGATTCCTGACGATGAAATGGCTGACCTTGAGGTTGCTGTCGTTTTCCAGGGTGACGCGGGTATAG
Source organism: Herbaspirillum sp. (assembly GCA_049278475.1). GTDB lineage: Bacteria > Pseudomonadota > Gammaproteobacteria > Burkholderiales > Burkholderiaceae_D > Herbaspirillum. Next base: position 12,858 of record JBAPMF010000012.1, on the reverse strand, counting down.
TCGTCGGATGGCCATACGCGCACGGCGAGGATCTGCGCCGCCAGTGCCGGCAGGGGCGCCAATACGGAGATCAGGAGCGCGCTGCTTGCCTTGAGGGTGGTGCGGCGTGTCCTGGATGTCACAGATTTGGGGCGAATTTCAGTCGAGCGAGGCATTGATGACCCTTGTCAGACAATGCCAGTAATTTTACATCACGTCCCTGTCCGGCAACCGTTAGCGAGATATGGATATCGGGGGCGGGCAACACCGGTTCGCCCCGTTCCGGCCATTCAATGATGCAGATGTTGTTTTCGTTGAAATGTTCACGGAATCCGGCCTCCAGAAATTCTTCCGGGCCGGCCATACGGTAGAGATCGAAGTGGATAACAGGTACTATGCGGTCTGCGAGTGTCACCGTATAAGGTTCGGCCAGGGTATAAGTCGGACTTTTGATGCGTCCAGCGTAACCGGCGGCATGCAGCAGCGCGCGCGTCAAGGCGGTTTTGCCGGAGCCGAGATTGCCGTACAGATAGATCGCCAGACCCGGCGTGAGCACCCGCGCCAGCGCGGCGCCCAGCGCGGCGGTACCGGTTTCGTCCTGCAAATGGGTATGGTAAGGCGACATAAAAAAGCCGTAGTCGAAGCTGCAAAAGTTTTGGATAAAATGCGTTCTAGCCTGAGCGTACTTGCCGACACCATCAAAGCCTGGGGACGCGAACTCGGGTTCGCCGACTTGCGCATTGCCGATGCCGATCTCTCTGATCGGGAAGCCGGGTTGCAGGCATGGCTGGACAAGGGCTACCACGGTGAAATGGATTATATGGCAAGCCACGGCATGAAGCGTGCCCGGCCTGCCGAATTGGTGCCAGGTACGGCGCGCGTGATCACGGTGTACATGCCTTATCTGCCGCGCACAGCTAGTCAGAGTGCTGCCGACTGGCGCGCGCGCGAAGCGGCGCGCGCTGACGGCGCTGCCGTGATCTCGCTGTATGCGCGCGGACGCGACTACCACAAGGTTTTGCGCGCCAGATTGCAGCAGCTCGCCAGCCGCATCGAAAAGGAAGTTGGTAGTTTCGGTTACCGCGTCTTTACTGATTCCGCTCCGGTGATGGAAGTTGCGCTGGCGGAAAAATCCGGCCTCGGCTGGCGCGGCAAGCACACGCTGCTGCTCAACCGTGAAGCCGGTTCCATGTTCTTCCTCGGTGAATTGTTCACCGATCTGGCGTTGCCGGTCGACGCACCGGTCACGCCGCATTGCGGCCGGTGCCGCGCCTGTATCGACGTTTGTCCGACCCAGGCCATCGTCGCGCCTTACGAACTCGACGCGCGCCGCTGCATTTCCTATCTCACCATCGAATTGAAGGGCAGCATTCCGGTTGCGCTGCGCAGCCTGATCGGTAACCGCGTCTATGGTTGCGACGATTGCCAGCTGCATTGCCCGTGGAACAAGTTCGCGCAGATTTCCGATTTACCGGACTTCGATGTGCGTCATGGCTTCGACCATGCTTCGCTGGTGAGCCTGTTCAATTGGAGCGAAGACGATTTCAGGTGCCGCACCGAAGGTAGCGCGATCCGCCGCATTGGTCATGAGCGCTGGCTGCGCAACATGGCCGTCGGTCTCGGCAATACCGCCGTCACGCGCAAGGGCGATCCGGGCATTGTCGCTGCATTGCAGGCGCGGCTGACGCATTTTTCCGGACTGGTGCGCGAACACACTCTTTGGGCGCTGGAGCAACATTTCCTGTAAATGGGTACTCTTGCTTTCACTGGAGCAGTGAACGGGGGGCGTTAAGTTTTTAGATGAATTTCGTCAAGTTGCGAATTTTGAACTAATTTTTTATTTATTCTATTTTAAAAATTGACATTTTTTTTTTGTGCAAGATACTATCGTGTATAGGACGACATACTGGGATGATGTCGTAAGGTAGTGTAACTTGTAACTGGCGTAGCAAAGACTCAAAGATGTGCTCCTGCAACTTGGAGATATCTATTCGGCCATCAATAGGAAAATTTTATGCAAAACGCTACTGATATTGAGCCTGTTTCCAAGCCAGCGCGGCTGGTGCTTTCCATTGCCGGCATCGTTGGCCTGCTGCTGGGCCTTTATTTCGTCATCGCCGGTAGCGTACTGATCGTGCGCAGCGGCAGCTGGTATTACTTGCTGGCGGGACTGGCATTGTGCGCGACGGGGGTTCAGATTCTGCGCCGCCACGCCAGCGCCTTGCTAATCTATCTGGTCTTGCTGGTTGTCACGGTGCTGTGGGCATTATGGGAAAACGGCTTCGACTTCTGGTCTTTCCATGCGCGCGTCTTCATGTTCTCGATGATCGGCATGTTGCTGGCGCTCTTGTATCCGCTTCTGCGGCCTGCCGAAAACATCCCGCTGACGATCGGTGGCGCGAGGGCTGTGGCGCTGGTTTTGCTGGTCTGCAATATTGCGTTGGGGTGGGGCATGTTCATCCCGCATGGCCAGTTCGGCCAGCCGACGCCGGTGGTAGCTGCAAAGGCCGGCGATGGCGGGAGTATCGACTGGAGTGCCTATGGCGGTTCGGCTGATGCCAACCGCTTCTCCGCCGCCACACAGATCACGCGCAACAATGTCAAGACCTTGCAGGCGGTGTGGACCTTCCGTACCGGCGATACACCGATCAATCCTACCGGCGGCGGCGCGGAAGACCAACAGACGCCTTTGCAGGTCGGCAAGACCCTGTACCTGTGTACGCCTCACAATACGGTTATCGCCGTCGATGCTGCCACTGGCAAGGAGCAATGGCGCCATGACTTCCCCACCCAGACCACGGTCTGGGTGCGCTGCCGTGGCCTGGCTTATTTCGACGCCATGCAGCCGCTGGTCCAGCCCACCGTTCCCGGTTCGACGCCGGTGGCCGCAATAGCGGCGCCCGCCGAATGCCGTCGCCGCATCTACATGAATACCATCGACGGCCTGCTGGTCGCGCTCGATGCTGACAACGGCAAACTGTGCGCCAACTTTGGCAAGGATGGCGTCGTTGACCTCAAGATTGGCCTGGGCAATGCTACCCCCCCGCTGTTCGAAACTACCTCGCCGCCGACGGTGGCGGGTACCACGGTGGTGGTGGGTGGTCGCGTGGCCGACAATGTCAAGCGGGACATGCCCGGCGGCGTGATCCGCGGCTACGACGTGATCAGCGGCAAGATGAAATGGGCATTCGATCCGGGCAACCCGCAGGAACACGGCGAACCCGGCAACGGCAAGACCTTCGTGCGCTCGACTCCGAATGTATGGGCGCAGATGACGTATGATCCCAGCTCCAATACGATCTACATGCCGCTCGGCAATGCCGCCGTCGATTTATGGGGTGTCCAGCGCACCAAGCTCGATGAAATGTACACTGCGGTGATGCTGGCGCTCGATGCCAACACCGGTGTCGAGAAGTGGCATTACCAGACAGTACGTCACGACCTGTGGGATTTCGACGTGCCGATGCAACCGACCCTGATTGATTTCCCGGTCGATGGCAAATCTGTGCCGGCGCTGATGTTCGGTACCAAGGCGGGTCAAGTGTTCGTGCTCGACCGCCATACTGGCAAGCCGCTCACCGAAGTCATCGAGCGGCCGGTCAAGCCGGCGAAGATTCCCGATGAGCCTTATGCCAAGTCGCAGCCGATGTCGGTCGGCATGCCGCAAATCGGTGCCGAAACGCTCAAGGAATCGGATATGTGGGGCATGACGCCGATCGACCACCTGATGTGCCGCGCCATCTTCCTCGGGATGCGTTACGAGGGCCTGTTCACCGCGCCGGATACCGACGTTTCGCTGGCTTTCCCGGGCTCGCTGGGCGGCTTGAACTGGGGCGGTATGTCTTACGACCCGAACGCGGGGGTGGCCTATGTCAATGATATGCGCCTCGGTCTGTGGGTACAGCTTGTCAAGAAGGCGGGCGGTAGTGAATCCGATGGCAATGAAGCTGTGAATGCCGGCATGGGCGCGGTACCATTGGGTGGCACACCGTACTCGGTGATCAAGGACCGCTTCCTGTCGCCGCTAGGCGTTCCGTGCCAGAAGCCGCCCTTCGGCAGCATGACGGCGATCGATATGAAGACGCGCAGCGTGGCCTGGCAAGTACCGCTGGGCACGGTGACCGACACGCGTCTCCATGGCGTGCCGATGGGCATGCCTATGCCCATCGGCATGCCTACCATTGGCGGTCCGATGGTGACTGCCGGCGGCCTGGTGTTCTTTGCGGCGACCCAGGATTACTATCTGCGTGCGTTTGACAGTTCCACTGGCAAAGAACTGTGGAAGGCTCGTCTGCCGGTGGGTAGTCAGGGTACGCCGGTGAGCTACGTGGTCGATGGCAAGCAATATATCGTGATTTCGGCGGGCGGTGCGCGCCAGTCGCCCGATCGCGGCGATTACGTGATAGCCTTCGCCTTGCCGCAAAAATAAGCGGCGGTGCGATGTTACGGCGGTGTGGCGATGCTTGTTTCGCCTTGCCGCCGCGTCACAGGCCGGAGCACGGGTGATGTGGCGCGGAAAAATACGGAATTCGTTATTGCCGGGGTGTTACTTCGGTGTGCGGCGCTTCTTCGTCCCGGAATGAAAACCGTCGTAATTGCAGCGCTATGTCGCCAAGTTGAGACTCGCGACGAGCCAGCATGGTGACTCGCTGGTGCTGTGGAGACCGGCTGCATACCGGATCCAGCGTACCGGCATCACCGGCAAGCGCCAGAGCTTGGCAGCGGCAGCCTCCCCAGTCTTTCTCCTTGTCTTCGCAACTGCTGCAAGGTACGGGCATCCAGTCGGTGCCGCGGTAAGCGGCAAAAGCGGGAGACTCGAACCACGCTGCTGTCAGCGTGCTCGCTGGAAATTGTGGGAAGTCGAGATGTGTGAGGGTCTGCGCGGCGTGGCACGGTAATAGCGCGCCATCGGGCATGACGTTAAGAAAACGTCGGGCCCAGCCACCCATGCATGCCTTGGGACGATGCGCGTAGTAGTCAGGCATGACATAGTCGATCACCATGCGGCCTTTCAATTGCTCTCGCCATTCGGCCACGAGCAGGTTCATCCGCTCGAGCTGGGCTTCGCTGGGCATTAATCCGGCACGGTTTTGCAAACCCCAACCGTAATACTGGGTATTCGCGACTTCCACGCGGGCAATGCCCTGCCCGGCGGCATAGCGCAACATGGCGTCGAGTTCGTCGGCGTTTTGTCGCGTTACAACGAAATTCAGCGTCAGCGCCAGGCCGACAGCCTTTACCATGTCAAGCGCCGCCTGCTTTTTGGCTACACCGCCCTTGAATCCGGACAATGTTTCAGCGACCGTTTCTTCAAGGCCCTGGAAACTGAGTTGTATGTGAGACAGTCCGGCTTCGACCAGCAGCGCCAGCCTGGCCTCATCCAGCAGTACGCCCGAGGTGATCAGGTTGCTGTATAGGCCGACTCGTGTTGCATGTGCGATCAGTTTCGGCAAATCGGCGCGCGCCATCGGCTCGCCACCCGAAAAATGAACCTGCAATACGCCAAGGTCTGCGGCCTGATCGAGAACGGCGCACCAATCCGAGGTGGACAGTTCACGCGAAGCAGGCGTCAGCGCCAGCGGGTTGGAGCAATAGGCGCAGCGCAGCGGACAACGATGCGTCAATTCCAGCAGGATGGCTAACGGCGGACTCAGGGTAAGATCAGGCATCTCGTAGAAAACCTTTCTCGTGCATGGTAGCAAACAGGGTCAGCACATCAGCCTGGATCGTGGCCAATGGCGCCTGAAACTCGGCTGCCAGTGCATCGCAGAGCGTGCGTATGGTTTGATCGTGACTGCGCTCCAGAATCAGCCGCGCCATATCATCGAGTACGAGCATCCGCTCCGGGCCTAGCAATACCCATCGCTGGCGCGCCGTGTCGTGTTTGAGGCGGGTTCCGATGGCGAGCTGCACGGTACTGTCGAGCGTCAACATGGCGCCTGCCTAGGATCGAAGGCGCCCGGCGGGATCATATCCGGCACGACGTAAGCAAGGTAGAGCGCATCGAGTTGTGCCCAAAGCACGTGACATTTGAATGTCAGCGCGTCCAGCACACCCTGTTGCTCGGCCAGGGTCAGCGCATGGCGCTTGACATAGTCGAGGGCAAATGCAGCGTCGTCGGGCGCTTGGGTTAGCCGACGCCGGAAATAGGCCAACACCGGCTCATCGATAAAATCGTAGTTTTCGAGCATGCCGACGATACGTTCCTGGTGAATCGCCGGAGCAAACAGTTCCGTCAGGCAGGAAGCCACGGCAATGACAGGCGGATGGCGCGCGACGAAGTCAACATAGGCTTCCACGGCAAACACTGTGGCCGGCAGCGCGCCACGACGCGAAACGACATAGTCGCGTTCCAGACCCAGCCCGTCAGTGAGTGCCAGCCAGCGTTCGATGCCGCCTTTTTCGTTGCCGTAGCCATCGTGATCGAGAATGCGGTGCATCCATTCTCGGCGTAGTTCACGGTCGTCCAAACGGCTGATCAACGCAGCATCCTTGCGTGGAATGGCTGCCTGATAGCAGTAGCGATTGAGCGCCCATGCCTGAACTTGCCCGAGGTTCAGCTTGCCGCCATGCAGCAGATGATGGAAAGGATGCCGGCTGTGATAGCGCGCATCACCAATGGCGCGTAGCGCTGCTTCCAGTCCAGCCGGGGACAGCATGGCAGTCAATGGTTTATTCAAGATGGAACTCCATGCCGTCGTATGCCAGCTGCCAGCCTGCCGCGCGGATCATGGAGTGTTCCGGACTGTCCGCAAGCAAAACGGGATTGGTATTGTTGATATGAATGAATAGCTTGCGTTTGAGCGGCACGTCTTTCCACTGCGCCATTGCGCCAGTGTCGCCGCTCATCGGTAAATGGCCCATGCGGGACGCCGTCTTATGACCCATGCCGCTGGTAATCATTTCGTCTTCGGTGAACGTAGTACCGTCGAACAACAGGCTGTCTTCAGGCTGCAAGCGCGCTTTGATGGCATCGGGAACGGCGGCGCAACCCGGCAGGTAGAATAGCCGGCTGCTGGAGCCGACAGCGCTCAGCGCTAGGCCAACAGTATCTTCTGGCACGCTGCCAAGCTGGGCAGCATGCGGGTTTTCGAGCCACAACGCGATCTTGCCGGGGATGGGAAAGGCTTCGACGCGCACGCCGGTGTCTTTGCCTGCGGCATCGAGCACGGGTTGAAGCTGATCCATGGTATAGGTCCGACGGACGACATGTTCCCGAGAGAGTACATTGAATACCGCATTGGCTTCAAGCACGCGCTGCACACGGCTGGTTGCATAGACGGCAAATGCCTGACTCTCGCGCAACGATAACAGGCCGGCAATATGATCGACATCGGCGTTGGTTAGCAGCACGGCATGCAGGGGGCTGGAACGTGGTGTTTGCCTGGGATGCAGCGCTGGAGTGGCGGAAAATTGCTGGCGGACGTCAGGAGAGGCATTGACCAGCACCCAATGCGTCCTATCGGCTGATACGACAATCGAAGATTGCGTCTGTGGTACAACCAGGCCACCCTCGCGGGCAGCCTGGCACATCTTGCAAGCGCAGTTCCATTGCGGCAAACCGCCGCCGGCCGCCGCACCAAGAACGATGATACGCAACATAAGAGAGCCGAACTCAGCCCTCGGCGCTCATATAGCAGTTGATTTCACAACCGAGGCAGACCTCGATGACTTGCGGAGTAGTCCAGGTAAGCATAGTGTGATCTCCAGATAAAATACAAAATTGCCGGGCCATTTCAGCAAGCGGACGTCAGAATGGTCCAGCCTGAACGCTGCATTGCCTATGTCAGCAGCGCCCAATCCACCCGAATCTTTCGCCACATGGATCGTGTTGCCATCAGGGCTAACCATCCCATCGCGACAGGCAGCTGATTGAGCGGGAACAACGGTTGCCCAGGTCAGCCATTATTCCTTTCAAACAGAAAAACTTCTGACAAATTATCGTAATTCATTATTCTTGCCAAATCAAGGGCATCGCCAGGCCATGCCGGCATGCAAGACCGAAGATTGCCTGAGCAGCAGGTATGGCGGGGGACGGCGGCGATATGCTTAAATAGCGTATTTCTTTTCTGTTTTCGCATGATGAAAGCACAAGCTGGCGACATTTTCTCTGCCATCGTACACATTCCCTTCGGCGGCGTTGGTATCCGGACGTCGGCTGGCCTGATTCAAGAGATGGTGTATCTGCCGCGGCATTTCCGCGAAAAAGACGCCATCGATGCACTGGCCGACAAGGCCGCCAGACAGATTCTGCGCTATATCGACAGGCCTGACTATCGTTTCAGTTTGCCTCTGGCCGAGGTTGGCTCCATATTTCAGCGCAAGGTCTGGGCGGCGATTTCATCCATTCCGCGCGGCGAGACGCGCACTTACGGCCAGATTGCCAGATACATTCAATCCGCGCCGCGCGCAGTTGGACAGGCATGCGGCGCCAACTGGTTTCCTTTGATTGTACCCTGTCATCGTGTGACAGCATCGGGCAGGCTTGGCGGGTTCTCGCATCACGACGCTGCAGATGGTTTTCCGCTGAGCGTGAAACGCTGGCTGCTGGCGCACGAAGGTGTCGGTGGTTACTGACACCGGAAAAACCGCTCCCAAGGTCGAAGCCAGCAGCGCCAGCCTGGCTGCCATCGATGAATTCTGCGATACGCTATGGCTGGAAGACGGTTTGGCTAGGAATTCACTGGAAGCCTACCGGCGCGACATGATACTGTTTGCGCGCTGGTTGCAAAGCCAGCGCCACAAGGATTTGCTCGCGACCAGCCAGGATGATCTCAACGCTTATTTTGCCGCTCGCCATGCCGACACCAGGGCTAGTTCGGCCAATCGACGCTTGGCGGTACTGAAGCGTTTCTTCCTGCTGGCCCTGCGGCAAAATCGCATCGCCGAAGATCCCTGCCTGCGCATGAAGCCGGCCAGGCAGCCGCCGCGTTTTCCCAGGGTTTTGTCAGAGGCGCAGGTCGATGCCTTGCTGGCGGCGCCGGACGTGTCCATGCCGCTGGGTTTGCGCGACCGCACCATGCTGGAGTTGATGTACGCCAGCGGCTTGCGGGTGTCAGAACTGGTACTGCTCAAATCGGTGGAAGTCGGCATGAACGAGGGCGTGCTGCGCATTACCGGCAAGGGCAATAAAACGCGTCTGGTCCCTTTCGGTGAAGAGGCGCGTAGCTGGATCGTACGCTATCTGCGCGATGGTCGCCCGTTGATACTGGCAGGCCGGATCGACGATGCTTTGTTCGTGACGGCGCGCGGCAGCGCCATGACGCGCCAGATGTTCTGGACGCTGATCAAGAAATATGCAGCGCAGGGTGACATTCGTATGCCATTGTCGCCGCACACTTTGCGCCATGCTTTCGCCACGCACTTGCTCAATCACGGCGCCGACTTGCGCGTGGTGCAACTATTGCTGGGGCATGCGGATATTTCAACCACGCAAATCTATACGCATGTGGCGCGTGAGCGGCTCAAAAAACTGCATGCGGAACATCATCCGCGCGGCTGAAGGCGAGGCATGATTCAGCCTCGCCGGCACAGGCAATGGAAACAGTGAGAAAGAACAAGCAATGCATACCCTGTTGTTTACGATAGTCGCTTACCTGATTGGCTCCATTTCATTCGCGGTGGTGGTGAGTAGGATTTTTGGTTTGTCCGACCCGCGCACTTGCGGTTCCAGGAACCCCGGTGCCACCAATATTTTGCGCAGCGGTAACAAAAAAGCGGCTGCGCTGACTTTGCTGGGTGACAGCTTCAAAGGCTGGCTGGCGGTCTGGCTGGTAATGCGCTTCGGCCCGCGAGTCGGTGTCGGCGACACCGGCATTGCACTGGTGGCGATCGCGGTATTTCTTGGTCATCTGTGGCCGGTGTTCTTCCGCTTTACCGGCGGTAAGGGCGTGGCGACGGCGCTGGGTATTTTACTGGCGCTCAATGTTTGGCTCGGTCTGGCGACGCTGGCGACCTGGCTGGTGGTCGCCTGGGCATTCCGCTACTCGTCGCTGGCAGCCTTGATCGCCAGCGTGTTGGCACCGCTTTACCATGGACTGCTGTGCGGCAGCGCCGGCAGCATTCGGCTGGCGCTGCTACTCATGAGCGCCTTGCTGCTCTATCGCCACCGCAGCAACATCGCCAATCTGTTGGCCGGCAAGGAAAGCAGGATAGGCTCGAAGAAAAAGTGAAATGGATACGTCGGCGTGTCTTGTGGCGACATCAGCGGCTCTTACATGGGGAATTCCGTATTGATCTCATCCAGCGGCCAGCGCGGCCGCACGCGGAACGCATAGTTGCGGCTGGCGGCTTCGGGATACTGCTGTAGGCGCATGGCGCCGGCAAGCGCAATCATTGCGCCATTGTCGGTGCAGAATTCAAGCTCAGGATAAAACACCTGAATGCAGCGCCTATCTGCCATTGCATTCAGAGCTGCGCGCAGTTGTTTGTTGGCGCCGACGCCACCGGCGACCACCAGGCGCTGCATACCGGTGTGCCTGAGGGCGCTGATGCATTTGGTGACCAGTACGTCGGTGATGGCGTCGACGAAGCCGCGCGCGATGTTGGCCTTATCCTGTTCGCAGATAGTACTCGCATGATTCTTGACGACTGTCAGCACCGCCGTTTTCAGACCGGAAAAGCTGAAATCGAAATTCCTGGCATGCAGCATCGGACGCGGCAACTGGTAAGCGCCGGGATCACCGGATTCCGCCAGCCGTGAAATAGCCGGTCCGCCCGGATAAGCGAGACCGAGCAGTTTGGCCGTCTTGTCAAAAGCTTCGCCGGCGGCGTCGTCAAGCGTTTCGCCCAGCAAGGCATAGCGACCGACGCCGTCAACGCGCATCAACTGCGTGTGACCGCCGGACACCAGCAAGGCGATGAAGGGAAACGGCGGCGGATTGGGCGACAGCAGCGGCGACAGCAAATGGCCTTCCAGATGGTGTACACCGATAACTGGCTTGTCTAGCGACAGCCCCAGGCCGCAGGCGACCGAGGCGCCCGCGAGCAGCGCGCCGGCCAGGCCGGGGCCTTGGGTGTAGGCAATGGCATCGATGTCCTGATGGGCGATACCGCTTTTCTCAAATACCTGGCGCAGCAGGGGAATGGCGTGCCGTATGTGGTCGCGCGAGGCCAGTTCGGGGACAACGCCGCCGTATTCTTCATGCATGGCGATTTGCGAATGCAGGGCATGAGCGAGCAGACCTTTTTGCGTGTCGTATAACGCCAGGCCAGTTTCATCGCAGGAAGATTCGACGCCGAGAACGATCATGGAGTGCAGCAGGGGAAACAGGGACAACGCCGAGGTGCCCGAAGGCGAAGAACTGCGTGATAAACTTGATTGGCGAGCTGCAAAGCAACTTCAGCGACGCAAAAGGTTGAAAATTCTACCACATTTACCATTGAACGGGAGTTGAAATGGCACCTTATCGCAATCTTGATGGAAACTCGGATGTCCTTTGTTACGAGACGGCGGAAGACTCCATCCATGTCGTTTTCAAGAGTGGAACGTATCGTAACTATATCTACGATGTGTCTCATCCAGGAAAGGAGGTGGTCGAGGAAATGAAGCGGCTTGCGGCGCAAGGTTTTGGTTTGGGCAGGTATATTGCTTCGACTGCGAAGCACGATTTTGCAAAAAAATGGTGATTTAGCTTCGCGGTCGGTGTGATCAGTGGTTTGCTGGAAAGGTTGACGACGCCTGCGGTTGTGATGCGGGGTAATCGTATCGGCACATTCGCGGTTCAGGTGATCGGCGACATGGAAGGTTTGCCCACGCGCGCGCAGTTGGATGCGTCGGTTGCCGCATAGTGGCGGCGATCTTCTGTATTTACTTTTATAATTTCCCCGTTCAGTTGACGTCGATTCGATTTTTCCAAGGACCAGGCGATGAAAGTATTAGTCCCCGTCAAGCGGGTAGTGGATTATAACGTCAAGGTGCGCGTCAAAACCGATGGCAGCGGGGTGGACATCGCCAACGTCAAGATGTCGATGAATCCCTTTGACGAAATTGCCATGGAAGAAGCCATGCGCCTGAGAGAGAGCGGCAGGGTCACCGAAGTGATCGCGGTGTCCTGCGGCGTGACGTCATGCCAGGAAACGCTGCGCACTGCCATGGCCATTGGCGCCGACCGTGGCATTCTGGTCGAAACTGCCGCCGATGTGGACCTGCAGCCGCTGGCGGTTGCCAAGCTGCTCAAGGCGCTGGCTGACAAAGAGCAGCCGCGATTGATCATCCTTGGCAAGCAAGCTATCGACGACGATAGCAATCAGACCGGCCAGATGCTGGCGGCGCTGCTGGGGTGGCCGCAAGCGACGTTTGCTTCGAAAGTCGTGCTGGAAGACGGCAAGGTGTCAGTGACCCGCGAAGTCGATGGCGGACTGGAAACTCTGGCGCTGGTTTTGCCAGCCATCGTGACCACCGACCTGCGCCTGAACGAACCGCGCTACGTCACCTTGCCAAACATCATGAAAGCCAAAAAGAAGATACTGGACATCGTCAAACCGCAGGATCTGGGTGTCGACATCACGCCGCGCGTGAAGACCCTGAAAGTCGTCGAACCGCCCAAGCGCAGCGCCGGCGTGAAGGTGCCGGACGTCGCCACGCTGGTGGCGAAGCTGAAGAACGAAGCCAAAGTCATCTAAGGAAGGGACGATATGAGCGCGCTCGTCATCGCGGAACACGATAATGCCAGTCTCAAAGGCAGCACACTGAACACCATCACCGCGGCCATACAGACCCAGGCCGGCGGCGATGTCCACGTCCTGGTTGCTGGCCACGACGCTGGGGCGGCAGCGACTGCCGCCGCGAAAATCGCCGGCGTGTCGAAAGTCCTGCTGGCCGACGCGCCGCAATTGGCCGATGGTCTCGCCGAGAACGTGGCCGAGCAGGCGCTGGCC
>JBAPMF010000011.1:0-2665 GCA_049278475.1 Herbaspirillum sp. | reverse complement strand
CGATTGCGAGGCAGACTCCAGCGCGCGCAGGCTGGTCGTGCCGACGGCGACGATTTTGCCGCCCGCCGCCCGCGCCGCACGCACCTTGTTCACAGTATCCTGCGTGATGGCGTACCACTCACTGTGCATCTTGTGCTCGGCCAGATTCTCCACACGCACCGGCTGAAAGGTGCCGGCGCCGACATGCAGCGTGACGAAGGCGGTGGCTATGCCCCTGGCCTGCAAGCTGCCGAGCAAGGCTTCGTCGAAATGCAGACCTGCCGTCGGCGCAGCGATAGCGCCCGGCTCCCTGGCATAGACGGTCTGATAACGCGCCTCGTCGAATGCATCGGCTTCGTGCGCGATATACGGCGGCAATGGCAAGCTGCCGTACTGCTCCAGCAATGCAAACACGCCGGATGGAAACTGCAATGTATAAAATTCGCCATGACGCTCGCCGACGGTCACCTCAAAGGCATCAGCCAGGCGCAGGCGCGCGCCTGGCCGCAGTGATTTGGAAGCGCGCACCTGCGCATGCACGCTGCCGTTGCCGAGTACGCGCTCGACCAGCACCTCGACTTTACCTCCAGTTTCCTTGATGCCGGAAAAACGCGCCTTCAGCACACGCGTGTCGTTGAACACCAGCAAATCGCCCGACGCCAGCAAATCGACCACATCGGCAAAACAGCGATCGGTCAGCGTCGCGCCATCGACCTGCAACAGGCGCGAGGCGCTGCGCTGCGCCAGCGGCAACTGTGCGATCAGTTCGGGCGGCAAGTCGAAATCAAAATCGGAAAGTGAATACATGAGAATAAACAAGAGCGGCAAAAATACTGTAATTAAACACAGTAAAATAAGAACGTAAACACGTTCTCAGGCCAAACCGGCCATTTTACGCTTGCTCGACATAAAGACCCTCTGCATGCCAGCACCGAAAAAGAAAGCTTCTACCGACCCATCTACCAGCAATGCTCAACAGGACAGGCTCGTCAGGCTGGGCCTGCGTTCGGACATGGATCTGGCCTTGCATTTGCCGCTGCGCTACGAGGATGAGACGCAAATCTTCCGCATCCACGACGCCAGCCTGCGCGGCGCCCGGGTGGTGCAGGTCGAAGGCATCGTCACCAAAAACGATATACAGTCCCGGCCACGCCGCCAACTGGTCGTGACGATTGCCGATGACAGCGGCGCGCTGGTGCTGCGCTTTCTCAACTTCTACGGCAGTCAGGCCAGACAATTGGCCGAAGGCGTGCGCGTGCGCGCGCGCGGTGAATTGCGTCACGGCTTCTGCGGCGCCGAGATGGTCCATCCGACCTATAAGATCGTGCTCGAAGGAGCGCCGTTACCGACTGCGCTGACACCGGTCTATCCGGCTGGCGATGGCCTGCCGCAAGCCTATCTACGCAAAGCCATCGCCGCCGCGCTGGCGCGCATCGACTGGCGTGACACTTTGCCGCAGACGACACTGGACGCACTGCAACTGGCTTCCTTCGCGTCTTCGGTACGCCTGTTGCACAATCCACCGGCTGATGTCGATGCATACGCGCTCGAAAAACGCTCGCATCCAGCTTGGATTCGCATGAAATTCGACGAGCTGCTGGCGCAGCAACTGTCGTTGAAGCGCGCTCAGGCGGCACGCCGCGCGCGCAACGCCAGCATGCTGCCGACGGTCGGCAACTTGTCCCGGACATTCCTCCAGCAGCTGCCATTCAGGCTGACGGCGGCCCAGCAGCGCGTGCTGAAAGAAATTCGCCACGATCTGCAGGCGCCCTTCCCCATGCAGCGTCTGCTGCAAGGCGATGTCGGCAGCGGTAAAACCGTCGTCGCCGCGCTGGCGGCGGCGCAAGCCATCGACAGCGGTTTTCAGGCGGTGCTGATGGCGCCGACCGAACTCCTCGCCGAGCAGCATTTCCGCAAGATCGCCGCGTGGATGGGGCCGCTTGGCGTCGAGATTGCCTGGCTTGCCGGCAGCCTCAAAAAGAAACAAAAGGCTGAAATCAGTGCACGCATCGCATCCGGCGCAGCACAGCTGATCATCGGCACACATGCGCTGATTCAAGACAAAGTGCAGTTCGCCAAACCCGGTCTGGTGATCGTCGATGAACAGCATCGCTTCGGTGTCGGCCAGCGCCTGGCGCTGCGTAACAAATCCCACAATACCTTCGGCGCCGGCAATAGCGTGCCGCATCAACTGATGATGTCAGCCACGCCGATTCCGCGCACGCTGGCGATGAGCTATTACGCCGACCTGGAAGTCTCGGTGATCGATGAACCACCGCCCGGCCACACACCCGTCGTCACGCGCACCATCGATCAGAACCGGCGCGCCGAAGTCATCGCGCGCGTCCACGCCGCCGCACAGGAAGGCCATCAGATTTACTGGGTCTGTCCGCTGATCAAAGAATCCGAGACGCTGCAACTGCAAACCGCCACCGCTACCCACGCGATGCTGGCCGAAGCGCTGCCCGACCTGCACATCGGCCTGGTTCATGGCCGCCTGAAGCCGGCTGAAAAACAGGATGTCATGGATGCCTTCCACCGTGGCGGGATGCACGTACTGGTCGCCACTACCGTGATCGAAGTCGGCGTCGATGTCCCAAACGCGTCGCTGATGGTGATCGAACACGCCGAACGTTTCGGTCTGGCGCAACTGCATCAACTGCGTGGCCGCGTCGGTCGCGGCCAC
>JBAPMF010000010.1:0-4998 GCA_049278475.1 Herbaspirillum sp. | reverse complement strand
ACTGTCTTCGTCGGCGCGCCTTGCCAGCGGCGTTGTGTTAGCGGCTCTTGTTACCGCACTCAAGTCTCAGGGTATTTGAATGAATCGTGCCTTCTCACCATTGTCGAAATCCTTGTTCATTACTATGCTGGCGGTTGGTTCCGCCGCATTTGCCGTCGAAGAAAGGAAAATCGGATCTGCTGTCAAAGCCGACCCGGTCAAGGGCGAAGCGCTTTATACCAACGGCGATGCTGCGCGTAATATTACCGCCTGCATGTCTTGCCACGGCGCAGCGGGCAACTCCACCATTACCATCAATCCGCGTCTGGCCGGCCAGCACACCGCTTATGTGATCAAACAGCTAAACGACTTCCGTTCCGCAAGCCACAACAACCCCGTCATGTCGCCACTGGCTAAGGCTTTATCGGATGAAGACATGATGAACATCGCCGCTTACCTCAACAAGCAGGCGCCGAAGCCGGGCGCGGCCAGAAACAAGGATACCCTGGAGCTGGGCAAGCACATCTGGCGCGGCGGCATCGCCTCCAAAAATGTACCGGCTTGCGCAGGTTGCCACGGCCCGAACGGCGCCGGCATCCCTGCCCAGTATCCGCGCTTAGCCGGCCAGCATCAAGATTACACAGTCGCCGGGCTGACCAGTTTCCGCGGCGGTGTCCGTACCAACAGCCCGCAGATGACCATGATCGCGGAGCGTTTGTCAGACAGGGAGATCAAAGCATTGGCAGATTACATCGCTGGCCTGAAGTAAACATACCTAGCCCAACAGCCCACGCCGGGCCTGAACCCATGTCTTTATGATCAGTCGGTCAAGCTGCTTCCAGGTTGCTGGGCAGCTTCCGGTCTTTCCTGATGTTGCGCAAGTCTTGAAAATCGCCCAAAAATCCGCATTCTCCTTGCAGTTGGCTGCGCGCGAATCTATGCCGGCAGCCACGTTCTCTATTCAGATAATCGTTCCAACTCAGGAGGTAAGATAACATGGCAGTATCCGAGAAACAGACCTTGGGCTTCCAGGCCGAAGTCACACAACTACTGCAATTGATGATTCACTCCTTGTACTCCAACAAGGAAATCTTCCTGCGTGAATTGATCTCCAATGCTTCCGACGCAGCTGACAAACTTCGCTTCGAAGCGATCAACGACAGTACCTTGTTCGAAAACGATCCCGACCTGAAGATCAAGGTCAGCTTCGACAAGACGGCGCGTACCATCACCATCTCCGACAACGGCATCGGCATGAACCGTGACGAAGTGATTTCCCATCTGGGTACGATCGCCAAGTCTGGTACCAAGGAATTTTTTTCGAAACTGTCCGGCGACCAGCAAAAGGATGCGGCGCTGATCGGCCAATTCGGTGTCGGCTTCTACTCCGGCTTCATCGTCGCCGACCGTATCACGGTCGAAACCCGCCGCGCCGGCACCCCGGCCAGTGTAGGCGTGTGCTGGGAATCCGAAGGCGCCGGCGAATTCTCGATCGAAGCGATGACCAAGCCTGGCCGCGGCACCGACATCATTTTGCACCTGCGCGAAGGCGAAGATGACTTCCTGTCGTCATGGCAGCTCAAGAACATCATCCGCAAATATTCCGACCACATCTCCCTGCCGATCCTGATGCAGAAGGAAGCATGGGACGAAGAAAAAAAAGCAACCGTCCTCAAGGACGAACTGGAAACCGTCAACCAGGCCAGCGCCTTGTGGACGCGCAGCAAGTCCGACATCACGCCGGAACAATACGAAGAGTTCTACAAGCATATCTCGCACGATTTCAACCCGCCGCTGGCCTATACGCACAACCGCGTCGAAGGCCGTAGCGAATATACCCAGTTGCTGTACATCCCGACGCGTGCGCCATTCGACATGTGGGACCGCAACAAGCGCGGCGGCATCAGGCTGTACGTCAAACGCGTGTTCATCATGGACGATGCCGAGCAGTTGATGCCGGTGTACCTGCGTTTCGTCAAAGGCGTGATCGATTCAGCCGATCTGCCGTTGAACGTGTCTCGTGAAATCCTGCAAGAGTCGCGCGACGTCAAAGCGATCCGCGAAGGTTCGACCAAACGCGTGCTGAGCCTGCTGGAAGAACTTGCCAACAGCGACGAACAGGTGCAAAAAGACAAATACGCCAGCTTCTGGACCGAATTCGGCCAAGTGCTGAAAGAAGGCATCGGCGAAGACGCCGCCAACAAGGAGCGCATCGCCAGGCTGCTGCGCTTTGCTTCGACGCATCACGATGCAGATGCGCAGACCACATCATTGGCCGATTACATCAGCCGCATGAAGGAAGGACAAGACAAGATTTATTACGTCACTGGCGAAAATCATCACGCGGCAAGGAATAGCCCGCATCTGGAAATTTTCCGCAAGAAAGGCGTGGAAGTCCTGCTGCTGACCGATCGCGTCGACGAATGGATGCTATCTTTCCTGCAGGATTTCGATGGCAAAGAACTGGCCTCGGTGGCCAAAGGCGGTCTTGACCTCGGCAAACTGGAAAACGAAGCCGAAAAGAAACTACAGGAAGAAACCGAAACCCAGTTCAAGGATCTCGTCGAAAAGATGAAGACTGCGCTGAGCGGCAAGGCCAAGGACGTGCGCGTGACCTTCCGCCTGACCGACTCCCCGGCCTGCCTAGTGGCAGACGAGCATGAATTGTCGGGCAATCTGCTGCGCATGCTCAAGGCTGCAGGACAAACTGCGCCGGAAGCCAAGCCTATCCTGGAAATCAACCCGGATCATCCGCTAGTGCAGCGTCTGCAATATGAAGAAGCCAGGTTCGACGACTGGGCGCATATCCTGTTCGATCAGGCTCTGCTGGCCGAAGGCGGCGCACTGACCGATCCATCCGGTTTCGTCAAACGTCTCAACGCCATGCTGCTGGGCATGACGTCGAAGTAAACAGTTTTTTCGCAACAGTGCAGACAATGGCGACTGATGGTCGCCATTGCCACTTTGGCGGTGCTGTTCCGTTATACAGACTAGTTACCTAAAAATAATTGCAGGATCACGCCAGTAGTCATGGCGACCAGCACATAATCGACGCCGATCTGCACCCAATGATAGCCGCGCGGCGGCGCGCTCAGATGGTGCTCACGCCAGTTTTCGACGACATATTGACGGCCACGGTACTCAGGCGGCAGGCGATCGCCGCGATAGAAGGCATGGTTGGGACCGACACCCCGCCCACGCTCACCATGGCGATCGGGCGAGCCACGGCGGTCATCCCGACCTTGCCGCGAATGACGATCATCGTCGCGGCCGTATCGCTCAGCCTGCACGACAGGCAAAGCACCCAAACCGATCGTCAGGGCAAGAACCGGGAAGACAATGGACTTCTTGTGCATGATAGACTCCTGATGGCAGAAGATGAGGTAGAAACCCGCACGTTCACGCTCATCATAGCAGCAAAACCATCCTGTGGACCCATCTAACAAGTCACCCGGTTTCTTGAAAAAGAGCGTCGATGGCGCCCGGAACCCGTGAGCCGTCGGCGAAAATGAGGGTCTTCTGGAAACGCTTGCAATAGCCGTAGTTGGGATCTTCGAACACTGCGATGATGCGTTTGCCGTTACCCTTGACTGTCTTGATCGCCAACTCCAGCGGTAGGTCGGCGAAATTCACCTTGTTGATCGCCTGGATTTTTTCCTTGGTGAAGTCACGACGGGTCTGCGCATCGACCACATGGCCGATGAACAGGTATTGCGCCTTGACGTCGGTATAAATCACATCGCCTAAACGGCTTCGCGACAGTCTTTTTCTTGATCTCTGTCATAGGAAAAATATCCTGTGGTAAAGGACGTAAAACGAGACGACCAAACTTCCCTATAAAAAAGCAAAGGCGCCCTTTTCATTCCGGAATTATCTTGGTATAGTTCCGTCCCTTGGCCTGGTAGCTCAGTCGGTAGAGCAGAGGACTGAAAATCCTTGTGTCGGTGGTTCGATTCCGCCCCGGGCCACCACTATTCAGCGCCCAACCGTTCTCGGTTGGGCGTTTTCGTTTGCGGCTTCCGCACGCCACGCGGGCTTCCGCGTCGTTCTGCGTGTGCCAGCCGTTCCGGGCAGAGGCGGCGTGACCCGCCCAGTTCGCCCCTGATCCGCCCTATCTTCTCTCGAAACCTGCGCCAACTTCTTCGCCGTGGCACACGCAGACGGTGTTGTTCGTCAACCACTTGTGCGTGCGCCGATGAGAATAGTTGGCTCGCGGGTTTGCACGAGCAAAATAGAAGCAAACCCGCGAGGCCAACCCCAGCATCACCCCTTGGGCGGGAACGGATCGTCTCCGTAGCTGTTGCGCTCGCGGATCTGGCCGTCACGACCTTGGATGAACATCTCGCTCTGCTGGTTGATGGCAATGTCCCGTGCACGGTCAATCGCCTGTTGCTGCGTGTCATGGATGGAGGTGAGACGGTCGTTGCCTTCTCCCCGCACACCCCACTGATCGCCGCCGTTGACGGGAACGACCCATTGGTTCTTTCCGCTCATTTCAAGTACTCCAAAATTGAAAGATCAGGCTCTTGAGGTCGGCGCGAGCCCAGGCGCTTCAGGCATGGAACTCATGTCATCAGCGTCTCCTCCTTTCCCGATGTCTGGTGTAGGGACGCCGCCGCGCAGGGCATCGCGTACAGCCCCGCGCGTTGCTGCGTGACCACGAGCGCGCCGTAGGCCGCGTGCTGTGCAGCAGGCTCCAGCTTGCCCTTGTCCTTCGTCTTGATCTTGAACAGGTCGCTCGGCTTGGCGCTGTCCAAGCCCGCGCGCTGCATGATCCGATCCGCCGTCGTGGCTTCGCCCTTGAACGACCACAGCGCGCCGAACACCTTGGCCTGACCATCGGTGAACCGGATCGGCACGCTGCTGATGTCCGGCAGCGTCGCGCACTTGAAGTCCGCCGAGAACGGCCCGTTCACCGGCGTGGCCGGATCGGCGACTGCTGGCGTCGCGGAAGGCGACGTGGCGATGAACGAAATCGCACCGCCGTAGAGCGTGAACCGTTCCTCCAGCACCAGCCAC
>JBAPMF010000009.1:0-1722 GCA_049278475.1 Herbaspirillum sp. | reverse complement strand
ACATGGATCCGGCTGGGCCTGGAAGTCGCCGTTTTGACCGGCAGTCTCGGCAAGCTGGCAACCGACCTCAGCCTGATGGCACAGGGCGAACTCGCCGAGCTGGTCGAACCATCCGGCAACGGCCGCGGCGCTTCGTCGGCAATGCCGCACAAACGTAACCCGGTAGCGTCGATGATCGCGTTGGCGGCGGCCGCGCGCGCGCCGCAACAGGCCGCGACCTTGCTGGCGACAATGGGCCAGCAGCATGAACGCGGACTTGGCAACTGGCAGGCGGAACTGGCGGCATGGCCATCGTTATTCCTCGGCGCGCATGGTGCGCTCAAGGCCCTGAATGCAGCTTTTTCCGGTCTATTTGTCGATACGTCGCGCATGCGCCGCAACATCGATGCGTTGCAAGGGCTGGTGTTTGCCGAGGCAGCATCGATTTATCTGGCCGGCGTCATCGGCCGGCCGCACGCCCATGCGCTGCTGGAAAAACTGACGCAGCAAACCATCACCACGCAAGCCCAACTACTCGATGTGCTCATCACCGCCGTCAAGGATGATGCCCAACTCAGCCGGCAGGTCGACGTGCAGTATCTGCGGACGCTGTTCGATCCGGTCCAGGCAGCCGGCGCGGCGCGCGTGGCGGCAGAACGACAGTTGCCGAGCTTGCAGACCGCTGCCGCCCATTTCGATTGATGTTTTCCCTTCAGGATTACGCGAGACAAGCATGAGTTACGACCCCCTCGATCACGATTTCGAACGCGGCATGCGCAATCGCCGCAGCGTCCTGGGCGATGCCTGGGTAGACCGCTCGGTAGGCAACGCCACCAGTTTCAATGCGGAATTCCAGAACCTGATCACACGCTTCGCCTGGAATGAGGTATGGGGCCGTCCCGGCCTCGACCACAAGACGCGCCGCATCATCGTGTTGGCGATCACCATCGCGCTGGGTCGCTGGGAAGAGTTCGAACTGCACGTGCGCGCTGCTCTGCTGGGCGATCCCGCCACGCGCCTGACGCCGGATGAAATGAAGGAAGCGCTGATCCAGTCGGCGATTTATGCCGGCGTGCCGGCTGCCAATACGGCGTTTACCCATGCCCAGCAAATTCTGCGCGAAGTCGGCGCGCAGATCGGCTATACCGTCGCGCCGCTGCTGCCGGCCGACACCTGCCATTCCGGTATCGGCAAAGAGGGCCGCAGCAGCGGTTCGCCCGCGCTGCACTATAGCGTGCGCGCGCCGCGCAACGGCAAGGCGCCGCGCCATACCATCGTGCTTAGCCATGCCATCGGCTGCGACCTGATGATGTGGGATGCGCTGGCCAATCAACTGGCCGCCGATTGCAAGGTCATCGCCTATGACCATCGCGGCCACGGCAGTTCGGAAAAAGCCGATGGTCTGTATAGCATGGCCGTGCTGGCGGACGATGCTGCGCAGATGCTGCGCGATCTCGATACCGGCCCAGTGATCTGGATCGGTCTGTCCCTAGGCGGTATGGTCGGCCAGGAACTGGCCCTGCGTCACCCCGCGTTGGTACGCGCGCTGGTGCTGTCCAATACCACCTCCGGCTATCCGGAAGCCGCGCGGCAGGCATGGCAGCAGCGCATCGCCATCGTCCGCGAACAGGGCATCGAAGCGATTGCCGATACGGTGATGGAACGCTACTTCCATGATCGCTTCCGCTCTGAAAAAGCATCCACTGTGGCACACTTTCGCAAACGCCTGACCAGCACCGATCC
>JBAPMF010000008.1:0-2327 GCA_049278475.1 Herbaspirillum sp. | reverse complement strand
GCGAACCGCGCCGCGCTTGCCGACGCGCGCGCCGAAACCAGCAAAAAATCGCGCGCTCTGTTCTCACCGCTAAAGATCATCGAGGCCGTCGAAGCCGCCATCGCCCTCCCGTTCGATGATGGTCTGCGCCTCGAACGCGAGCTGTTCCTACAATGCATGGACAGTCCGCAACGCGCGGGGCTGATTCATGCCTTCTTCGCCGAACGCGCAGCGCGCAAAGCCCCTGAAATCCATGATGCGAAACCACGCGCCATCGCCAGTGTGGGTGTGGTCGGCGGCGGCACCATGGGCGCCGGCATCGCGGTGACGGTGCTAGACGCCGGCCTACCCGTCACGATGATAGAGCGTGACGAAACGGCGCTAGCGCGTGGCCGCGCGCACGTCGAGCAGGTATACGACGGCTCGATCGCCAAAGGCCGTATGTCCGCTGACGCCAAACGCGCCACGATGGCGCGCCTGACCGGCAGCATCACCTGCGATGCTCTCGCCCAGGTCGATCTGGTGATCGAAGCCGTATTCGAGGAGATGTCGGTGAAACAGGCCGTGTTCGCCGAACTCGATCGCGTCTGCAAGGCCGGCGCCGTGCTGGCCACCAATACCTCCTATCTCGATATCGACGCCATCGCCGCCAGCATTTCGCGTCCTGCGGATGTCATCGGACTGCATTTCTTTTCGCCGGCCAACATCATGAAACTGCTCGAAATCGTGGTTCCGGCCCAGGTTTCAGCAGATGTCGTCGCTACCGCATTCGAACTGGCGAAAAAGCTGCGCAAGGTGCCGGTACGGGCCGGCGTGTGCGACGGTTTCATCGGCAACCGCATCCTCGCGGTGGTTCGCCAGGCCACCGACTACATGATGGAAGACGGCGCTTCGCCCTACCAGATCGACCAGGCGGTGCGCGCATTCGGTTATCCCATGGGTCCGTTTCAGGTAGCCGACCTGGCCGGCGGCGACATCGGCTGGGCCACCCGCAAGCGCAGAGCGGCTACCCGCGATCCGCGCGCGCGCTACGTGCAGATTGCCGACCGCCTTTGCGAGCGCGGCTGGTTCGGCCAGAAAACCGGACGCGGCTACTATCTCTACCCCGACGGCGCGCGCGCCGGAACGCCCGACCCTGAAGTCCTGGCGATCATCGATACCGAACGCGCGCGGGCCGGCATCATGCCGCGCAGTTTCACCGACGATGAAATCATCCAGCGTTATATGGCGGCGATGATCAACGAAGGCGCCAATGTCGTCCACCAGCGCATCGCGCTGCGGCCACTCGATGTCGACGTCTGCTTTCTGTACGGTTACGGCTTTCCGCGCTATCGCGGCGGCCCGATGCAATATGCCGACATGACTGGTCTGCCGCAGGTGCTGGCCGACATCCGCGCATTCGCCAGGGAAGATGCGCTGTTCTGGCAGCCTTCGCCATTGCTGGCCGATCTGGTCGGGCACAGTGCGAATTTCGCCTCACTCAATCAAGCTGAATGATGCGAGGAGCATCGACATGGATTTACATCTGACCGCCAAAGAAGAAACCTTTCGCAACCAAGTACTCGCCTTTCTGGCCGACAAACTGCCCGCCCGCCTGTCCGGCAAGGTCGCCAGCGGCAAGCATCTCAGCAAAGCCGACATGCAGGAGTGGCACGCAATCCTCAACGCACGCGGCTGGCTCGCCAGCCACTGGCCGGAGGAATATGGCGGCACGGGCTGGAGCGCCATCGAAAGATTCCTCTTTGAACATGAATGCTGCCTCGCCGACGCCCCGCGCATCGTGCCATTCGGCGTCAACATGCTGGGGCCGGTACTGATCAGATATGGCAACCAGGCACAACAGCAGCATTGGCTGCCGCGCATCCTCAGCGGCGCCGACTGGTGGTGCCAGGGTTACTCGGAACCAGGCGCGGGATCGGACCTGGCCGCGCTCCAGACCAGCGCCGTTCGCGACGGCGACCACTACATCGTCAATGGCCAGAAAACCTGGACCACATTCGGCCAGCATGCCAACATGATCTTCTGCCTGGTGCGCACCAGCCGCACAGCCAGAAAACAGGACGGCATCAGTTTCCTGCTGATCGATATGACGACGCCAGGCGTCGAAGTGCGACCAATCATCACGCTCGACGGCGAACACGAAGTGAATGAAGTGTTTTTCACCGATGTCCGCGTGCCGGTCGGCAACCTGGTCGGCGCAGAAAACCAGGGCTGGACCTGCGCTAAATACCTGCTGACTTACGAGCGCACCAACATTGCCGGAGTCGGTTTCGCAGTCGCGGCGCTGGCGCGGCTCAAGCGCATCGCAGCGCAACAGGTGCGCAACGGCCGGCCGCTGGCGGATGATC
>JBAPMF010000007.1:0-23789 GCA_049278475.1 Herbaspirillum sp. | reverse complement strand
ACACAACGCAGCCAGCAGCGTTGTGTCAGCGGCTCTTATTCAACCAGGTCGTTCTTCAATGCATAGTGCGTCAGTTCAGCATTGTGGCGTAATTTCATTTTTGCCAGCAGGCGCGAGCGGTACATGCTGATGGTTTTGACGGACAGTGACAACTCCGCGGCAATATCGCTGACCGTCTTGCCGGAGGCGATCATGACCATGGTCTGGTATTCGCGATCCGACAAGGTGGTGTGCGGCGGCGCTTCATGATCGACACCGATCTGGTCGGCCAGGGACTGCGCCAGTGAAGGACTGATGTATTTTCTGCCGGCGGCAGCCTGACGGATGGCGTTGAGCAGATCAGTCGATACGGCCTGCTTGTTTAGGAAGCCGGCGGCGCCAGCCTTCAACGCACGAATCGCATATTGGTCTTCCCTGTGGATCGACAGTATCAGCACCGGCAGCTTCGGCATCTCTTTTTTGATTTGCTTGAGCACATCGATGCCGCTACGGTCCGGCAGCACGATGTCCAGCAGCAGCACGTCGCAATTGTCGAGGCGGCACAGTTTGACGGCTTCCAATCCGTTTTCGGCACTGCCGACGACAACGATATCCCTGGTGCTGTTACAAATCTGTTTGAGACCTTCGCGCACGATCGCATGATCGTCGGCGATGGCGACTTTGATGGCGGCGCTGTTTTTTTTCGTCATAGTCTTGAAGACTGGAAATAGGTGCTAATTGACAGGGCTGGCGGCTGCCAGGCCGGGAAGCTCGACATGCAGTTTCACACCGTTGTTTTCCGCCGCTTGCAGCGCCAGCGTCGCACCGATGGCGACGGCGCGACGCTGCATGCCTCTAATGCCCGACGACTCGGCCTGACTGGCAGCGTCGGCCGGCAGGCCGGCGCCGTCATCGATGATCTCCATCGTCAGCCGCGTGTCGAGGTAATGCAGGCCGATGACGACGTTGCGGACGGAGGCATGCCGGCTGGCGTTGTGCAATGCTTCGCGGGCGATGCGATACAGGCTGACAGTCTGAAAGGCATCGAGCAGGGTATCGGGCAAGTCGTCGTCACCGAGTAGACGATACGTCATGCCGGTGTGGCGGGTAAATACTTGGGCCAGCCATTCGAGCGCGGCGGGCAAGCCCAGATCCAGTACTGCGGGGTGCAGGTCGTCGATGATGTCGCGCATGGCGTCGATGGCGTCATCGACTAGTTGTGTGACATATTGCGTCTGTTTTTGCAAAGTGGTGTCGTGCGACGACTGGTGCCGGCCGAACTGCGCCACGGCCATTTTGATCGCGTTCAGACGGCTTCCCAGCTCGTCGTGTAAATCCCTTGCAATACGTTCCCGCTCGGCTTCTTTCATGCGCTCCACGGAGGCGCCGCTCTGTTGTCCGGGTGGGGTGCTGTCACGCATATCGGCAGGTGTCTCAGTGATGATTAAGCAAACCGGTATCAATAGATGGGATTGCCGGCAAGATGGGGGAGTGAAAATCAATATTCAGCCGTGCTCGAGAATTTTTGAAACCAGGTCCTTCCAGTTCGTGAAAATGTGGTGCTATAATGCGGTCTTTCGCGGCTGTAGCTCAGCTGGATAGAGTACTTGGCTACGAACCAAGGGGTCGTGGGTTCGATTCCTGCCAGCCGCACCAGATACGAAGGGCCACACTACAGGATGTGGACCTGACATGTCAATAAGCCCCCGGTTTTTATCGGGGGCTTATCGTTTGGTAGGCCCGGCATAGTCGCTGTCCGCAGGTCGATCTGCACTCAACTTGCAGGACATCCGGTGCTACAATCACAAACCTTATTCCCTGCGCCGCAACAGCAGGACTGGCGATGTCACTCTCTGCTTCCTCCTGCCGGCACTGACGATGATGCATCGCCGCCGTGTTCTCGTGCCTGAATGACATTTATGCAGAAAAAAGTATTCATCAAAACCTTTGGTTGCCAGATGAATGAGTATGACTCGGACAAGATGGCCGATGTGCTCAACGCTTGCGGCGGACTAGTCAAGACCGACAAGCCGGAAGAGGCTGATGTCATCCTGCTGAATACCTGCTCGGTGCGCGAGAAGGCGCAGGAGAAAGTGTTTTCCGACCTCGGTCGCCTGCGCGAGCTGAAGAAAAATAATCCCGATCTGCTGATCGGCGTCGGCGGCTGTGTGGCTTCGCAGGAAGGCGCGGCTATCGTCAAGCGCGCGCCTTACGTCGATATGGTGTTCGGTCCGCAAACCCTGCACCGTCTGCCGCAGATGATCAGCGAACGCCGCTGCACCGGTCGCTCTCAGGTCGACATCAGCTTCCCCGAGATCGAAAAATTCGATCACATGCCGCCAGCCCGCGTCGAAGGCGCGACTGCATATGTGTCGATCATGGAAGGTTGCAGCAAGTATTGCAGCTACTGCGTGGTGCCGTACACGCGCGGCGAAGAAGTGTCGCGCCGCTTCGAAGACGTGCTCACCGAAGCGGCCGGACTGGCCGCGCAGGGCGTCAAGGAAATCACGCTGCTGGGCCAGAATGTCAATGCCTTCCGCGGCGCAATGGCCGATGGCGGGATTGCCGACTTCGCGCTGCTGATCGAATACATCGCTGAGATTCCCGGCATCGAGCGCATCCGCTTCGTCACCAGCCATCCGAAGGAGTTCACGCAGCGCCTGATCGACACCTATGCGAGGGTGCCGAAGCTGGTCGATCATCTGTACCTGCCGGCACAGCACGGTTCCGACCGTATCCTGGCGGCGATGAAGCGCGGCTATACGGTGCTGGAATATAAATCGGTGCTGCGCCGTCTGCGCGAAGTGCGTCCGAACATTGCCGTTTCGAGTGACTTCATCGTCGGCTTCCCTGGCGAAACCGACGATGACTTCAATGCACTGATGAAGCTGGTCACCGACATCGGCTATGACACCAGCTTCAGCTTCATCTTCAGTCCGCGTCCCGGAACCCCGGCCGCCGGCCTGACCGATGACACGCCTTACGAAGTCAAGCGCAAACGCTTGCAGCATTTGCAGGCAGCCGTGCAGGACAATGCCGACAGGATCAGTCGAGGCATGGTTGGCACAGTCCAGCGCATTCTGATCGAAGGTCCGTCCAGAAAAGACCGCAGCGAACTGCAAGGCCGCACGGAAAACAACCGCGTCGTCAATTTTGATGGCGGTCACGACGGCGCGCGTCTGATCGGCCAGATGGTCGACGTATCGATCGTGCAGGCGTTGCGGTTCTCGCTGCGCGGCGAGCTCGTGCTCGAGCAATGATCCCGTGCCTTCACCTCACCACAAACCAGCCAGCTTGAAAAAATCATCTGTCCAGCCGACCTGTTTTATCCCGCGACCGCTTGATAACAGGCGCTTGATGCATCTGTGCGGCCCGCTGGATGAGAACCTGCGGCAAATCTCATCCGCCCTGGATGTGACGATTTTCCGCCGCGGCGGAGAATTCATCGCCAGCGGCGCCAATGCCGGGCGCGCCGTGGACATCCTCGAGCGCTTTTATGCACTGGCGGACAAGCCGGTATTGGTAGAAGACCTACAGCTGGCGCTGGTCGAACAGTGTGCCGCCACGCTGGACGATGTACAGGCTGCTGCTGACAAAAAGGAAAAAACCGGAATCGACAGCCCGGTACTGAAGACGCGCAGACACGATCTGCGCGGCCGCACGCTGCATCAGAGCGAATATTTGCGCGCCATTCTGGAACATGACATCACTTTCGGCGTCGGTCCGGCCGGCACCGGCAAAACTTATCTTGCCGTCGCCTGCGCGGTCGATGCGCTGGAGCGCGATGCCGTGCAGCGTATCGTGCTGACGCGCCCGGCGGTGGAAGCAGGCGAGCGTCTGGGCTTTCTGCCTGGCGATCTGGCGCAAAAAATCGATCCTTATCTGCGTCCGTTGTATGACGCGCTGTACGATCTGCTGGGTTTCGACCGCACCCAGAAGCTGTTCGAAAAACAGGCGATCGAAGTCGCACCGCTGGCGTATATGCGCGGCCGCACGCTCAATCACGCCTTCATCATTCTCGATGAAGCGCAAAACACGACGCCGGAACAGATGAAAATGTTCCTCACGCGTATCGGCTTCGGCAGCAAGGCCGTGATCACCGGCGACGTCACGCAGATCGATTTGTATCATGGCCAGAAAAGCGGCCTGATCGATGCGATCGATGTTCTGCGCGATGTGCATGGCATCATCTTCTCGCGTTTCACCAGCAGCGATGTGGTGCGTCATCCGCTGGTGGCGCGTATCGTCGATGCCTATGCAGGCCGGGATCTGACGTAGTCAGCCCAACCGCGCCATGCGAAAAAATAAATTGTCTCTCTCGGTCCAGTATGCTGATGCGCGCCTGAAAGCAGCTGTGCCGCGCGCGCAGATCCGCCGCTGGATCCAGGCCGCGCTGCTTGCACCGGCGGAACTGACGGTCCGCTTCGTCGATGCTGCGGAAGGCCGGACGCTGAACCGCGACTATCGCGGTAAAGACTACGCCACCAACGTACTGACCTTCACTTATACCGAAGCAGGCAGCGCAGTGACCCAGGCCGACATCATTCTGTGTGCCGATGTGCTGGAAAAAGAAGCGGGCGCGCAAAAGAAACCACTGGCCGATCATGCGGCGCATCTGATCGTGCATGGTGTGCTGCACGCCCAGGGCTACGACCATGAGGAAGAGGAAGAAGCAGCCGGGATGGAAGCCCTGGAAACGGAGATTCTGGCGCGACTGGGTTTCGGCAATCCGTACACGGATCGGGGCTGAGAGGAGGGAGTGATGCAAGGCGCATCCAGGCGGGCTGGCGCCGCAGGTCTATTGGCGATGAGTTCTATGCTCTCGATGGCAGCACTTGCGTCAGATCGTGGGGGCAACCACGATGGCGCGGGAAAAAGAGGAATCCATGTTCAGGTCGGGACGCGTCCGTATTATCTGATCGAAGGGCTGGACGACAGTCCTCTGAAGACTACATTGCAGCAATGTGCATCAGGGCCGTTCTACCGCAGTGATTTTTCCATCAGCCACCGCGGTGCGCCGCTACAGTTTCCCGAGCACTCACGCGAGTCTTACGAAGCCGCTGTCCGCATGGGCGCCGGTATCATCGAATGCGACGTGACCTTCACT
The DNA here is from genome assembly GCA_049278475.1 of Herbaspirillum sp. GTDB lineage: Bacteria > Pseudomonadota > Gammaproteobacteria > Burkholderiales > Burkholderiaceae_D > Herbaspirillum. The sequence continues at coordinate 18,703 of JBAPMF010000007.1, read as the reverse complement.
AGGGATGGCGAACTGGTTTGCCGTCATTCGGAATGCGACCTGCACACGACGACCAATATCGTCAGCACGCCGTTGAACCAGTCCTGCGCCGTACCCTGGACTCCGGGAGGCCCTGCGCCCAAATGCTGCGCCAGTGATCTGACCCTGATCGAATTCAAGTCGTTGAAAGCCAGGATGGATGCCAGCAATCCGGGCGCAACCAGCGCAGAGAGATTTTTGGGCGGCACGCCATCCTGGCGTACCGATCTCTACACCGGGCGTCCTGCCGGGAATGTGGTCACGCTCAAAGAGCATATTGAACTCGTGAAGAAGTGGGGCTTGAGCCAAACGCTGGAACTCAAGGAAGGCGACCCGGTGCGCATCCGCTCCATCTTCGGGGGCCAGGCGCAGTACGCGCAAAAGATGATCGACACCTGCAAGGCGGCAGGCATCGATCCCCAAAAGGTGTACCTACAATCGTTCAACCACGACGATGTCCTCTACTGGTTGAAGCATGAGCCCGAGTTCGGTGTGCAGGCGATTTTCCTTGACCCTGTCGATCTGGAAGCCAATCCGTCCATTCCGCGGCTGTCGGTAGCGCGGCTGCAACAGCTGAAGCGCCTTGGCATCACTACCATCGCGCCACCGATATGGGCGCTACTGGAAGTTGACGATGCCGCCCAGGTGGTGCCGTCGCAGTATGCGCTCGACATCAAGGCAGCGGGGTTCAGGATCATGACCTGGTCGTTCGAGCGGGTCGACCTCACTAAAGGGGCGGCTGGCGCTGGCAGTTATTTCCGGTTCGATCCGCAGGGCAAGGCGATCAGAAAAGACAGTGACATGTACAAGGCGCTAGATGTGCTGGCGCGCGAAGTCGGCGTGGCAGGCGTGTTTTCCGATTGGCCGGGTACTGTGACCTACTACGCCAACTGCATGGGCCTGCGCTAAGAGCCGCTAACACAACGCTGCTGGCTGCGTTGCGCCTCTTTGCCGTACCTTCCGTACTGTCTTCGTCGGTGCGTCTTGCCATCGGCGTTGTGTTAGCGGCTCTAAGAATGTGTCCCCGCAAAGTTAAGCATTCATGCGCGAAAACCGTTGGGGTTGCTGGTTTGCCAGCGCCAACTGTCGGTACACATGTCGTCGAGCGAACGCCTGGTTTGCCACCCCAACGCCGTTTTTGCCAGCGTGACATCGGCGTAGCAGGCCGCGACGTCGCCGGGGCGGCGCGCTGCAATCGCGAAGGGTAGCGTTCTGCCGCAGACGCGCTCGAAAGCCTTGACTACGTCAAGTACGCTATGACCTTTGCCGGTACCGAGGTTGACGGTAAAACACTGTGCTTTTTCGAGATATTCCAGTGCATCGAGATGGCCGACCGCCAGATCGACGACATGAATGAAATCGCGCACGCCGGTGCCGTCCGGCGTGCCGTAGTCGCCGCCCCAGATGTCGAGCCTGTCGCGCTTGCCGATGGCGACTTGCGTAATGAAAGGCATCAGATTGTTGGGGATGCCTTGCGGATCTTCGCCGATCAGGCCGCTCTCATGCGCGCCGACCGGGTTGAAGTAACGCAGCAAAGCGATGCGCCAGTCCGGATGCGCCGCATGAAAATCGCGCAGCATGTCTTCGATCATGATCTTGCTGCGGCCATAGGGATTGCTGGCTGAGAGCGGATGAGCCTCGGTCAGCGGCAGGTATTGCGGATTGCCGTAGACGGTCGCCGAGGAACTGAACACCAGTGTCTTGACGCCGACGGTTTGCATGGCTTCCAGCAGGCGCACGGTACCGACGACATTGTTAGCGTAATAGGCAAGCGGTTCGGCGACGGATGCGCCGACGGCCTTGAGTCCGGCAAAGTGCATCACGGCATTGCACTCGTGCCGGCGCAAGACCTGTTCCAGCGCCGCGCGATCGCGGATGTCGCCTGCCACCAGCGCGGCTGATTTACCGGTGATTTTTTCGACGCGCTGTATCGCTGCGGGAAAACTGTTGCAGAAATTGTCGAAGACGATGACCTGATGGCCGGCATTCAGCAGCTCTACGCAAGTATGGGAGCCGATATAGCCCGCACCGCCTGTAACCAGAATATTCATAGTGATGCGAGATGGTGTGACGGAGCAGATGATTATGCCAGATTCCGGTAAAACTCAATCTGACTGCCGGCAGGCTGGTTCGTGGCGCAAGGCTGTTCATCGAAGGCGATGTCACCATCCGCGTTAGTGACGCCAGTCACTTTCAGATTGGCGAAATCGAACAGATGGCGATCCATCAGATGCGACGGCGCGGCAGTCGATAATGCGCTGAAAATATTCTCCACGCGGCCCGGGAATTTCTTTTCCCATTCGCGCATCAAGCTCTTGATCTGCTTGCGTTGCAGGTTTTCCTGGCTGCCGCACAGGTCGCATGGGATGATGGGGAACTGCTTGACCTCGGCATAGCGCGCGAGACCGGCTTCCTTCACGTAAGCCAGCGGACGGATGACGATCTGTCTGCCATCGTCGGATTGCAGTTTCGGCGGCATGCCCTTGAGCTTGCCGCTGAAGAACATGTTGAGGAAAAAGGTTTCGAGAATGTCGTCGCGATGATGTCCCAGCGCTATTTTTGTCGCGCCGAGTTCTGTCGCGACGCGGTAAAGAATACCGCGCCGCAGGCGCGAGCAGAGTGCGCAGGTGGTCTTGCCTTCCGGCACGACGCGTTTGACGATGCTGTAGGTATCCTGATTTTCGATGTGATACGCCACACCCAGTTTTTCCAGATAGGCCGGCAGTATTTCCTTTGGAAAATCCGGTTGCTTCTGGTCAAGATTGACAGCCACGATGTCGAAATCAATCGGCGCCCGTTCGCGCAGCGTCAGCAGGATGTCTAGCAGGGCGTAGCTGTCCTTGCCGCCGGACAGGCAGACCATGACCTTGTCGCCGTCTTCGATCATGTTGTAGTCGCCGATGGCCTGGCCTGTCAGGCGGCACAGACGCTTGTGCAGTTTGTTGTTTTCGTAGGCGGTTTTTTCCGCCTGCTGCATCGACGGCGCGGCCGCCGGCATGCCGGCGGCGCGTGCGGGGTGTTCGAACAGACTGTGCATTCTGGTTCTCACAAAAAAATCATCAGGGCGCTGCTTTGACACGGAACACTTCCACGCCGACCGAATCGCAATCCGGGTAGACATCAGGCTTTTCTGTGGAAACGCGCGCGGCGCGCACTTTCGGATGCGACAGCATGGCCTTGACGATGTCGTCGCACAGGGTTTCCTGCAAGTGAATGTGTCCTTGCGCCATGCGTTCGGCGATGGTGCTGCGGATGAAGTCGTAATCGACCACTTCTTGCAGCAGGTCTTTTTCCGGCGTCGATTCGGCCAATGGAATGAACAGATCGACGTTGATCAGGATGCGTTGTTCACCCGTCTTTTCAAAGGCATGCACGCCGATATGGATCAGCACTTCATAGTTGCGCAGAAACAGACGGCGGCAATCGTTTAATTCAGGATGGGAAAGAGAGAACATGGCGTCCGGTAAAAAGGTAGAAAAGAAACACATTCTTACTGCGCGAGAAACATGACATCGCGTTGCAGTGGAATCAGATGCTGACCGCCGTCGACCAGTATTGTCGTGCCGGTGATCGCTGGTGCTCTCGCCACGAAGCAGACGGTGTCGGCAACGTCATCCGGCGTGCTGCTCCTGCCCAGCGGCGTGATGCGATGGGCTGCATCGAATTGCAGCACGCTTTGTTCGCCTGACGCCAGGGTGATACCGGGCGCCACGCCGACCACGCGCACACGCGGCGCCAGCGCCTGCGCCAGCAGAGTGGTGGCGCTTTGCAGCGCGGCCTTGGACAGGGTGTAGGACAGGAAATCGGGATTGGGATTGTATAGCTTCTGGTCCAGCAGGTTGATCACCACTGCCTGCTTGCCGATGGGCGTGGCGTCGTACAGGGCCTGAGCCAGCAAGACCGGTGCGCCGACATTGGTGCGCATGTGGGCGTCCAGCGACGCCATCGAAAAGCTATCAGCCTGATCCTGACAGAACAGTGAGGCGTTGTTGACTACGCAGGCGATCTGTCCGAACTGTCCGGCCTGCTGCAGCAGCCTGCGTACATCGGTTTCATCGGCTAGTTCACATTGCAGCGCGACGGCGCGGCGACCGAGGGCGGTGATAGCGGCCACGACCTGTTGCGCTTCGTCTTTCGAGCGGCCGTAATGCACTGCGATGTCCCAGCCGTCGCGCGCTAGCGCGAGCGCAATCGTGCGACCGATGCGTCTGGCGGCGCCGGTAACGAGGGCAAGCTGTCGTGGCATCATGGCATTTTTTTCATCATGGGATGCTGCATGTCATCGGGCCAGGGGGGATTCCAATACAATACGCGCCATCATGCGATTGCAATTACCAGAACCCTCTGCCGATGCGCTTGCCGCTTCCCGTTTCCTACAACAACAGATCGTCGGTGACATCCAGCGTCATGGCGGCTGGATACCGTTTTCCCATTATATGGATCTGGTGTTGTACGCGCCCGGGCTGGGCTATTACAGCGGCGGTGCAGCAAAATTGGGTAAAGACGGTGATTTTACAACCGCGCCGGAAATTTCGCCGTTGTTCGGCGCCACACTAGCGCATGTGGCGGCGGAGCTGTTCGCGCAGACCGATGCCGTCATCATGGAGTTCGGCCCCGGCACCGGCAAGCTGGCTTTCGACATGCTGAGCGAACTGCGCGCAGCCGGGAAGTTGCCGCGACACTATTACCTCGTCGAGGTTTCCGCGCAGTTACGCAGTCGGCAACAACAGCGACTGCGCGATTTTCCGCAAGCCGTCTGGCTCGATCGTTTGCCGGCTGCATTTTCCGGTCTGGTGATCGGCAACGAAGTACTCGACGCCATGCCGGTGCAACTGCTCATGCGCGACGGGCAGGGCTGGCTGGAGCGCGGCGTGGCGCTCGACGATGCCGGCGCATTGCGTTATCTCGACAAGCCATGCAGCGCGGCGCTGGCGGCGCAGATCCCGGATGCCGCTGCTTTGCAGGCCGGTTATCTGACCGAGGTGCATCCGGTTGCTGCCGGCTTCATGCAATCGCTGGCGGCAATGTTGCAGAACAGTAAAGCTGCCGCCTTGCTGTTCGACTACGGTTTTCCTGCCCGCGAATATTACTTTTCTGAGCGCGTTCGAGGCACGCTGATGTGTCACTATCGTCATCACGCGCATCCCGATCCGTTTTATCTGCCGGGTTTGCAGGATGTGACGGCGCATGTGGATTTTACGGCGATGGCGCGTGCGGCCATCGACGGCGGCTTGCAGGTGCTCGCTTATACGAGCCAGGCGGCGTTTTTGCTGGATGCCGGCATCGGGGAATTATTGCTGCGCACGCCGGTGGCAGAAACGGTGCGCTACTTGCCGCAAGCCAATGCTGTGCAAAAACTGATTTCGCCAGCCGAGATGGGCGAGCTGTTCAAGGTACTGGCGCTAGGAAACGGCATCGACTGGCCGCAGCGCCTGCTGGCGCATGACCGCACACACTGTCTATGAGAAATTTAGTTTTCTCCGCGCGGATCGCGCGCCAGCAGTTGCGCGACCATTTCCTGTACGGAAATGCCATCGAACAGGATGCCCGCCACTGCATTGGTGATCGGCATGTCGATATGCAGTTCACGCGCTAGTGAGCGCACTGCCCGCGCGCAGCGCACGCCTTCGGCAATGTGACCGAGTTCGGCGACAATCGCATCCAGTTTTTTCCCCTGCGCCAGGCCGAGGCCGACGCGCCGGTTACGCGACAGGTCGCCGGTGCAGGTCAGGATCAGATCGCCTACGCCCGACAATCCCATGAAGGTTTCCATGCGGCCACCCAGCGCGATGCCGAAGCGGGTGATTTCCGCCAGGCCGCGCGTGATCAGCGCCGCCCGGGTATTCAGGCCAAATTGCAGGCCGTCGGCTACACCAGTGGCGATCGCCAGGATGTTCTTGACCGCGCCGCCGGCTTCCACACCCGTCAGATCATCACTTGAATAGATGCGCATATTGCCGCCATGCATGGCGGCGACCACATGGTCGCGCAAGGTCTTGTCGCTGCTGGCGATGGTGAGCGCGCAAGGCAGGCCATGTGCGACTTCCTGCGCGAACGAGGGGCCTGACAAGGCGCCGGCGGGGACGCTGTCGCCCAGAGCTTCGCGCACGATCTGGTGCGGCAGCAGACGGGTTTGTTCTTCCAGACCTTTGCAAAGCCAGACGAGGTTGGGAATCGCGCGTTCGCGTAGGATTTCCGCTAGCGCGCGCAGACCGGAGACCGGTGAAGCCACGATCAGCAGGCCGTCGGCCGGATGCCGGCTGGGGTGTTCGACGGCCAGCTCGAAACTGGCGGTGACTTCGAGCGACTCCGGAAAACGGCAGCCGCGCAGATAGGCCGTGTTTTCGCGCTGGACGGCGGCCATTTGCATGGCCTGGCTGTTACGCCCCCACAGAACGACATCGTGACGCGCTGCCAGCACGATGGCAAGCGCGCTACCCCAGGCGCCGGCGCCGAGTATGGAAATATTCATTGGAACGTGAACACGTTCTTAGTCGCCCCAGACTTCATCCGCCTTGACGAAGCCGGTCTGGCCATCCTGGTGTTTGACCTTGAGCCAGCCGGAAATGACAGTCGGGCCGGCCAATTCCAGCAGCACGTTTCTGTCGGCACTGAAGATGGTGGCGCTATTGTCATCGGCAGCGGCGTGAATTTTGGCATTGGCGACGCTGACGACGACGTGGCGGCTGGTTACCAGCGCGCTGGACATGACCCACGACAGTGTGCCGGCGACGTCGCGTACCTTGCTCCAGTCGCCGTAAGTCAGTACCACCTCGACCGGCATGCCGCGTGGCGCGATGAAAACGCGGCGTCCCTTTTCAGATGGTGCGTCGTACAGGATGGCCGGTGTTGCGCCGACCGACTTGAAGTCGAGCGCGTCAACCGGGGTGATCGCGGCAGGGCCGAGCAGGAGGGCGGCAAGGAGGAAGCGGGGAAATTTCATGGACTTGCTCCGCTGGTGCGTCCGTGCATACGAATAGGGTAGCAGCATGCGCAGCATCCGGAATCAGTTGACGGTGTCGGTGCCGTTGACCAGCGTGCCATTGGTCTGTTGCGTGCTGCTGGTCTGTTGCTTGGCCAGCGCTTGCAGGCGCTGCTGATAAAACACTTCGAAATTGATTTCGGCCAGATGGATAGGCAGGAAGCCGGCGCGGGTGATCACGTCGGCGATGTTGGCGCGCAGATACGGATAGATGATGTTCGGGCAGCCTATGCCCAGCAGCGGATCCAGCTGTTCGGCAGGAATGTGGTGTATTTCGAAGATGCCGGCCTGCTTGCCCTCGACCAGGAAAGCGACTTTGTCTTTGATTTTGGAGGTCACGGTGATGGTGACGGTAGATTCGAAAAGGCCATCGGCTAGTGTTTTGGCGCCGACGTCGACTGACACTTCGATGGCTGGCACATCCTGTTCCAGAAAGATCGCCGGGGAATTCGGTTGTTCCAGCGATAAGTCTTTCAGGTAGATGCGTTGAATCTGAAATACAGGTTGCTGTTCAACTTGCTGGTTCTTTTCCACCATGGAGTACTTTCGTTTCAGGTTAGATGAATAGGGATGATCGAAGGAATCAAGTTTGCAGCAGTAGATCAAGTTCACCCGTGCGGTTCAGCGCGCTCAGATCGTCGAAACCGCCGACATGGGTGTCGCCGATATAAATCTGCGGCACGGTGCGGCGACCGGTCTTCTGCACCATGAATTCTTTTTGCTCCGGATCGAGATCGATACGGATTTTTTCGATGTCCTCGACACCTTTGCTTTTGAGCAGGCGCTCGGCCATCATGCAGTACGGACAGACGGCACTGCTGTATATGACGACGCGGGCTGTCATTTTGCGGCCTTCTGGCTGGCAGTCGGCAAACCTTGCGCCTGCCATGCGGCAATGCCGCCGGTGAGGCCGTGTACTTCGGTGAAGCCGGCTCGTTTCAGCGTACTCTGCGCCTTGGCAGTCCGGGTGCCGGACTGGCACACCACGATGACGCTCTTTTTCTTGAACTTGCCCAGCTCGGTGATGCGTTGCGGCAAGTCTTCGAGCGGGATGTTGCGGGCGTCGCGCAGGTGCGCTGCGGAGAACTGCGCGGCGTCGCGCACGTCCAGAACCAGGGTTTTGCCGGTGTTGATCAATTGTGTGGCCTGCAACAAAGTCAGTTTGCTGCCACGTTGTTGCAGGTAAGGAATGAGCAGCGCGCCGCCGGAAATGATGACGAGACCGATCAGAAAAATATTGTCTACGATGAATTTCACGGAATATAGAATGGGTTTCTTGAATCCCGGCATTATAAAATAGAAGTCGGAATGCCATTTATATTTCAATTTTTTCTCATCGCCCTATGTATAAAATCGTTTTCATGCGCCACGGCGAGTCGACCTGGAATCTGGCCAACCGTTTCACTGGCTGGGTGGATGTCGATCTGACCGAAAAGGGTGTGGCCGAGGCCAGACAAGCCGGCAGCCTGCTCAAGGAAGCTGGTTTCACTTTCGATCTGGCCTATACCTCGGTCTTGAAGCGCGCCATCCGCACATTGTGGACCACGCTCGACGCAATGGATCTGATGTATGTGCCGGTGCAGCACGACTGGCGTTTGAATGAGCGCCACTACGGCGCCCTGCAGGGGTTGAACAAGGTCGAAACCGCCGCCCGGTACGGTGACGGGCAGGTTCTGCTCTGGCGCCGCAGCTATGCTACGCCACCCGATCCGCTGGATCCGGACGATCCGCGCGTGTCCTATGGCGATCCGCGCTATGCCGGCCTTGAGCGCGAACAGATTCCGCTGACCGAGTGCCTCAAGGATACCGTCGCCCGCGTGCTGCCGGCCTGGAATGACGCTATTGCGCCGGCCATCCGCGCCGGCAGGAAGATCATCGTCGCGGCGCACGGCAACAGCCTGCGCGCCCTAGTCAAGTATCTGGACGGCATCAGCGACAACGACATCGTCGGTCTCAACATTCCCAATGGCCAGCCGCTGGTGTATGAGCTGGATGCTGCTCTGAAGCCGGTCAAGAGCTATTACCTGGGCGAGCAGTCGGCCATCGAAGCTGCGTTACAAGCGGTCGCCGGTCAGGGGAAATCGAAATAAGCCTCTCTTGCAGCGTGTCATGTTCAGGCAATACACTTCGCCGCCGATACGCCTGCGCTCAGGAATGACATTCCTGGTCGCGGCGCTGCTGCTTGCGCTTTGGCAGCCATGCGCATTGGCGCAGCCGGCCCAGCACGTCACCGGACACACCCGGCAAAAGCAGGAGGCCGAAAAAGAACGCGCTGATCTACAGCGAAAACTCGCCAATCTCAAGCGTGACATCGACAGGACCGAGACCGCCAAAGACCATGCCGCCGACGCGCTGGCAGAATCCGGGCATGCCGTTTCCATGGCCAGGCGCTCGCTGCGCGAGCTGGCGCGGGAGCAGGCTGATACCGAAGTCAGGCTCGGCGCGCTGGTCAAGCAGCAGTCCGAATTATCCAGCGCCGTCAAGCGTCAGCAGACCCAGTTGTCCAGCTTACTGCGCGAGCAATACGTGGCCGGTAACGAAGACCGCATCAAGTTGCTACTGTCGGGCGACAATCCCAATCGCATCAATCGCGAGCTGCAATACATGGGTTACGTCTCGCAGACGCAGGCGCGTCTGATCGAAGCCTTGCGCGTGGATCTGCAGGCGATCGAGGACAACAAGGCGGCGGCCCAGCACGTCAGGCTGGAACTGGAGGAAATCGCGCAGGAAGAAAACAAACAAAAAAAGCTGCTGGAAAAAGAACAGGCCAGACATAGCGCTCTGCTGACACAATTATCGGCCAAACTCGCCACCCAACGCAGGGAAGCCGGCAATTTGCAGCGTAATGAGCAGCGCTTGTCCCATCTGGTCGATAAGCTGGCGCAGCTCATCGAAGAGCAGAAAAAGGCCGCCGCCGCCGCGCGCGAGAAGCGCCGTCAGGAGCGACTCGACAAAGCCAGGCGCGACAAGCGCATCTTTCAGCAAGCCGAGGCAGCGCCGGAAACCAGGAGTCATTCGGCGTTGTCCGATGCCACTGACGCCGATGAGGAGTCGCCATCACTGGGGCGCAACGACGCTACGCCTGTGCCGGAGGAAAATTTTGGTCAGACTTTTGCCAGTTTGCGCGGTCGCCTGCGTTTGCCGGTGCGCGGTGATTTGATCGCCAGATTCGGCGGCAAGCGCGGTGACGGGCCGAGCTGGAAAGGCATTTTCATTCGCGCGCTGGAAGGCGCGGAGGTCAAGGCCGTGGCGGCTGGGCGGGTGGTCTATGCAGACTGGCTGCGTGGTTTCGGCAATCTTTTGATCATTGACCACGGTGATCAGTACATGACTATTTATGGTAATAACCAGTCCGTGCTGAAGCGGGTAGGAGATCTCGTCAAAACCGGAGATGTCATTGCCAGCGCAGGTAATAGCGGCGGCAATGAGCAATCGGGTTTATACTTCGAAACGCGGCATCGGGGCCGCGCTTTCGACCCACTTGGCTGGGTAACTACTAGGTGAAACATGGGTAGCAGACTTAAAAATATCGGTCTCATCGGCTTGGGCGTGATTGCGGGGATAGCGGCCTCGATGCAGTTTGAGGCCAGCGCGCAGAAAAGCGCAGCGGAACCGTTACCGCTGGAAGAGATTCGTCAACTGACCGATGTGTTTGGGATGATCAAATCCAACTATGTCGAGCCTGTTCAGGACCGGAAGCTATTGACAGAGGCGATTTCCGGCATGGTCTCCTCGCTCGATCCGCACTCAGCCTATCTCGACAGGAAAGCCTTCAAGGAATTGCGCGAAAGCACCATGGGTAAGTTTGTCGGCCTGGGTATCGAAGTCGGCATGGAAGACGGCTATGTCAAAGTCATTTCGCCGATCGAAGATTCCCCGGCCTATCGCGCCGGCATCAAGGCAGGCGACCTGATCACTCGCCTCGATGCTACCCCGGTCAAAGGGATGACGCTGGATGAAGCCGTCAAGAAAATGCGCGGCGAACCCAACACCAGGATTACGCTGACCATCGCCCGCAAGGAAGAAGACCGGCCCATCATCATTACGATTCTGCGCCAGGAAATCCGCATGCAAAGCGTCAAGTCGAAAGTGCTCGAACCCGGCTACGCCTGGCTGCGCGTGACGCAATTTCAGGAGCCGACAGTCAAGGACATGACCACGAAAATCCTGGCCATTTATGCGGAAGAACCAAACCTGAAGGGCATGGTACTCGATTTGCGCAACGATCCGGGCGGTGTGCTGCCGGGCGCGATCGGTGTGTCTGGGGCTTTTCTGCCTAAAGACGCCGTGGTGGTGACCACCAACGGCCAGTTGGCTACTTCCAGGGTCGTTTATCCGGCCAGACGTGATGAATATGCTCCCAATTCGCTGACCGATCCGCTGGCGCGTCTGCCTGATGCCATCAAGAAAGTACCACTGGTGGTGCTGATCAACTCCGGTTCGGCTTCGGCGTCCGAAATCGTCGCCGGCGCTTTGCAGGATTACAAGCGCGCCACCATCATGGGTACGCAGTCTTTCGGCAAGGGTTCGGTGCAGTCGGTGATTCCATTGCCGCCCGACCGCGCGACGGCGGTCAAGCTCACCACAGCGCGTTATTACACGCCGAATGGTCGTTCGATCCAGGCGCGCGGCATCGTGCCTGACATCATGGTGGATGAATATGCCGATGGCGATGGCCTGAACGGCTTGCGCCTGCGTGAAGCCGATTTGGTCAAGCACTTGAGCAACGACAAAGATGCCGCGGAAATCAAGGCGAAGATGCTTGATGAGCAGGATGAAGAGCGCTTGGTCGCCCAGGAAAAGAAACGTAAACCGCTGGAATTCGGCAGCAAGGAAGACTTCCAGCTGGCACAGGCGCTGAACCACCTGAAAGGTTTGCCGGTCCAGGCATCCAAGGTCAAGCCGGAAATACGTGACGCCTCCAGCAAGGAGATCAAGCCGGATGGAGACCTGCGCCAGGATGGTAAGACTCCTTCGGAGAAGAGCGGGAAGAAGTAAGGCAGGGACGTGGAGAGGATTGTGGAAATATAGTCCTCTTTCACTGACCACAATGCTTGCCATGAACGATCAGCAATTGCTGCGCTATTCGCGCCATATTTTGCTCGACGACATCGATATCGCGGGCCAGGAAAGACTCTTGGCAAGTCATGCGCTGGTGATCGGCGCCGGCGGTCTGGGTTCGCCAGCAGCCCTGTACCTGGCGTCAGCAGGCATGGGCAGGATCACGCTGGTCGATGACGACACTGTCGATCTGAGCAATTTGCAACGTCAGATTATGCATACCACGGCGCGCGTCGGTGTGCTGAAGGTCGAATCAGGCCGGCAAGCGCTGAAAGAAATCAATCCCGGGATCGACATTGTCACCGTTGCCGAACGCGTCGATGATGCGCGTCTGGGCGAGCTGGTGCGTAGCGCTGTGGTGGTGCTCGATTGCAGCGATAACTTTGTGACCCGTCATGCCATCAATCGCGCCTGTGTCGACTGCAAGGTGCCGTTGGTGTCGGGCGCGGCGATTCGCTTCGACGGCCAGGTCAGTGTGTTCGACACGCGCCGCGGCGATGCGCCGTGCTATGCCTGTCTGTTTCCCCCCGATCAGCAATTCGAAGAAGCACAGTGTTCGACTATGGGAGTCTTTTCGCCGCTGGTTGGCATTATCGGCGCTATGCAGGCTGCTGAAGCGATCAAACTGGTGGCCGGCATTGGCGCATCACTGGCCGGCCGTCTGCAAACCATCGATGCGCGCAGCATGGAATGGAGCAGTATCCGGTTGGGGCGCAATCCGGTTTGCCTGGTCTGCGGCGCAACGCGCGCCTGAGAACTTGTCGGCCGTCAACATGTTGTGAGCGCCTGCATGCCAGCGTCTCATCGAGGGGACGAAATGCTATTTATGTGCCAGGTTCTGGTATACACTGTACAGCGTCGTTGCCGGGGCCAAACCGGCAGAAAAAAGCTGTCATGTCCGGGAAAAAACAGCTGCATCGACAGCCCATGTTGTTGTAGTAAAATCCCTGACCGTTAAATAAACGTCGCCAGCGACGCCCGGCACAGCACGGGGGCGAGGCAATCGATGACATGACTGGAAGGCGGCATCGGTGCAAACCCAACGATAAGGTGACAAACGGCAGAAAAGCGCAGGATTAAAGGATAGAATCGAAAAAACCGTGGCATTGAAAGTAAGCGAAGTGGCGACCAAAACTACTAAAACTACCCCTGATACGCAGACCTTGCTCACTGAGAAACAAATTCTCAAGATGGGCGAGAAGGACTACATGAATGAAGCGCAACTTGCTTTTTTCAAGGCCCGTTTGCAGCAGCTGGAAAAAGATCTGCTGAAGAATGCAGGCGAAACCACTGAGCATCTGCGCGAAACAGTACTGGTTCCCGATCCTGCTGACCGCGCAACGATTGAGGAAGAACATGCGCTGGAACTGCGCACCCGCGACCGCGAACGCAAGCTGCTCAAGAAGGTACAGCAGTCCATCACTGCCATCAATGCCGGTGAATATGGCTGGTGCGAAGAGACCGGCGAACCGATCGGCATCCCCCGCCTGCTGGCGCGTCCGACCGCAACCCTGTCTCTGGAAGCGCAGCAGCGTCGCGAGCTGAAGCAGAAGCTGTACGGCGACTGAATTTCCGCCGCAGCAATCCCGAAACTGCCCAGCTTCATTCTGCGATGGTCTGCGTTTGCAGGTAGTTCTGGATACCGATTTTTTCGATCAGGTCGAGCTGGGTTTCCAGCCAGTCGATATGTTCCTCGGTATCGTCGAGGATCATCTGGAACAGTTCGCGTGAGACATAGTCGCCGTGGGTTTCACAGCTGGCGATGCCTCCCTTCACGGTTGTTTGCGCAGCTTTCTCCAGCTTCAGGTCGCATTGCAGCATCTCGGTGATGTTTTCGCCTATCATCAGCTTGTGCAGCGTTTGCAGGTTGGGCAGGCCATCGAGCATCAAGATGCGCTCGATCAGTTGGTCGGCATGCTTCATTTCGCCGATGGATTCAGCGAACTCTTTTTTTGCAATCTTTTCGAGACCCCAGTGCCTGTACATGCGGGCATGCAGAAAATACTGGTTGATTGCTGTCAACTCATTGGTCAATTGCGCATTGAGCAGCTTGATGATCGCTGGATCGCCTTTCATGGAAATCTCCGGGCATAGTGTGTGGGGGGGGGCCGGCGCGGGCAGATGAGGTCTGCGGATCCAGCCGCGTGAATGGGCGCATCATAACGCAGTCGATGCTGGACTTCAGCATAAGTTAGCGCAAATCATTCTTAGAGCCGCTAACACAAAGCCGCTGGCTGCGTGCGGAGCGTGTGTCGCCTCAACGGTCAGTTACTTGGTTTTTGGGTCGGTGACGAAGCCGATTCTGGCGAGTCCGCCCGATTGGGCTGCCGCCATAACTTGCGCGATTTTTTCGTATTGCGTCGTGCGCTCGGCACGCAGATGCAGTTCCGGCTGTGGTTGTTTTTTAGCCGCTTCGGCGATACGCAGACTCAATTGATTGCTGTCGATCAGTCCCTCATTCCAGAACAGCTGGCCACGGGCGTCGATCGACAGATCGATGTTTTGCGGTTTGCTTGCGTCCGGCTGGCTCATCGCGCGTGGCAAGTCGATCTTGACGGCGTGATTCATGACCGGAATGGTGATGATGAAGATGATCAGCAGCACCAGCATCACGTCGACCAGCGGCGTGGTGTTGATCTCCGGATTGAAATCGTCGTCCGCATCGGACAGGGAACCCGTTGCCATCATGCTCTCCTGACAGCTGTCAGTCTGGCATTCTTTGCCGCGCCGGTTTCAGCATCTTCAGTCGCCGCGCGGGCGCCGGTGACGAACAGGGCGTGCAGATCGAAACCGAACTTGTTGAGTTTGGCGATGGTACTCTTGTTACCGCGCACCAGGGCGTTGTAACCGAAGGTGGCGGGAATGGCCACGGCCAGACCCAGCGCCGTCATGATCAGCGCTTCTCCTACCGGACCGGCAACCTTGTCGATGCTGGCTTGGCCGGAAGTACCGATCGACACCAGCGCATGATAGATGCCCCAGACAGTGCCGAACAGGCCGACGAACGGTGCCGTGGAGCCGACCGACGCCAGTACGGCCATGCCGGTTTGCAGCTTGCCGGAGGCATCGTCGATAGCCTGGCGCAGGGACAGCGTAACCCAATCGCTGACCGACAGCTGATCGTGCAGATGACCCTTGTGCGCGGCGTGATGGGCCATTGAAGCGGCACCGGCTTTGGCGACTTCGGTGAATGGGTTGTCGGCGCCCAGCATGGCGACGCCTTCCGGCAGGCTGGTGGCGTCCCAGAATGCGTGACCGGCGGCGCTGGAGGCGCGGCGAAAGCGCAACAGTTGCAGCGCCTTCGTGACGATGACATACCAGGAGGCGATCGACATGGCGACCAGTAGTGTCGCGACGCCTTTGGTCACGAAATCTCCTTGCGCCCACAGGCTTTGTAATCCATACGGATTCATTTCCATGATGCTTTCCTTTTGATGACGATAATGAATGAATCGATGACGCATATCGTTTCGCAGGCATACCGGAATCAGCGATTCAGCTTGAAGGTGATGACTCCGTCGGCCGATACGGTGATGGCTTCGCCATTTTCGATGTGCGGCTTGAAGACGGCGCGCATGACGGCGTGTCGGACTTCTTCATCGAGGCGGGATGATCCCGAACTATGAATGATATCGACTTTTTCGGCTTTACCGGCGGTGCTGACCAGAACGCGGAAGCGCACGACGCCTTCTTCTCCCATCCGTTTGGAAGCGACGGGATAAGCGGGGCGCGGCGCCTCGATGTATTCGATGCCGGAAGTGATTTGCTTCGGCTGCGGCGGCCCCGGTGGTGATGCCGCAGCAGGGGCAGCGGGCAGCGACGGTTTTTCTGCCGGTGCCGACGGGGTGTTGATGGCGGCGGGGGCAGGTGTCCGGGTCACGGGCATCGGTGCCGGCGTGACGGATTTCCTGCCGGCCTGAACGGCTTTCGGCGGCGCTTGGGACGGCGTCGGTTCTGGTGTATGCTCAGGCGTGATGAGGCTGACGATGACTTCTTTTGGGGTGACGTTGACGGGCTGATGGGCCACCAGACCGTTTCGTAGTACAAGAAAGCAAGCAATGTGCAGCAGGATGATCAATCCCAGCAGGCCGGTTTTCCTGATTGCGCGCTGCACGGCGTCGGCATGGCAGGCGAAACTCCTGCTCATGGGCGGCGCGATCCGGCGGCATTTGCATGGAACGTTATGACCTGTACCGGATGGCGCGTTTGACTGGTGTTGCCGAGACATTCGCGCAGGATGCGCCTGGCGCAGGTATGACATTTACCGCAACAGGCAGCGACGCCGAGTTCCTTGCGTAGTTCGGACATGGAACGCATGCCTGCATCGACGGCCTGCTGAATCTGGCCTTCGGAAACGTTGTTGCAAATACAGACGATCATGGCATGCTCTGCGACAACAGCCTTAGCCGACCTTCGCACCCGGGATGATGCGCGCGAACAGCCTGAATTTTTCAGGTTGCGGCATGGCGCGTTCCACAACGATTGCCCACTGTTCCGACAATTGCCGGCAAGTCGCCCGTAATACCGGCGCCAGATTCGGTAAATCCGCCAGGGCCTTCAGGTGCCGCTCGATCACTGACGCCAGTTTGACGCAGTTTCCGCTTTCCTGATTGTCGGCAGCGTAATGCGACATCAAATGCAGCACTGCTGAAACCAGCAGCTCCGGCTGTGCCGGCGCGCCATTCGGTTCCACGAAGGCAAAATCCATATTATCGGTCGTCATCAGACTCTCCTCGGTTGGCAGTTCACGCCGTCAGGATCAGCTTGTTCAATTGCGTCAGGCGCAGTGTGTAGATGCGACCGCCGTGGTCGATTTCCAGCTCACGCATCTGGCGCAACAAATCCTGGCTTTTGACACGCGCAATGGACGCAATGGAAGATCCATGCGCTGCGGCAGCCAACCTGTTACGAGGTTTGCGAGGTTCGGCTTGGCGCTCGATCGATTGGTTCATTGCTCATCTCCTATTGAATAAGAATAATTCTTGTTTATATTATTTGTCATCTTTGCCGGGATTGCAAGCTTTTTCATGATTTGTCGCATGTCTTCAGGTGAGTTCGATGATGCCGCCGCCCAGGCAGACATCGCCTTGATACAACACGGCCGACTGGCCGGGAGTGACTGCCCATTGCGGATCGGCAAAACGCAGGTCGAAACGTGTGCCTGCGTCATGGAAAACGCACGGCACGTCGGCCTGGCGATAGCGGGTCTTGGCGCTCAGGGCCGCCGTATCGGGCGCTGCGCCGGCCACCCAGCTGATCTGGCCGGCGCCCAGCTGCGATGACAGCAGCCATGGATGGTCGCGGCCTTGTACGATATAGAGCGTGTTGTTCTCGATGTCTTTGCGCGCGACATACCAGGCATCGCTGCTACCGTCGGCCTTCTGGTGCGCCTTGACGCCGCCCAGGCCGATGCCCTTGCGCTGGCCCAGCGTATAAAAGCTTAGGCCGACGTGCTCGCCGACGATGTCGCCTTCGGGCGTTTTCATCGGGCCGGGCCGATAGGCCAGGTAACGGTTGAGGAATGCGCGAAACGGCCGTTCACCGATGAAGCAGATGCCGGTCGAATCTTTCTTGGTCGCGTTCGGCAGTTTCAACTGCCTGGCGATCCTGCGTACTTCGGTCTTGTGCATCTCGCCGAGCGGGAACAAGGTTTTCGACAGCTGTTGCTGATTCAGCCTGTGCAGGAAGTAACTCTGATCTTTGCCGGCATCGGCGGCTTTCATCAGTTCGCATTTGCCGGCGGGATGCTTGCGTACACGCGCATAGTGACCGGTGGCGATCAGATCGGCGCCCAGCAGCATGGCATGGTCGAGAAAGGCTTTGAACTTGATCTCGGCATTGCAGAGCACGTCGGGATTGGGCGTGCGTCCGGCCTGATATTCACGCAGGAATTCGGCGAACACGCGGTCTTTGTATTCGACGGCGAAATTGACGGCCTCGATGTCCACGCCGATCACATCGGCCACGCAGGCCGCATCGATCCAGTCCTGGCGAGTCGAGCAATAGGCGTCATCGTCATCGTCCTCCCAGTTCTTCATGAACAGACCGATGACTTCATAGCCTTGCTCCTTGAGCAGCCAGGCGGAGACCGACGAGTCGACGCCGCCCGACATGCCGATGACGACTTTTTTCTTAGCCACGGGATGCTCCTCCCGGCATCGCGGTCACTTCAGTCATAAACGCATTCTCCTTGCAAGAGGCGACATTTTACCTTGGCCGGGCAGATGCTTCAGGCGCTCAGCCAGACAGGCGAGCGGCATCATGCGATGACGCAAGCCGATGTAAAATGATTAATTGTTGATTTTTGCGTGTAAGATTTCGACCGGAATTAACAATAGCCAGAGGAATTTTGAATGAAGTTAGGCATCCCTGTCGAAAGCCGGGAAGGAGAAACGCGCGTAGCGGCCACTCCGGAAACGGTCAGAAAACTGATTGCGGCGCAACATGAAGTATTGGTCGAGTCGGGAGCCGGCATCTCCTCCAGCCTTCCTGACGAAGCCTATGCCGCTACCGGCGCGAGGATCGCCGCCGCTGGCGATGTCTATGATGCCGAAGTGATTTTGAAGGTGCGCGCGCCCAGTCAGCAGGAACGCGCCCGTCTGAAGTCCGGCACGGTCGTGGTCGGCATGCTCGATCCCTACG
>JBAPMF010000006.1:0-5651 GCA_049278475.1 Herbaspirillum sp. | reverse complement strand
GCCGCAAACTGGCCGGCGACGGTATCGGCGTTGCCGTTCAACGCCTGCTTGAGCGCGAAGATTTCATCCAATTTCTGTGTCGCGAACGCCAGCCAACTCTTGAGTTCTTCATCCAGTTTGAACTCATGGGCCAGATCGACCGGCACATGCAACAGAGAGCAGCTCGACGCCACCCACAAACGCCCGCCCAGCCTGACATGCAACGGCTTCAATAGCGCCAGCGCGGCGTCGAGGTCGCAACGCCAGATATTACGGCCATCGACGATACCCACCGACAGCACCTTGTCCTGTGGCCATTCGTCAGCAAACTCCTGTAATTGCGTGACGCCGCGCGCACCGTCCAGATGCACACCGGCAACCGGCAAGCTGCGCAGCAGGGCGGCATGTTCGCTCACCGTATCGAAATAAGTCGTCAGCAGCAGCGCAGGCGCAGTCTTGCTCAATGCACGGTAAACCGGCAAAAAGGCATCCAGCCATTGCCGCTCAGGCTCCAGCGCCAGCACCGGCTCGTCGATCTGCACCAGCGCCACTCCCACGCCGCGCAGACGCGCCAGCAGCTTTTCATAACCGGCTATCACCTTGGGCAACAAATCCAGTTTGTGCGACAGGCCCGATTTGACCTTGCCGAGATACAGTAAACTCAGCGGTCCGAGCAGGACGACTTTGACGGAAACGGCATGCGCCTGTGACTGTGCCTCGGCGATCTCGTCGAACAGCCAATCGACGCCGCCGTCGAAACACAGTTCCGGGGTCCATTCCGGCACCAGATAGTGATAGTTGGTATCGAACCACTTCGTCATTTCCATCGCGGCGTGGTCCTTGTCGCCGCGCGCCAGCGTGTAATAAGCAGCCAAATCGAGCTTGCCGGCATCCAGCTTGAAACGCGCGGGCAAAGCACCCAGCAATGCCAGCATGCCCAGCACATGGTCGTACCAGGCAAAATCGCCGACCGTGATGTAATCCATCCCGGCTGCTGCCTGCGCCTGCCAGTGACGCGCGCGCAGCGCCTTGCCGGTGGCGCGCAATGCCTCCTCATCGGACTCGCCCTTCCAGAACGACTCCATCGCGAATTTCAATTCACGGTGCGCGCCAATGCGCGGAAAACCCAATACATGGGCGACGTGTGCTGCCGGTAATAAAGCCATGACCAACTCTCCTGATAATGAACCCGGAAGCTGGTATGTTGCGTGAACATCAACTATGATTCAAACGATATATTTTAAGAATCAACTTGAGTTTTACTCATAATGTATGTGATGCTGGAACTTCGTCATCTCAAAACCCTGCAAGCGCTCAAGGAAGCTGGCAACCTGTTGCGCGCCGCCGTCCTGCTCAATGTCACGCAATCGGCGCTGTCGCATCAGATCAAGCAGCTCGAAGATCATCATGGCACGCCACTGTTCGAGCGCAAATCGGCGCCAGTACGCTTCACCCCCGCCGGCTGCCGCCTGCTCAAACTGGCCGATGAGGTGCTGCCGCGCATTGCCGAGGCCGAACGCGACCTGGCCCGCCTGCGGCAAGGCGAAGCTGGCCAGTTACGCATCGCGGTGGAATGCCATACCTGCTTCGACTGGCTGATGCCGTCCATGGACGTATTCCGCAAGCGCTGGCCGGAAATCGATATGGACATCGTCTCCGGTTTCCAGGCCGACCCGATCGGCCTGCTCCACGCGTACCGCGCCGACCTCGCCATCGTGGCCGACATCGATGCCGACGAACAGGTCGATTACCATGCCTTGTTCCGTTTTGAAATCGTCGCCCTGCTGGCGCACGACCATCCGCTGGCGCACCAGGATCATCTGACGGCGGAAGACTTCGCCAGCGACACGCTCATTACCTATCCGGTCCCCGACGACATGCTCGATATCGTGCGCCAGGTACTCAAACCGGCCGGCATTACCACACAGCGGCGCACCACTGAACTCACCGTCGCCATGCTGCAACTGGTCGCCAGCCGGCGCGGCATTGCCACGCTGCCTTTATGGGCTGTGCAAAATTATCTGAACCGGAATTATGTGCTGGCCAAGCGCATCACACCGGACGGCCTGACAGGACGCCTGTATGCGGCGTGCCTGCCGGAGTTGTCCGGCAGGTCATATCTGGCGGATTTCATTACCGCCACACGCGAGACCAGCTATCTGAACTTACCCAATGTGGCTTTGCTTTAGAGCCGCTGACGGCTCAGCCGCTCATGTCAATGCGTCTCAAATGAAAACGCGCCATTTTCAATCTCCACATGCACGGTATCCTTGGGACCGAATTTTCCTTGCAGAATCAGCTTCGACAGCGGGTTTTCAATTTCCTGCTGGATGGCCCGCTTGAGCGGGCGCGCGCCATAGACAGGATCGAACCCGGCCTCGGCAATCTTTTGCAGGCCGGCATCCGACACCACCAGACCGATATCCATCCTGGCCAGGCGCGTTTCCAGAATATGCAACTGTATCCTGGCAATGGCGCCGATGTCTTTTTCGTCGAGGGTATGGAATACCACGATCTCATCGACCCGGTTGATGAACTCCGGACGGAAATGCAGCTTGACCTCCGCCATGACCGCCATCTTCACCACGGCCGGGTCGCTATCTTCCATGCCCTGTATCTTGTGTGATCCAAGGTTGGAAGTCATGACGATCACGGTATTCCTGAAGTCCACCGTGCGGCCCTGACCATCGGTCATACGGCCATCATCGAGCACTTGCAGCAGGACATTGAACACATCGGGATGCGCCTTCTCGACTTCATCCAGCAGGATCACGCTGTAAGGCTTGCGCCGCACTGCTTCAGTGAGATAACCGCCCTCTTCATAGCCGACATAACCCGGCGGCGCGCCGATCAGACGGGCGACCGAATGCTTCTCCATGAATTCGCTCATGTCGATGCGGATCATAGCCTCTTCGGTATCGAACAGATACGAGGCCAGCGCCTTGCACAACTCGGTTTTACCGACACCGGTCGGGCCGAGAAACATGAACGAACCATAAGGTCTGCCCGGATCGCCCAGACCGGCGCGTGAACGACGAATGGCATCCGAGACGGCGACGATTGCCTCGTCCTGGCCGACCACGCGCCGATGCAATACTTCTTCCATATGCAACAGTTTCTCGCGTTCGCCCTGCATCATGCGCGACACTGGGATACCGGTGGCGCGCGCAACGATCTCGGCGATCTCTTCCACGCCCACCTGGGTACGCACCAGCTTCGGCTTGTCGCTGGCGTTTTCGCCGGCGGCATCCTGCCTGTTCTGTGTCTCCAGCGCCTGTTCCAGCTCGGCCAGCTTGCCGTACTTGAGTTCAGACACTTTCTGCCAGTCGCTCTTGCGCGTGGCCTCGTCCATTTGCAGGCGGATGCGCTCGATTTCTTCCTTCACATGCTGGCTACCCTGCACGCTCGCTTTCTCGGCCTTCCAGATTTCTTCCAGATCGGCGTATTCACGCTCCAGCCTGGTGATTTCTTCCTCGATCAGCGTCAGGCGTTTTTGCGAGGCTTCGTCCTTCTCGCGCCTGACGGCTTCGCGCTCGATCTTCAACTGGATCAGACGCCGATCGAGTTTATCCATGACTTCCGGTTTGGAATCGATTTCGATCTTGATCCTGGCGGCAGCCTCATCGATCAAATCGATCGCCTTGTCCGGCAGGAAACGGTCGGTGATATAACGATGCGACAGTTCAGCCGCGGCCACGATGGCCGGGTCAGTGATATCGACGCCATGATGCACTTCGTACTTTTCCTGCAAGCCGCGCAGAATCGCGATGGTCGCTTCCACGCTCGGCTCATCGACCATGATCTTCTGGAAGCGGCGCTCCAGCGCGGCATCCTTTTCGATGTACTTGCGGTATTCGTCCAGCGTGGTGGCGCCGACGCAATGCAGCTCGCCGCGCGCCAGCGCGGGCTTGAGCATGTTACCGGCATCCATCGCGCCTTCGGCCTTGCCGGCACCGACCATGGTGTGCAGTTCATCGATGAAGACGATGGTCTGACCTTGATCCTGGGCGATTTCCTTGAGGACGGCTTTCAGCCGTTCTTCGAACTCGCCGCGATACTTGGCGCCGGCCAGCAAGGCCGCCATGTCGAGTGACAGCACACGCTTGGACTTGAGGCTATCCGGCACTTCGCCACTGACGATACGCTGCGCCAGACCTTCGACGATGGCGGTCTTGCCGACGCCGGGTTCGCCGATGAGCACGGGATTATTCTTGCTACGGCGTTGCAGCACCTGGATGGCGCGGCGGATTTCATCGTCGCGGCCGATCACCGGATCGAGCTTGCCGCTACGGGCGCGCGCGGTCAGATCGAGAATGTATTTCTTCAATGCCTCGCGCTGGCCTTCGTCCTGTTGCGACGACACGCTGGCGCCGCCGCGCACGGTGTCGATGGCCGCTTCCAGCGCCTTGCGCGTGAGACCGTTTTCACGCGCGGCGCGACCGGCGTCGGATTTGTCGTCAACCAAACCGAGCAAAACCATTTCGCTGGCGATGAACTGGTCGCCATGCTTTTGCGCTTCCTTGTCGGCCAGATTCAGCAAGGCCGCCAGCTCGCGGCCGATCTGCACTTCGCCGCCGGCGCCCGAGACCTTGGGCAGGCGCGTCATGGCATGCTGCAAGGACGAAGTCAACCCGGTCACGTTGACACCGGCGCGCTGCAACAGCGAACGCGCGCCACCGTCGTCCTGCGCCAGCAAGGCCAGCACCAGATGGAGCGGATCGATGTACTGATTGTCGTTGCCGACTGCCTGACTTTGGGCATCGGCCAGCGCTTCCTGCAATTTCGTAGTGAGTTTATCGAAACGCATGTTTTTCTCCACAGCTTGAATACAAAAGAAATTGGGACATGCAGACATATTTCAAGGAGGCTCATTCAGGAATTGCCGCAAAAGGCCATTCCTGTGACGCAGGCCTGCCGGGTATTGGAAGCCAGGCCGATGTGGTGACGGCGATTGAATCTCGGTGTCTGAAATTACTTGACCACGACGATACGTCATCCTTGGTGGAGCAGAAAGAAAAAATGCCACTGACTAGATAGAGTGGCATATCCTGGTGGGGCGTGAGTGGCTCGAACACTCGACCTACGGATTAAGAGTCCGCTGCTCTACCAACTGAGCTAACGCCCCCATAAAGAGGCGTGATTATAACCTGATTATTTTCAAACCTGGAAGTCGTTTTTGAAAGAAGGAGCTGCTCCATCAAATGCCAGGACTAAGAGCCGCTAACACAACGCGCCGCTGGCTGCGTCGCGCCTCCTTGCCATACTTTCGAGCCCGTTCTTGCGCCCGAGGGCGAGATCCAGGGCGTTCGCAGCACGTCATTGAAAAAACCGCTCGAGACAGCGGGGTTCGGCGATGCCCAGACGGACTTTGCGACCGCAGCCACCTATCGACAGTGGGACTTCAGTTACGTGCCGGATCCCGCAAATCTGCCGGGATACCTGGATAAAAGCATGGCATCGCCATAGCTGAAGAAACGATACCCTTGCGCAATGGCGTGCAGATAAGCGGCGCGAATATGATCGTAGCCGGCAAACGCCGAGACCAGCATCAGCAGTGTCGATCTGGGCAAGTGGAAGTTGGTGATCAGGCGATCCACGGTCCTGAACGTATAGCCCGGCGTGATGAACAGCCGCGTGTCGGCGCTGCCGGCTTGCAGCGCGCCCGATTGCGA
>JBAPMF010000005.1:0-4080 GCA_049278475.1 Herbaspirillum sp. | reverse complement strand
GGGCAGCATGCCACCGGCGACCCTGACACGACCGGCGCCCTGGCGGCCGATAGTGCGCGTGGCCGCGGCGGCAGCAGACAGAGCCGCTTCCGAGATATCATCCGCATACGCAAACGCCGTCTTGTCGCCGGAGATGGCGCGCACACCGACGCCCTGATCGATCGAAAAACTGCCGCTCTTGACGATACCTTCTTCCAGACTCCAGCTTTCGCTCTTGGTACACTGGAAATACAGGTCGGCATAATCGACCTGATGGGTCAACATACTGCCCAGTGTTTTCAGCAACCCGGCTTCGTCCAAAGCGAATGGCGTGAGCAGGGTATCGCGCGCAATACTGAGCACGCTGAGATTGGGTTCGAGTGTTTTCATGGACGTATTGTAGACGATGGGGCCCGATGTTACCGGGCGCATGCCGTTATTCCGATATCGGTCTGTCGTCGGCGCCGCCGGCATGTTCTTGTCTGACGATCTGCGGATCGCTCCAGGAGCCGCTGACATGATACCCAAAGGTCAGCGTCTTCATCAGTGGGTCGCGCAGGAATAGTTGTGCCACGAAAGTCCCGATGCCGACCGCCGGGTTGACCGCCAGCGCCAGCAGGGATGCTGTGCCGAGATTGACTTCGGGAATAACCACCAGGTGCAGATTTTGCGTTTCCCGGGCGATATCGGCGGAACCGTTCATCAGAACCGATGCCGCAACGCCTGTCATTTTCAGATCGTCGGTCGTGGCGATGCCTTGGGCGATGGAGGCTGCGCCGGTGATGCTGTCGAAGGCGAATCCCTCAGAGAAAATATCGCGGAAATCCAGCGCCAGCCGGCGCGGCAAGGCTTGCAGATTGAGCACGTTGAGCAGTTTGGCCATACCCGGATTGACTTTGAGGAATTGTCCGGTATGCACGTTCATGCTGACCCGGCCGCCCAGCGTCGGCATATCCAGCGAGAACGGCAAGCCCTTCCAGTTCACGTCGCCATCCAGTTTGCCCTTGCCGCCTTTGATCACGCCGGGGAAACCGAAACGGTCCAGCAATTTACCGGCGTCATCGATGTTCAGCGTATAGCTCAGACTGGAGGTGTTGCTCTTGTCGAGTGTCACCCAGCTGCCCGCCGCGTGCAGCTCGGCGTCGGGATTGATCAGGTTCAGCCTGTTGATGCGCCATTCGCTGCCGGCGCTGACGTGCGCATTGTCGGCATCGAGTTCCAGACGGCCGAGCGTTTTGCCAGACAGTCGGAAATCTTCAACGACGATATCGAGCGCCGAAATCCTGTCGGCAGTATCGCCATCGCCTTCGAGCACATGACTGGCGTCCTGGACCGCGCCCTCCGGAATGTTCAGCATCGCCAGCCGCGCCATGACGCGTCCCATCCGGTGGTCGCTGCTGGGTTCATTCCAGGTGGCGTAACCACTGGCCTGATCCGAGGCAATGTTCACTTGCCAGCTCCCGTGCTGATGCGAGGCGCCGACGATCACGTTGTCGAGTTTTTTGCCCATCACTATCAGCTCAGTCGCGCGCAGGGCGATCGCGTCCGGTTCCAGATAAGCATCGATGCCGGCATCGACGCGACTTGCGCTGCCATTGGCTGCTTGGAGCATCGAGGCGCGGAACGCTGTCCATCGATCGAGGTTCATGTTTCCGGCATCAGCGTACATCACCAGGCCGCTGTCAGGTTGCGGCGCCGGCCGGCCGATGCCGATGCCGCCGCTTTGTACCTCCCACTGTCTGCCGGGCGCCTTTTGCCGGCGATAGCGCGCCGACATCAGCGCTCCCAGTGACAGCCTGATTTCATCACGTTCTATCGATGCATTGTCGCCGTTCAGGCCGACCAGTTCGAACTTCAGCGGCCAGCTTTCATTCGCCGTCTTGCGCAACGGCGCCGGCAGATTCAATGCCAGACCTTGCAGGCTGGATTCAATCATGATTTCCGGCTGATGCCCGCGCATGGCGATCGTCCCGCTGTAACGCGCCGCGCCGCTCACGTGCTCCAGCATGCGCTGCAACACCGGGCCTGTATTGGCATAGGCTTGACGCACACCGTCGGTGGTGAGCGTGCCATCGAGCCTGACCAGCGTGCTGCCGTCGCTTCGGATACCGCCGGCAAGCGTCACCCGCCCGCCCAGGAACACGCCCTCGATGGCTGGCAGATTGAAACCTTTTTCGTTGAACTCCAGCTTGCCACTGGTCCGGTATACCGTCGGCAGGCCCGCCAGCAAAGACACATCGTTGTCGATGAACTGCAGGCTGCCGTCGACCTTGGCATCGATCATATGATGCAGCGGCAACTGGAATTTCAAGCGCAATCTGGCGTTGCCGGTCGACTTGCTGTCTTCGGTAAAATTGCCGATCCAATGTGCCACCGGACTGTCTTGGACATAGCGCAGAAAGTCCTGCATCGCGCCGGCGGCATTACCTTCGATCTCCAGCGAGGATTCGGCATCGAGCAGATCAGGAATGGTCACCTTCACGTTCGATATGGCAATGCCATGGGTCTTGCCGGAATCGGCGACGACTTCCAGACGCGCGTGCTCGATCGATAGTTTGCCGCTGGCGTCTTCGAGCAGCGGCCACTCAGGCGATTTGCCATCCTGGCCGATATGCGATGGGGCATAATCGAGCTTCAGTTTTTCGAACCTGCCGGAAAGCTTGAATGCACCCGTGCTCTTTCCATCCGGTCCGGGATTGTGGAAAGGGAAATCTGCCAGCGCGCCCTTGGCTGTGATTTCAACATCGCTGGCGCGGCCATCCAGCAGAGCGCCGGCAACCCAGTCCGATACCGGACTGGGAGTATGCAGCGGCAGGAAACGCCTGAGCTTGCGCAGATCGAAAGTCGACAGTGTCGCTTTCATATCGATGACGCCCAGCGATGTTCCCCGCAACGGCATCAGATGCGTGCCGCTCAGCGTGCCGGCGATACCCTCCTGCGCGAACGCCATGCTGTCGAGATGAATCAGCACTGCCTCGCTCTGTTGCATCTCCCAGCGACTACGCAGGTTCAAAATGTCGAAATCTGGCGCAAAGTCGGCAAACACCGTTGGCAAATGCAGCACGGCATGTTGCGACGCCAGATGCAGCACACCGCTTTTTTCCGTGGCATCGATGGTTCCGCTCAGATTGGAAAAACCGGGGATCGCCGGTACGCCGGCATGGCCGGGCCGGGTCAAGGTTTTCGCCTGGGCAGGACGCGCGGTCTGAGCCCGCATGCCCAGACCGCTGAAGTCTCCGCGCACGCGATACGCCTGTAGTTCCGGATAACTGCCCTCCCACTGGACGGTAAAGTTGCTGAGTCGGCCACGCGGCGACAGGTCACTGAGCAGCTTGCGCTGCGACGGCGTCAGCGGCAGACGCGCGCCCAGGTCCGACAGTATTTTCAGATCCAGCAGCCTGGCTGTGACCTGCATCTTTTCGGGACGGAAAAGCGTGGCTGCTTCAAACATTTCGGAAATCGAGGTGGGTGGCAAGACGAAGCCATCCATGGTTTGTAGAGAAAAATCGGTCAGTATTAGCACATGGCCTTTGGCACCGAATGTCGGAATGCCATCCTGCAGATCGGGGGCGTGCATTTCGTTGCCGGAAATGCGGCCGCTGACTTGTGCCAGTTGCAGCGGTTCAAGATTTTTATCCAGTTGCACCGACAGATTCGACAGACTCAGGTCAGCCGTGAAATTGGCCACCTTGGTATGATCCAGATCCAGCCAGGCGCGTACCGAACCCTTACCCTGGCTGAGCGCAACCGGATAGTCGATCCAGGCTTTCCAGACCGCCAGGTCGGTGTTGCGCAAATCGGTGTACAACGTACCCTTCCAGCGCGTCACGTCGGAAACCCTGCCGGCAAAGCCGGGATGGGAAAAACTGGCGCGCACGTCCAGCGGCGCAGCATGATCGGCTGGCGGCGTTGCTTTCAGTGTCAACTGGTGTCGACGCCAGTGATTGCGCAGCACCAGATCGACCTGGCTCAGCGCCAGCTCGGGTGCGCCACGCCTGTCGTCGCGCCAGCGTATCTTGCCGTCGCGAATGACGATCTCGTGCTGCGACAACACCCAGTCGGCGGCGCCGCTGCTGCCGGCGCCGCTGCTGACCGGCAGAC
>JBAPMF010000004.1:0-79429 GCA_049278475.1 Herbaspirillum sp. | reverse complement strand
GCTTGACCGGCGCTGCTGCTCCTGCTGCGCTTGCGGCCACCGCGGCGCTTGCGCTTTCTGACGGATTTGGCGCCGGCATTCGCGTCTGCGGCGGCGTTGGGTTTGAGCGCAAGCAGGACTTCGCGTTCAGGGCCGTCGGCGCCGATGAAGGAGGTCCACCATATGCCGAGTTCGGCATCGGCTTCACCGGAGGCGCAGCGCAGCAGCAAGAAGTCGAAACCGGCGCGCAGGCGCAGATGTTCCAGCAGTTTGTAGGATGTTTTGCCGGTACGGCGTTCGAAGCGCGGCTGCATGGCCCAGATATCACGCATGTCGGAAGTGATTTTACGTTGCAGCGCCAGTTTTTCGGTCTGTGCGTTGAGCACATCATCGGTCGCCAGATGCAGCGCGGGAATCGGATATTCGCCGGCCGCCTGATAGGCGCGCCATTTTTCCAGCACCTGATGCCACAGCAGCGAGGCGAACAGAAAGCCCGGCGAAACCGGTTTGCCCTGTTTGATGCGGGTATCGGTATTGGCCAGCGCCAGCGTGACGAATTTTTCGCCCAGCGGTTGTTCCAGCACGACGTCGAGCAGCGGCAGTAAACCGTGATGTAGACCTTGCGTGCGCAGTTGCTGCAGGCAGGCGAGGGCGTGTCCGCTCATGAGCAGTTTCAGCATTTCGTCGAACACGCGCGCGGCGGGGACGTTGTTGATCAGCGGCGCCATGATGGCGATCGGCGCACTGGTGGCGGCGTCGATGGAAAAATCGAGTTTGGCGGCAAAGCGCGCCACGCGCAGCATGCGCACCGGATCTTCGCGATAGCGTTCTTTCGGCACACCGATGATGCGTAGCGTCCTGGCGCGGATATCGGCGATGCCGCCGTGATAGTCGAATACGCTTTGCGACGCCGGATCGTAGTACATGGCATTGATGGTGAAATCGCGTCGCACGGCGTCTTCGTGCTGTTCGCCGAAGGTGTTGTCGGACAGCACGCGGCCGTGTTCATCCCTGGGGGCGCTGCCGGCGGAACTGCTGCGGAAGGTGGTGACTTCGATCAGTTCCTGGCCGAACATCACGTGGACGATCTGGAAACGGCGGCCGATGATGAAGGCGCGCCGGAACAGTTGCTTGATCTGTTCCGGCGTGGCGTTGGTGGCGATGTCGAAGTCCTTGGGTTTGATTGACAGCAGCAGATCGCGTACTGCGCCGCCGACGATGAAGGCCTTGAAGCCGGCTTCCTGCAGGGTCTGGGTGACGCGGATGGCGTTGGGCGACACCAGTTGCAGGTTGATGCCATGCTGCTTCCGGTCCAGGATGACAGGTTCGGTGGCGGAGGTATTTTTCTTGTTTTTGCCGAAGATAGAGCGGATGAATTTGTTGATCATTGTACGTCGAAGAGATGCAAAACCGGCCAGCCTCGTGCGCGTGCGTGCGCCTCGAGCTTGTCGTTCGGGTTGGTGGCGACGGGATGGGTGACACGCGACAGCAGCGGGATGTCATTCTGCGAGTCGCTGTAGAAATAGCTGCGCTCGTAGTCCCGCATGGTTTTGCCGAACGTTTCGAGCCAGGCTTCGGTATGCGTGACTTTGCCCGCGCCGTAAGTGGGCGTTCCCAGCAGGCGGCCGGTGATGCGGCCATTGCCGTCGACTTCCGGCTCGGCCGCGATCAGGTGATGCACCTTGAACAGCCTGGCGATGGGAGCGGCGACGAAACTGTTGGTGGCGGTGACGATGGCCACTGTGTCGCCGGCATCCAGGTGCCGTTGCACGACGGCAATGGCGGCAGGCAGCATGGACGGCTGTATGACTTCCTGCATAAACTGCGCGTGCCAGTCGTCGAGCTGCGCGCGCGGGAACCGGGACAGCATGTCAAGGGAGAATTCCAGATACTTGACCGGGTCTAGTGTGCCGGCCTGATAGTCGGCAAACCAGGCAGCATTGGCTTGGCGGAAAGCGGCGGCATCGATGGCGCCGGTGCGCGCCAGAAATTCGCCCCACTCGTGGTCGGAGTCGATAGGGATCAGGGTATGGTCGAGATCGAATAAAGCAAGATTCATGGTGTGTCGTCTTCGGTTTCCTGTTGTAACAGATCGCGCAGCAGCGGTAAGGTGATGGGGCGCTTGGTTTCCAGTGAAGTGCGGTCGAGCGCGTCGAGCATGCGCGACAGGGACGGCATGTCGCGCCGGTAATGGGTCAGCAGATAGGACAGGACGCCCGGCGACAGCATCATGCCGCGCGCCTGCGCCGACCGTGTCAGCGCGGCGGTTTTTTCATCGTCGGTCAAACCGTACAGTTGATAGATCAGCCCCCAACCCAGCCGCGTGCGCAGGTCTTCACGCATCTGCAAGCGGGCCGGCGGCTGTGCGCCGCTGCTGATCAGATAGCCATCCTGCTCGCGGATCCGGTTGAACAGATTGAAGGCAGCGATCTGCGCATCCGGTGGCAACCGTTCGCAATCATCCAGCAGATAGCATTGTACGGCGGGCGTATAGTCGAAAGCGCTGTCGGGCGCATCGGCGGCAATCAGGCGGCTGGCGCCATTGACGCGGGCCAAGGCATGCAGCAGGTGTGTCTTGCCCGCGCCGCTCTCGCCCCAGAAATAGATGAAACGGTCATGCAAGGCGGCTTGCTCCTGCGCGCGGGCGATGTCTTGCAGCCGTTGCAGCAACTCGGCATTGCGCCCGGTCACAAAGCCGGCGAAAGTCGGCGCCTGCTGCGCGCCTAAATCCAGCAGAAGTTGTTTCATGCCTCTCTATTATAGAAACTGCTGCTCAAATAATGCTGGCGCAGATGGCGCACTCCTACCGAAACGATGGCCGAGGCAGGCAGGGCCAGCAGCACGCCGACGAAACCGAACAGTTGCCCGAACGCCAGCAGGGCGAAGATCACCACCAGCGGATGCAGGCCGATACGTTCGCCGACCAGTTGCGGCGTCAGGATGAAGCCTTCCACTACTTGGCCGACGCCATAAATGATGGCTACGGCCATCAGGCCGTACAGGCTGGTGAATTGCAATACGGCGGCGATCAGCGCCAGCGTTAGACCAAGTCCGAAGCCGACATAGGGAATGAAGACCAGCACACCGGTCAGGATACCCACGGGCAAAGCGATATCGAAGCCGGCAATGCCTAGCGCGATCGAATAATAAGCCGCCAGGATCAACATCACCAGCAATTGCCCGCGCAGATATTGCGCCAGCAGGTCATCGACTTCTTCGGCCATATGGCTGATTTTGCCGACCCAACGACGTGGGATCATGTGGCGCAGGCGACCGATGAAGGGGTGCCAGTCCTGCAACAGATAAAACAGCAGCATGGGAATGAACAGCAGATTGATCAGCCATGTCAGCAGCGCGCTACCGCCGGTCTTGAGCGAGGCCAGCACCGGGGCCCAGATCTCATCGCCGCTGGTGACTAGCTGCTGGGTCAGGATTTTCTTGATGCCGATGATATCCAGGCGCACGTGGATGCCGTATTCGCCGAGGTGCGGCGCTACAATGGCGTTGAGCTTGTCGAGAAAATCGGGAATCTGCCGTTGCAGCAGCGGGATTTCCTTGAGCAGCACCGGCATGACGACCAGAATCAGGGCCAGCACTGTCAGCGCCAGCAGCAGGATGACGATCAGCACCGCCAGCGCGCGCGGCAGATAAACACGGTTGGCACAGCGCGCGGCCAGCCAGTCGACGCCCGGATTGAGCGCATACGCCAGGATGGCGGCGACGACGAAGGGCGTCAGCATAGGCCCCAGGAGCACTAGGATGCCTGCCAGTAGCAGCCCTACGAGAAACCATGGCAAGCTTTGTTTTTGCTCATCCGAGAAAGAAAAAGGCATGGAAATCAGGCTTTGGGCGAATCGGTTTGATAAAATCACGGTTTTGTTTTAGCAGCCTTGCCGGCCGTCTCGTTCCGCTATTCTACCTTACCGCTTCCAGTATCCATTTCATCATGACTTCATCCGTTTCTCTTTCTTACCGCGACGCCGGTGTCGATATCGATGCCGGCGATGCTCTGGTCGAGGCGATCAAGCCTTTTGCTAGGCGTACTGCCCGTGAAGGCGTGCTGGGCGGCATAGGCGGTTTCGGCGCCTTGTTCGAAATCAGCAGGAAGTTCAAGGAACCTGTCCTGGTGTCCGGTACCGATGGCGTCGGCACCAAGCTCAAGCTGGCTTTTCACCTCGGCAGGCACGACACCATCGGCATCGATCTGGTCGCCATGAGCGTCAACGACATTCTGGTGCAGGGCGCCGAACCGCTGTTCTTCCTCGATTACTTTGCCTGTGGCAAGCTGGACGTACCGAGCGCCACGGATGTCATCAAGGGCATCGCCAGGGGCTGCGAGCAAGCCGGCTGCGCGCTCATCGGCGGTGAAACCGCTGAAATGCCAGGCATGTATCCGGACGGCGAATACGACCTGGCCGGCTTTGCCGTTGGGGTGGTCGAAAAATCCAGGCTGATCGACGGTAGCAGGATCGCTGCGGGTGACGTGGTGCTGGGCCTGGCTTCTTCCGGCGCGCACGCCAACGGCTATTCGCTGGTACGCAGGATTCTGGAAGTGGCCGGACCCGACCTGAACGCCGACTTCCACGGCCGCAGGCTGGCTGACGTACTGCTGGAGCCGACCCGCATTTATGTCAAGCCGCTGCTGGCCTTGATGGCTGCGATGGAAGTGAAGGGCATGGTTCACATTACCGGCGGCGGCCTGGTCGAAAACATCCCACGCGTGCTGCGGGACAATCTGAGCGCGGTGCTGGACGGCCAGTCCTGGACCAGACCGCCGCTGTTTACCTGGTTGCAGCAGCATGGCGGCGTGGCTGACGCCGAAATGCACCGTGTCTTCAATTGCGGCATCGGCATGACCGTGATCGTTTCTAGAGAAAACGCCGACGCCGCCATGGCGCAACTGAAGGCGGCAGGCGAGACCGTGTTCCGCATCGGTGAAATCCGCGCCCGCGCCGCAGGAGAAGCGCAGACTATCGTCGTTTGACGATGGTCTTTTGACGCCGGCGCAAACAGGGTATGATGATTGGCACTGTGTCGTACAGACGTAAGGA
This sequence comes from Herbaspirillum sp., assembly GCA_049278475.1. Classification (GTDB taxonomy): domain Bacteria; phylum Pseudomonadota; class Gammaproteobacteria; order Burkholderiales; family Burkholderiaceae_D; genus Herbaspirillum. The sequence goes on along the minus strand of JBAPMF010000004.1, from coordinate 74,399 downwards.
CGCTCACTGTTTCTACTGAAAGGAGCTTGCAGCCATGACAAAAAATCGCCACAAACACCTTTTGCGACTATCGTTCATTCTGGCTGTCGGCTGCGCCGCGCACTATCCTGTCATCGCCGCAAAAGAAGACGTCTCGCGGCGCGATCCGCAAAGATGGTACCAGGGCGCCGATACGCCTAGGCTGCATCACGAAAATCTGGTGAAAGAAGCGCATGCTGCTCATGCACAGGCGCTGAAGGAATGCAAACTGCTCAGGAAAACAGAAGCCAGGGCCTGCCATGAAGAAGCGCGCGCCAACATGCGCAGCGATCTGGCGCGCGCCAGACGTATCTTCAAAGCCGCTGCGGCAGACGGCAGATAGGATGGGAGCGCTACGAAAGGGCAGTCGTCAGAACCCGAGCAGGTTCTTAGCGGCTCTTAGTTCGTGACATGTTCTGACGGCAGATCCTGAAGCAGATTCTCTTGCGGCGTCAGCACCTCATCCAGCACGGTATGTATCGCGGCCATGTTTTGCTTCCATTCCGCGATTGTCAGTCCGGCAAAGAAACCGTTGTCGGGTTGTGTCGACAGCAGCTCGGCGGCGATGCCGAGTGCGGCCATGATGGCGATGCGGTCGTTGCCTTTGATTTTGCCGGCATCGCGGATGGCGCGCATTTTTTCATTGAGATACGCCACTGCCTGTTGCAGCGTTGCTTCTTCGCCTTCCTTGCATGCCAGCGTATAAGAATGGCCCATGATGGTGACGTTGAGCTGTATCATCCCGCCCCCTCTTCATCGGGCGCCGGATCCGCCGGCGTTGCGGACGGCAGTGTTTCCAGCAGGGTCTGCGCACGCTGGAGTGCTTCCTCCATGCGCCGGGACAGTTCCGTCTTTTCGGTCGTCAGGGTGGTGACATCGAGGCGCAGATCGGCATTTTCACGACGCAGTGACTGGGTCAGGGCGGCAAGTTGCGTCACTTTCTCTGAAAGTTGCTGGAGTTCGTAGCTCATGGCCTAAAATATATAAGTGCAGGGAATATGCATCATTATATGCTGTTGACAGCCCGGCAAATCAAGAAATACATGGATGAAGGAGTTCAATAAAGCGTCGTCAAAGATGACCGATCTTTGCCGCGTCGCAAGAACCGGAATCGAAGCAAGCTCACAAGCCGCCATGCTAGTCGCCTACCTCAGAAGCCTCGCCGGCAAGAACCGGACGCTCATCACCAACCGGCATCTTGCCTTCGTGCTGTCGGCCATTGCCGGCGCGATCAATGCCGGCGGGTTTCTGGCGGTCGGACAATTTACTTCACATATGTCCGGCATCCTGTCGCAGATGGCGGAGGATATGGCAATCGGCGCGATCGGTTTGCTGATGGTGGGAGCGACCAGCATGTTCTTTTTCATTTCCGGCGCGGTTTACTCGGCAATGCTGGTCAATTGGGCGCGCAAACGGCGCATGGAGGCGGAATACGCCATGCCGCTGATCGTCGAAGCGATCCTGCTGCTGCTCTTCGCTTTGCTCGGCGGCAACATTACCCGCATCGAATGGCTATTCGTACCGGTGACGGTGATGTTGCTGTGTTTCATCATGGGTTTGCAGAACGCCATCTGCACGCAACTCTCGCATGCCGAGATTCGCACTACCCACATCACAGGCATGGTCACTGACATCGGTATCGAACTGGGCAAGGCGCTGTACTGGAATCGCAACCAGCATTCCGGCATGCGTGTATACGCAAACAGTGCCAAGCTGAAAAACCTGGCGACGCTGGTGCTGCTGTTTTGCGCCGGCGGCGTGGCGGGCGCGCTCGGTTTCCGGCACTTCGGTTTCGTGTTTACCCTGCCGCTGGCGGCAACGCTGATCGTCATTGCACTGGTGCCGGTGCTGGACGATGTACGCCGGACCTTGCAGCAGAAGTCATAGTCGGGAAGAAATATTGACTAACGTTCGTTATTCGATACTCTGAACTAAATCACGAATATTGGGTACTTGCCGATCAAGTTGCGATTGATTAACAGCAATGTTTTTCCCAGCAACAATCTTGGACCCAGCTGTCAGAGTGGCGATTGGAATACCTAAGGCCCCCGACACGACTGATGCAGTGTTTGCATCATTCACTTCATACTGGAACATGGATTTGAATGTGCGACGACTTGTTGGGGTCGGATTACCATTTGGATGTATGCAAAATGCGTTTGGGCGGGTTTGCCACACATTGTAAATTTCTTGCCCGATTTCATCGACGACGGTACGGAATGCCGACGCTGAGGAGTTGTTCATTTGGGTCAGCCGGTTACAGGCGGGAATTTCGGGAATCATCAGCATCATGGCGATGGCGCCATACTAGGACAGTCGTGCCAGCCGAACCCGGAGACAAGGCAGGAACTCTTTGGTGCAAGCTCATGGATAAACTCGATCACAGAAAGCTGTCGAACGCAGACATCGGCAACGTCGGTGCCGCTGTGACCGTGCCTGGTTACGACCGTCAGCGCGTCACTGCCGGCATCGCTCATATTGGCGTCGGCAATTTTCATCGGGCACACGCAGCGCTGTACGTGGATCGGTGCCTGCATCTACCCGGCCAGGAGGCATGGGGAATTTGCGGAATCGGGCTGGGCAACAGTGAGGCTGCCGTCGCGAAGGCGGCGGCGCTGCGTGCGCAGGACGGGTTGTATACGCTGACGGAGTTTGCGCCGGACGGGACGACCAGCTGCCGGGTGATCGGCGCGCTGGTCGAATACCTGCACGCACCGTCTGATCCGGAAGCAGTGCTAAAGAAGCTGGCGCATCCCTCGATCCGGATCGTGTCCCTGACGATCACGGAGGGCGGGTACAACTTCGACGAGGCAAGCGGTGCGTTCAAGCTGGATATGCCGGATGTCGCGCATGATCTGGCCGGCGGCGCACCGCGCTCCATGTTCGGCTTCATTGTCGAAGCGCTGCGGCGTCGGCGCGTAGCCGGTCATCTGGCTTTCACCGTCGTGTCTTGTGACAATCTGCGGCAGAACGGCGATACCGCGCGCCGGGCGATTCTGGCTTTTGCAGATGCGCTTGACGCGGATCTCGCCCGATGGATCGGTGACCACGTCGCATTTCCAAACAGCATGGTCGACCGGATCGTGCCGACGGTGACCGATGCAGTTCGCGCGCGCGTCGCCGACCTGACCGGCATCGACGATGCATCGCCTGTCGTCGGGGAGGCATTTACGCAGTGGGTCATCGAAGACCGATTCAGCGACGGACGCCCCCGGTTTGCAGAGGCTGGTGTCGAGCTGCGGGACGATGTCGAAGCATACGAGGCGGTCAAGGGACGCATGCTGAATGCATCGCACATGCTGATGTCGTATCCGTCGCTGCTGCTCGGATATCGTTTCGTACACGACGCGATGAAGGATCCGGACATCGTCGCGCTGCTGACGAGGTTTCTGGCGTCCGATGTCGAGCCGCTGATCGATCCGCCTGCCGGCATATCGCTGCAAGCGTACCGGGAAAAGATCATCGAACGATTCTCCAACCCTGAGATCGGTGATCAGTTGTTGCGCGTTGCTCACGACGGCGCATCGAAGCTCCCGGTTTTTCATACGAAAACGATCACGCAGCTTGCCGAACGGGACGGTGATATGCGCCGTGAGGCGCTGCTGCTCGCCTGTTTCCAGCGCTACCTGCGTGGTGTTGACGACAGTGGGGTAGCGTTTGACGTCAACGAAGTGAAATTGACCGAACAGGATTGGGCGTTGGCGAACTGCGAGGATCCGGCGGCGGTAATGCGCATGTCGCCGTTTTCCGGGTTGCGGCTGGATCGGCATCGCAGCTTCATCGAATCCTTTCGTTCGATCTGGTCGTGCCTGGAGGCGCATGGTTGCCGTGAGGCGTTACGCAAGGTGCTTTGAATGACCCTGGCAGCGCAATGGCAATAATCGTGTATTGACATGGTGTTTATGGATACTCGCGTTCATTCGGTGCTGTGATGCTGGCGCAATGCCAGCCAGCAAATGCCTACTCCGATTCCCCCAATTGTGCCGCCGAATGTACCGACCCACGGCAATCCGACTCCGTTCGCAATATGATTGCCCAGAAGAGCTCCTGCGCCGATTCCTACGTTATATAGGCCAGAATAGATCGACACTGCGAGATCCGTCGCTTCCGGCGCTAATCTCAGCACCCATGCTTGCATTGCGAGACCGAAGCAAACGATTGCACCGCCCCAGATCAAGGTGTGAACGGATAGTGTGACGATGCTGAGCGCGCAGGGAAACAGGACCAGCAGACATGCAGAGATCGCGATGACCGAGGCTAACAGGAATTGCGCCGGCCGATCAGGGTAGAGGCGATGGAAGAAAATGGCTGCGGGAATCCCGGCGCCACCAAACAGGATCAGGATGTAGGTGATCCGGCTTTCGCTCGCGTGGCTGACGCTATGAATGAATGGCTCGACGTAAGTGTACGACGTGAAGTGCGCCGATACGACGAGGACCGTGATCAGGTATAGCGACGCCAGCGCTGGTTTTTTCAAGAGCACAGGAAGGCTGCTGAGCGAACCCGCTCGCTGGTTCGGGAGTTTAGGCAAGGTATTTCGTAGCATCAGCAGTGCGACTGCCGCCGTACATGCGATAGTCAGGAACGTTGTTCGCCAGCCCAGCGTTTCGCCGACGACGCGCCCGAGAGGAATGCCGGCCACCATTGCGATCGATGTACCCATCGCGAGCAGACCGAGCGCCCGGCTTTTCTTTTCGGGCGGCGCCAGCCGCACAACCAGCGAAACTGAGATCGACCAGAAGATCGCGTGTGCGCACGCAATGCTTGTTCTGCCGATGACCAGCACGGGAAAACTCCACGCGACGCCGGTCACGACATGGCCGGCGATGAATAGCGCGAACACCCCCATCATCAGCTTGCGGCGTTCGATGGTTCGAGTGAGCAGCGTCAACGGGAGAGACACGGCGGCTACGGTCCATGCATAAATCGTGAGCATGAGACCGACATCGGTCGGCTGCATATGAAAGCTGTTGCCAATTGCGTTGAGCAGCGCGACGGGTATAAATTCAGTGGTGTTGAAGATGAAGGCGGAAAGCGCCAATGCCAGCACTCCCCACCAGGAGTGTTCGGAGGAAGCCGGTTCAGGAGTTGACATACCTATTGATCTTTACATGTTCTAGCCATGACTTGATCTGACCCCTACATCAACAAGATGTCGTACTGTTCCTGCTGATAATTCGCCTGCACCTGCAATGAAACCGGTTTCTTGATGAAGTCGCCCAGCATGGCCAGGTGTTGCGATTCTTCTTCTAGGAACATGTCGATGACCATCTGCGCTGCCAGGATGCGGAATTCGCGCGGGTTGAACTGTTTGGCTTCGCGCAGTACTTCGCGCAGGATTTCGTAGCATACCGTGCGCGCGGTCTTGACCTGGCCCTGGCCTTTGCAGGCGGGGCAGGTTTCGCACAGGGTGTGCGCCAGCGATTCGCGTGTGCGCTTGCGTGTCATTTCCACCAGGCCCAGCGCCGAGAAGCCGGAGACGGAAATCTTGGTGCGGTCGCGTTGCAGCGCTTTGTTCAGTTCGACGAGCACGGTGTTGCCGTGCTCCAGGTTTTCCATGTCGATGAAATCGAGAATGATGATGCCGCCCAGATTGCGCAGGCGCAGTTGGCGTGCGATCGCATGCGCGGCTTCCAAATTGGTTTTGAAGATGGTGTCGTCGAAGTTGTAGCCGTTGACGAAACTGCCGGTGTTGACGTCGATGGTGGTCATCGCTTCGGTCTGGTCGATGATGAGGTAGCCGCCGGACTTCAGATCGACGCGGCGCCCCAGCGCACGTTCGATTTCTTCCTCGACGCCATACAGGTCGAACAGCGGCCGCTCGCCGCGGTAATGCTGTAACCTAGGCAGTACAGAAGGGGTGTACAGCGCGCCGAACTCTTGCAGCATCTGGAAATTCTCGTGCGAGTCGATCAGGATGCTGGCCGTGTCGTCGTTGACGAAATCGCGCAGCACACGCTGGGCCAGGTTCAGATCCTGATACATCAGCGTCGGCGCAGGCCTGGTTCCGGTCTGGGTGACGATGCCGGCCCAGATCTTGCGCAGATAGTCGATGTCCATCCGCAGGTCGGCGTCGGAGGCGTCTTCAGCCATGGTGCGGATGATGAAGCCGCTTTTTTCTTCAGACGGTAGCAGGTTCTGCACCCTGCTGAGCAGCAGTTCGCGTTCGGCTTCGTTGCTGATGCGCTGCGAAATACCGATGTGTCTGTCCTGCGGCAGATAGACCAGCATGCGCCCGGCGATGGAGATTTGCGTCGACAGGCGCGCGCCCTTGGCGCCGATTGGATCCTTGATGACCTGTACGGTGATGGACTGACCGTTGAATAACAGTTTTTCGATCGATATCGGTGAGGCATTCCGGTCATGATGCGGTCTGGCTTCCCGGATGTCGGTGATATGCAGAAAGGCGGCGCGTTCTAGGCCGATGTCGATGAAGGCCGACTGCATGCCGGGCAGCACGCGCACTACTTTGCCGAGGTAAATATTGCCGGTCAGGCCGCGCGCCAGCGTGCGTTCGATGTGCAATTCCTGCACTGTGCCTTGCAGCATTAGTGCGACGCGCGTTTCCTGCGGCGTGATGTTGATCAGAATGTCTTCGTTCATGTCTGGAAGTGTGCATGCCGGCAGGGAGCCGCAGGATGGATCGAGGCTCACCATGCTGCCGGCGGCAGGATGCACATGCCGGTTTTTTGCAGCAGTTGCGCTGTCTCGAACAGCGGCAGGCCCATGATGCCGGAGTGGCTGCCGGCGATGTTCTCGATGAACATCGCAGCCAGTCCCTGGATGGCATAGCCGCCGGCCTTGTCGTAAGGCTCTGGTGTGGCGCAGTAGGCGCGGATCATGTCGTCGGTCAGTGTTGCGAAGACGACCTGGGAGGCTTGCGTGATCTGCCATGTCTGTTCCTGGAATGCCACGGTGACGCTAGTCAGCACCTGGTGCGTGCGGCCCGACAGGCGCGTGAGCATGTCAATGGCTGCTCTGGCGTCAGCGGGTTTGCCGAGGATGCAGTCGTCGATGACGACCGTGGTGTCGGCCGCCAGTATGGGACGCATCGGCAGTTGCCGGTAGAGCATGGTCCGGCGTGCGCTGTTGAGCTTGTCGCGCGCGACGCGAGCGACATAGACGGCGGGTTTTTCACCGGGCGCGACTTGCTCGTCGACTTCCCTGTCATTGAGCAGCAGTTCGATATCGAGACCGATCTGGCGCAGCAGCTCATGTCGGCGCGGGCTTTTGGAAGCAAGATAGATTTTGCTGTCAGCAGGTCTCATGTTGCGGTCCTACACGCGGTGATAGGGGTGATGCTGCGTGATCGACCAGGCGCGGTACAACTGTTCCGCCAGCAGCACGCGCACCATGCCGTGCGGCAGTGTCAGGCTGGAAATGCGCACCAGCATGTCAGCATGGGCCTTGAAGCCGGGATCGAGTCCGTCGGCGCCGCCGATGACGAAGGCGACGTCGCGGCCATCCTGCTGCCATTGCACCAGCAACTGCGACAACTGCATGGAAGTGAGGTCTTTGCCGTGCTCGTCCAGTGCGATGACGCATGCGCCTTGCGGCAGGGCTGCTTCGATTCTGCTGCGTTCCTGTGACATCACGGTTGCTGCGGTCTTGCTGCCAGAACGTTCTGTCGGTTTGATTTCTTTCAGCAGAAGCCGGCGCTCGGCCGGCATTCTCCTGGCGTATTCGTTGAATCCCGATGCGATCCAGCCCGGCATTTTGTGGCCGACAGCGGCAATGATGAGCTGCATGATGCGTATCGCTTCAACATCAGGTTTTGGGACGCGCCGGACGCCCGGCAGGCGCCTTCTTCGGCACGCCGGCGCATGCGGCGACCGTTCTGACTTCCTTCCCGCCCCAGATTTTTTCTAGGCGGTAGTAGCTGCGAATCGCCGGCTGCATGATGTGGACGATCATGTCACCCAGGTCGACCAGCACCCATTCGCCGGTGTCTTCGCCTTCGGTGCCGACGACTTTGCCACCCTTGGCCCTGACCTTGTCGCGCACCGATGACGCCAGCGCTCTGGTTTGACGGTTGGAGGTTCCGGAGGCGATTGCCACGCGGTCGAACAGGCCGGTCAGGTGCGTGGTGTCGAAGATTGTGATGTCCTGGGCTTTGACGTCTTCCAGCGCGTCGACGACAGTGGCCTGCAGTTTGTTGATATCCATTAGTTTTGATAGAGATGATGTCGTTCGATATAGTCTAGCACCCTCGCCGGGACCAGCGACTCCGGTCTTTCGCCGCGTTGCAGCAAGGTACGGATCGAGGTCGATGAAATATCGAGGTCGAGACTGGATGCCAGACAGGCCTTGCCGTGCGCGGTGCTGCGTATTTCCTTTGCGGTGCCGGCACGGCGTGTGAATTCCTGCATGACGGCATGCGGCACCTGGCTTGCGTCGATGCCTGGGCGCGATGCGGTGCATAGGTGGGCGTAATCGAACAGTCGCTGCCAGCTTTGCCAGGTGTCCAGATGCTGTAACTGGTCCGCGCCCATCAGGAACGCGATGGAGACTTCGGGACCAAAGCCGGCGCGCAAGGCGCGCAGGGTATCGATGGTGTACGTCGCGCTGGTGCGCCGGATTTCCTGCTGGTCGATGACCACAGGGACATGTTGCTGGTCGAATGCCAGCCGGAGCATATCGACCCGTTGCGCCGGCGTGGCTTGCAGGCTATGTTTCTGCCACGGATTGCCGGTCGGGATGAGGCGTAGTTCATGCGGATGAAGCAGTGCGACGAAGTGACTGCCCAGTGCGACGTGGCCGTCATGCACCGGATCGAAACTACCCCCGAGGACGGCAATACAGCGCGCGGCGGGCCGAGGAAGGACGGCCATCGTCAGACCCATTCCCTGTGCGGCAGGAAATCGGTATAGAGCCGCGCTTCCGGGCTGCCGTCTTCCGGTTGCCAGTCGTAGCGCCACTTCGCGACCGGCGGCATCGACATCAGGATTGATTCGGTGCGTCCGCCCGATTGCAGGCCGAACAGCGTGCCGCGGTCGAGTACCAGATTGAATTCGACATAGCGGCCGCGCCGGTACGCCTGGAAGTCACGTTCGCGTTCGCCATAGGGCATATCCTTGCGCTGTTGCAGTATCGGCAGGTAAGCATCGATGAAACGGTCGCCGACGCTGCGGATCAATGCAAAGCTGTCTGCGAACGGCAAGGCATGGAAATCATCGAAAAAAATCCCGCCGACGCCGCGCGCTTCTTGGCGATGCTTCAGATAGAAATAATCGTCGCACCACTTCTTGAAGCGCGGATACAGATCGGCGCCGAACGGCGCCAGCGCATCGCGGCAGGTGCGGTGGAAATGCGCGGCGTCTTCCGCAAAGCCGTAATACGGCGTCAGGTCCATGCCGCCGCCGAACCACCAGATCGGCTCCTGGCCCTGTGCCCTGGCGCTGAAAAAACGGACGTTCATATGCACCGTCGGCGCATACGGATTGCGCGGATGCAGCACCAGCGACACGCCCATGGCTTCCCATGTGCAGCCGGCGGTTTCCGGGCGGTTGGCGGCAGCCGAAGGCGGCAGATTTTTGCCCATGACATGCGAAAAACCGATGCCGCCGCGTTCCAGCGCATTGCCTTCTTCGATCATGCGCGAGACACCGCCGCCGCCTTCAGGACGCTCCCAGGCATCGGTCAGGAAAAACTTGCCGTCGACATTTTCCAGCGCCGCGACGATGCGGCGCTGGAGGTCTTGCAGATAGGCTTTGACGGTAGCAGGAGAGTTGGTGGACGGAGTCACGGTCATGGCAGCAGGGTGGTTCAGGCGCTGGAGGCAGGGGAGAGACTGACCTGATACGTTGCCGGCGCGGGCCAGCCTGCTTCGGCGCAGGTTTGCGCAATAGCGTGATTAGTGTCGTTGTAGACCTGGCCGTAATTTGGCATCGGCGCATACAGGCGCACCGCCAGCAAGGTGCCAGCGGCGTTGAATTCGAAGATGGACACCGAAATGGCCGGATCGGTCAGCACGTTGGGAATGCGCGAGACCTTGTCGGTAAGGCGCGCGATCGCCTGTGCCGGCTCGACGCCGTAGGCGATCTGGCAGCGCAGATCGATGCGGCGGGTCGGATGCGTGCTGTAATTGGTGATGGTGTCGGAGAACAGCTTGTTGTTGCCGATGATCACGCACAGATTGTTGTCGGTGAGCAGAGTGGTGGTGACCAGGCCGATCTCGGTCACGGTGCCGGTCTGGCCTGCTGCCGTGATGGTGTTGCCGACCTTGAAGGGGCGCAGCACCATCAGGAAGATGCCGGCCGCGAAGTTCGACAGCAGGCCGGACCAGGCCACGCCCATCGCCACGCCGACCGCGCCGATCATGGCGGCGAATGAAGTGGTCGGCACGCCACAGACTTCGAGGATGCCCATCACCAGCAGTATGCGCAGGACGATGTATATCGCCGAAATGGCATAGTTCACCAGTGTCGCATCGATACGACGCGCGGTCAGCACGCGCCGCGCCACCTTGGCGAAGGCGCTGATCAGCATGCCGCCGGCGAACCAGATTACCAGCGCCGCCAGAACCTTGAGGCCGAAGGGCAGTAGATAGAGGTTGATCAGGGCGTCGAAATTAAGCAGATGCTGCGGCATGTTTCCTCCTGTCGTGGCGAGTCTCTTGCGATTTTACGCAAAAACGGGGTTTAGTGTTTCGCGCGCCAGCCGATATCGCGGCGTAGTTGTGCGCCTTCGAAATGGATCAGGTCCACGACGGCATAGGCGTGCTTCTGCGCCATCCTGACGCTGTCGCCCAGACCGACCACGCACAATACACGTCCACCGGAGGTGGTCAGCCTGTCGCCGCTGACGCCGTCGCGGAGTGTCGTGCCGGCGTGGAAAGTCACGCAATCGGCGGTTTCGGCTGGAATGTCGCTGATCGGGTCGCCCTTGCGCGGCGTATCCGGATAACCGGCGGCGGCCATCACTACGCCCAGCGCGGTGCGCTGGTCCCATTCCAGTTCAATGGCGTCGAGCGTGCCATCGACCGCGTGTTCCATCACAGTCAGCAGGCTGGTCTTGAGACGCGCCATGATCGCTTGCGTTTCCGGGTCGCCCATGCGGCAGTTGAATTCCAGCGTTTTCGGATTGCCTTGGGCGTCGATCATCAGGCCGGCATACAGGAAGCCGGAGAACGGGATGCCTTCCCTGGCCATGCCTTGCACGGTCGGCACGATGATGTCGCGCATCACGCGGGCATGCAGCGCAGGTGTCACGATCAGGGCCGGCGAGTAGGCGCCCATGCCGCCGGTGTTCGGACCCTGATCGTTGTCCTGCAGGCGCTTGTGATCCTGGCTGGTGGCCAGCGGCAGAATATTGTTGCCATCGACCATGACGATGAAGCTGGCTTCTTCGCCGGCCAGAAATTCTTCGATCACCACACGCGCGCCGGCATCGCCGAACCGGTTATCCGACAGCATCATGTCCACGGCGCTGTACGCTTCTTCCAGCGTCATTGCCACGACCACGCCCTTGCCGGCAGCCAGACCATCTGCCTTGATGACGATGGGCGCGCTTTTGCGCGCGATATAAGCGCGCGCGGCCTCGACGTCGGAGAAGGTCTGGTACTCGGCAGTCGGGATGGCATGGCGTTTCATGAAGGATTTTGAGAAATCCTTCGAACTTTCCAGTTGCGCGGCCTCTTTGGTCGGACCGAAGATTTTCAGGCCGCGCGCGCGGAACAGATTGACGATGCCGGCGGCCAGCGGGATTTCCGGGCCGACCACGGTCAGCGCGACATGTTCTTTTTCGGCGAAGTCGGCGAGTTCGTCGAGATCGGTGATGGCAATGTTTTGCAGGCGTCTGTCGAGCGCGGTGCCGCCGTTGCCGGGGGCGACGTAGACGGTCCGGATGCGGGGCGATTGGGCGATTTTCCAGGCTAGCGCGTGTTCACGGCCACCGGAGCCGACGATGAGAATTTTCATGAAAGGGAGAAATGGAATGGGGTTTACTCTTCGATCGCGGCGTTGCTGTAGATTTCCTGCACATCATCGAGGTTTTCCAGAGCGTCGAGCAGCTTTTGCATCTTGACGGCGTCGTCGCCGGTGAAAACGGTTTCGGTGGCGGGCCGCATGATGATTTCAGCCATTTCGGTCTGGAAGCCGGCTTTTTCCATCGCGGCCTTGACAGCGGCGAAGTGGTGCGGCGGCGTCAGGACTTCGATGCCGCCTTCCGCGTCGCCGATGACGTCATCGGCGCCGGCTTCGAGCGCAACTTCCATGACAGCGTCTTCGCTCAGGCCCGGCGCGTACAGCAACTGGCCGCAATGCCTGAACATGAACGACACCGAACCTTCAGCGCCCATGTTGCCGCCGAATCTGGAAAACACGTGGCGTACTTCGGCCACGGTGCGGATGCGGTTGTCGGTCATACAGTCGATGATGATGGCGGCGCCGTTGATGCCGTAGCCTTCGTAGCGGACTTCTTCGTAGTTGACGCCGTCGAGCGCGCCGACGCCGCGCTGGATGGCGCGGGTGACGTTATCTTTGGGCATATTGGCGTCGGCGGCCTTGTCGATGGCCAGACGCAGACGTGGGTTGGCATCCGGTTCGCCGCCGCCCATGCGGGCTGCAACGGTGATTTCCTTGATCAAACGTGTCCAAATCTTGCCGCGCTTTTCGTCCTGACGGCTCTTACGGTGCTGAATGTTGGCCCATTTGCTGTGTCCAGCCATGTTTTTGTCTTTGCCTTTTCAATTCAATCAGTTACTTATGTTTGACTGTTCTGTTACTTGGAAACACAGCACGGAGAATAGCTAGCCCGACATTATCGCAAAAACACGGTGTCTAGTCCAAAAAACTAAACAAATCAAGGGATTCAGGTTATGACATTTTATGTTTGGTAATCCGTCGCCCTCGTACTACATTGGGGGCAGGGCGGGGTCTCTCCGGCGGGCGCAGCGCGAAGCGTTTACAATCACGCGATGTCTTCCGCCGCACCTGCCTCCCTGCTTTCCCAGCGTCGTGTTTATCTTGGTGGTTTACTGATCGCTGTCGTTGGCGCCATTTTTTTTTCCGCCAAGGCCATCGTCGCCAAGCTGATGTATCGCTATCACGTCGATGCGGTCATGGTGATCAGCCTGCGCATGATGTTTTCGTTGCCGATATTTGCCGTCGTGGCGATCTGGCAGGCGTGTCATACGCCGTCGCTGGCGCCGCGCGATTGCCTCAGGATCGTTCTGCTCGGCCTGATCGGTTATTACCTGTCGAGTTTCCTTGACTTCCTCGGCCTGCAATACATCTCGGCCGGGCTGGAGCGGCTGATTCTGTTTCTGACGCCATCATTCGTGCTGCTGATTTCTTTTGCGTTCTATCGGCACAGGGTCAGCATGATGGAATGGGGCGCGCTGCTGCTGTCTTATCTTGGCACGGTGCTGGTGTTGCAGCATGACGTCAATGCCGGTGGCAGCAATGTGGCGCTGGGCAGTGCTCTGGTGCTGGGCGCGGCGATTACTTATGCCTTGTATCTGGTTTTTTCTGGCGAGCTGGTGCGTCGCGTCGGTGCGATGCGGCTGGTAGCCTACGCCATGTGTGTGTCATCGGTGGCATGTATCGCCCAGTTTTTTATTCTGTGTCCGGCATCGGCGCTGGTATTGCCGGCCGAGGTCTATCAGCTGTCGCTGATCAATGCGGTATTCTGCACCGTGCTGCCAGTATTTTTGACCATGATCGCGGTGGCGCGCATCGGCGCGCCTGGCGCCGCGCAGGCCGGGCTGGTCGGGCCGGTGTCTACCTTGTTTCTCGGTGCGCTGCTGCTGGATGAGCCGGTCACGGCGATACAGTTGATCGGCACGGCGCTGGTGCTGTCGGGAATGTATTTGTTGTCGCGCAAAAACTGATTTTTCTTCCATCGTCGTTCAGGAGAATGAAATGACCAAAGCAATTAGAGTGTTCAAGGTCGGCGGACCGGAAGTCATGGAATACGTCGATGTCGAAGTTGGTGATCCCGGTCCCGGTGAAGTGCGTATCCGCCAGGCCGCCATCGGCGTCAATTTCATCGACGTGTATTTCCGCAGTGGCATGTTTCCACAGCCGCTGCCGGGTGGTCTCGGCCTGGAAGGTGCGGGCACGATCGAAGCCGTTGGCGCTGGCGTCACCGCTTTCAAGGTCGGCGACCGTGTCGCGTATGCCGGCCATCCCAATGGCGCTTACGCCGAAGTGCGAGTGATACCGGCCGCCATTCTGGTCAAACTGCCGGACGCGATCGGTTTCGACATGGCCGCCGCGATGATGCTGCAAGGCATGACGGTGCAGTATCTGTTGCGCCAGACTTATCCCTTGAAAGGCGGTGAAACGATACTGTTTCACGCCGCTGCCGGCGGTGTCGGCCTGATTGCCTGTCAATGGGCCAGGGCCTTGGGTGTGACGATGATCGGTACCGTCGGCACCGAAGAAAAAGCTGCGCTGGCCAAGGCGGCCGGCTGTGCCCATGTGATCAATTACAGGACCGAGAACTTCGTTAAGCGCGTGAAAGAAATCACTGGTGGTAAAGGCGTGCCGGTGGTGTACGATTCGATCGGCAAGGATACTTTCATCGATTCGCTCGATTGTCTCATGCCGCACGGCATGATGGTCAGCTTCGGCAGTGCCTCCGGTCCGGTGGCGCCATTCAACCTGAACGAACTGACTGAGCGTGGTTCGTTATTTGTGACGCGCCCTGCGCTGTTCAGTCATATCGCCACGCGTGAGACCCTCGATGCCACGGCCGGGGATCTGTTCGCCATGGTCGAGAGCAAAAAAGTCCACATCGACATCAGTCGGCGCTATGCGCTGAAAGATGCCGCTCAGGCGCATAGCAATCTGGAGGGACGCAAGACCACCGGTTCCATCATTTTGATTCCTTGATGGGAAGACCCGTCCTGGGCAGATCCGGTCCCGGCGCGAGCGCAGGTTCGGGCTGTTCCAGCTGTAACACCACATGGCGTGGAACGCCATTGGGGCCGGGGAAGTCTGAGAATGCGCTGCGCGTCATGTAGGGCATGGCCGTCGGCAAGGCCGCTTCGCGGCCTTCGCTATCGACTGTGACTTCATACAGTTTCTGATCGTTGTCGGCGCGGGAGATGCTCAGAGACAGGCGCCGCTGGAACACCGGAAAAACGGAAATCTGCCCTGCTGGACTCCAGAATGGGTCGTAAAAGGGTCCTGGACCCCACGGTCCGAACGGGCGCCCGCGCCAGAACGGATCATACGGCGGTTGTGTCACGACGACAGTGCCGGACCGTATACCGTAGGAAAAAGCGACTTTCAGCGCGGCTGCTGCGGCAGGTGAAGCATCGGTAAATCCCAGCCGCAGCAGTTCAGCGCGGATCAATTGTTCGTAATTGCGATATTCGAGATTGTTTTCCTGTTCCTTGGTAGGCGTGAAGAGGAAGGACTTGTTCTTGAGGTCAGCCGGCCAGGCATGGAAAGAAGTAACGTTGCTGGTAATGGTGCTGGCGCATCCCGCAAGCAGGGCGCAGCCGGCGAGAACAAGGATGCCGGGCAGGCATTTCATGATGGTCTCCGATGGTTCTGGCAGATAAGGATTGATAGAGTCACGCTGAAACAGCTTCTCTATTTGCACCGTCTTTTGCCAGGTACAGGTCGCTGAATTGGTAAAATCGCGTTTCATTCCCTTCATTTCACGGGGTTTCCTCCATGCGCATAGAAACGTCACCGACGATTTACCGTAAAGATTACGCTGTTCCTGCTTATTTTGTCGATACCGTTGAAATGGGCTTCGACCTCGAACCTGAACTGACCCGCGTGGCCACGCGCATTTCCATGCAGCGCAATCCAGCTGCTGCCGGCAAGAGTATCGAACTGTATGGCGAAGCATCTGAACTGGTGCAATTACGCCTCGATGGCAAGGTACTGAGTGCGCGTGACTACCATGTCCAGGGTGGCGTCTTGCGAATTCCCAATGCACCGGCCAAGGCCGTGCTGGAAATCGAAACGACTATCAAACCGCAACAGAATACCTCGCTGATGGGCTTGTATATGTCCAATGGCAATTTCTTCACGCAATGCGAAGCCGAGGGTTTTCGCAAGATTACCTATTTTCCCGACCGTCCTGACGTCATGGGCAAATATACCGTCATGCTGCGCGCCGACAGGAAGACCTGTCCGGTGCTGCTGTCCAACGGCAATCTGATCGAAGCAGGCGACCTGGGCGATGGCCGTCACTACGCCAAGTGGGAAGACCCGTTCAGGAAGCCTTCCTACCTGTTTGCGCTGGTGGCCGGCAATCTGGTCTGCCAGGAAGAAAAGTACCGGCTCCAGTCCGGCCGCGAAGTGCTGCTGCAAGTATGGGTGGAGGAGGGTAACCTCGATAAGACCCGGCACGCCATGGACTCGCTCAAGAACAGTATTCGTTGGGATGAACAGCGTTTCGGGCTGGAACTTGATCTCGATCGTTTCATGATCGTTGCCGTCAGTGATTTCAACATGGGCGCGATGGAAAACAAAGGCCTCAATATTTTCAACACCAGGTTCGTGCTGGCCAATCCACGCATCGCCACCGATGCTGACTACGCCAGCATCGAGGCCGTGGTCGGTCACGAATATTTCCACAACTGGACCGGCAATCGCGTCACCTGTCGTGACTGGTTCCAGTTGTCGCTGAAGGAAGGGCTGACGGTCTTTCGCGATCAGGAGTTTTCTGCCGACATGATCGGCAGTGCCAGCGGCCGCGCGGTCAAGCGTATCGACGACGTGCGCGTGCTGCGTCAGACGCAGTTTCCGGAAGACGCTGGCCCAATGGCGCACCCGGTGCGTCCTGATTCTTTCGTCGAGATCAATAATTTTTATACTGTCACCGTCTACGAAAAGGGCGCCGAAGTGGTGCGTATGTACCAGACCCTGCTTGGTCATGACGGTTTTCGCAGGGGTATGGATCTGTACTTCAAACGTCATGACGGCCAGGCCGTCACCTGCGATGATTTTCGTGCCGCCATGGCGGACGCCAACCAGCGCGACCTCGGGCAGTTCGAGCGCTGGTATAGCCAGGCTGGTACGCCGCGTGTGACGGCATCGACGCACTACGACGTCAGCGCGAAGACGCTGACGCTGACTTTGGCGCAATCCTGTCCCGCCACGCCGGGGCAAAAGAAAAAGCTGCCGTTCCATATCCCTGTCGCCATCGGGCTGCTCGACTGCAAGGGGCGCGATATGGCGCTGACCCTGTCCGGCGCAAAGCCCGGTAAGCAGGCGCAGACCACACGCGTGCTGGAATTGACGCAAACCAGACAGACTTTCATCTTCACCGATGTCGCCGAAAAGCCGGTGCCGTCCATGTTGCGCGGTTTCTCCGCGCCGGTAGTGCTGGAGTACGCCTATAGCGACGCCGAACTGGCTTTCCTGATGGCGCATGACAGCGACCTCTTCAACCGCTGGGAAGCCGGCCAGCGTCTTGCCATGCGCCGTCTGCTCCATCTGACTGCGGCCGTGCAGGCCGCGGACCAGTCCGGCACGCCGCTTGCATCGGTACTCGGCAAGCTGCAACCGGACGATGCGCTGACCAATGCTTTGCGCGCCACGCTCGAAGATACGTCGCTGGATCCGGCATTCCGCGAACTGGTGTTGACTCTGCCGTCGGAAACCATGCTCGCTGAACAGATGGAGGTCATCGATCCGCAGGCCATCCATACCGCGCGCCAGTTCCTGCGCCGCATGCTGGCGCAGGAACTGCGCGCTGATCTGTTGGCTGCCTATGAGGCCAACCGGAACAGCGGTGTCTATAGTCCTGATGCTGCCGCCTCGGGCAGGCGCGCGCTGAAGAACGCCGCGCTATCCTATCTGATCGAACTCGACGATGCGCAGGCGCACGCGCTGGCGCAACAGCAATGCAATGACGCCAATAACATGACTGATCGCCTCGCGGCGCTGACCGCATTGAGCAACAGTCGCGCCGAAGGTAAAGCCATGGCATTGGAAGCTTTCTATACCGAATTCGAGCAGGAAGCCCTGGTCATCGATAAATGGTTCACGTTGCAGGCCACCGCGCGTACTGCCGATATCGGGACCGTGCGCGCATTGGCTCGCCATCCGGCCTTCACACTGAAGAATCCGAATCGCGCGCGCAGCCTGCTGTTCAGTTTCTGCAACGCTAATCCGTCGGCTTTTCATGCGCTGGACGGCAGCGGTTACGCGTTTTGGGCAGAACAAGTCATCACGCTCGACGGCAGCAACCCGCAAGTCGCGGCCCGTCTGGCGCGCAGCCTGGATCGTTGGCGCAGGTACGCGCCGGCGTTGCAGGAAAAAATGGTCGCCGCACTGCGTCAGGTCGCCGGTGCGCCGAATCTGTCGCGCGACGTCGCCGAGGTCATCACCAAGTCGCTGACGAACTGAATATGGCACGAACAAGAACAGACAGGATGGGATTTTTTAGAAAGAGCATCATGACCAAACGCATCAGCTTGACCCAACACCTGATCGAGCAGCAACGTCTGCACAACAGGATTCCTTCCGAATTGCGCTTGCTGATCGAAGTCGTCGGCCGCGCCTGCAAAAGTATCAGCCACGCCGTCGGCAAGGGCGCGCTGGGGGATGTATTGGGCAGCGTCGGCAGTGAGAACGTGCAGGGCGAAATACAGAAAAAGCTGGACATTATCTCCAACGAAATCCTGCTTGAAGCCAATGAATGGGGCGGCCACCTGGCTGGTATGGCATCGGAAGAAATGGAAACCATCCACCTGATTCCCAACCGTTATCCCAAGGGTGAATACCTGTTGATGTTCGACCCGCTGGACGGTTCCAGCAACATCGATGTCAACGTTTCCATCGGCACCATCTTTTCTGTGCTGAAGGCGCCCGAAGGCATGATCACGCCATCAGAACAGGACTTTCTGCAAGCAGGCGTCAGGCAGGTCGCTGCCGGTTATGCTATCTACGGTCCGCAAACCGTGCTGGTGCTGACCACTGGCAATGGCGTGCATTGCTTCACACTGGATCTCGAGATGGGCGCCTGGGTGCTGACCCAGCGCGACATGCAGATTCCGGTTGACACCAGGGAGTTTGCGATCAATGCCTCCAATGTGCGCCACTGGTACCCACCGGTCAAGCGTTATGTCGATGAACTGCTGGCCGGTTCTACCGGTCCGCGCGGCAAGGACTTCAACATGCGCTGGATCGCCTCGATGGTAGCTGATGTACACCGCATCCTGAACCGTGGCGGTATCTTCATGTACCCGGCCGATGCGCGTGAACCGGGCAAGCCGGGCAGATTACGTCTCATGTACGAAGCCAATCCGATGGCTTTCATCGTCGAGCAGGCCGGTGGCGCCGCGACCAGCGGCGACCAGCGTATCCTCGACATCCAGCCGGAAAAGCTGCACCAGCGCGTCGCAGTCTTCCTCGGTTCGAAAAACGAAGTCGAGCGGGTTACTGGCTATCACAGGGAATAAGCGCGGGCGGTGGCAAAGCTGCACCGCTCATCCTGGCTGGGGCTGAATTGAGAAGCAGGATGGGAAAATGCGGACTCTCTGACGCTGGCCCGCTCTGGTCGTTGCTTACTCGCTGGAGGCTTTGGCGTTTTGTTCGCGTTCCAGCTTGATGATGAAGCGTTGGATCTTCGTCATAGTGGCGTGCGGAACATTGATGAATTCGCAGCCCAAGCGATGGACGGCCTTGCCGGAGGCCTGTTCGACTCTATGGCAATCGCGGATTTTCAAGTTGATGCTCACGCTGGAGTCGCCGGTCATTTCAAGCAAACAGTCTTCGTAGATATGGCCCCGCTCCAGGTTGAGCAGTTTGTTTTCATCGGTCACGCTGATGCCGCCAGTGCTGATGTTATTGAGTTTCGTCACGATCGTCTTGCCGTTGACGTGGAATAGACAGCGCAACGGCTTGTTGACTGGTGCGGCAATGCGGAAATATTCGCGGCGTTGCAGGCGTAACAGGCTCCCCGGGATTTTGATCTGGAGCGCAGGACGCCCCTGGTGTACGCATTGATGCGCCTTGTCGACGTTGAAGATGATGCGAACATTATTGTGGAGCGCCTCAAAGCCAATGCGTTTGCTGTGCAGGATGTGGTCGTTGAATTCAGTGTTTGGCGCGGCGTCGAGGATGAGGTCGTCGTTGTCAATGTTCAGAATCGACGTAATAGCAGATTCAGAGCCGCCTTTGATGGACATGCTCAGTAGTTGATTACGTTTCATCATGCCGGTAAGCAAGGACAAGATCTCCAGTTTCGAATATACCCGAAACGGGCTATCGTCCTGAAATTTGTCGTCGTCTGTCATCTGTATTACCTATTTCAAAGGGGTGAATCCAACTTCCGCTCCGGTTTGGTGGGATTTCAGGAAAAATTCTTCCACATCATACATCACGGTGATTCAATTGCATACTTTCAATGTGGTACAACCAGGCGAGAAGTTCCGCGACCACCCGATAGAGGGCGGGTGGGATTTGCTGGTCAAGATCGACCTGCATCAGCAGTGCAACCAGTTCCTTCGATTCGTGAATGAAAACGCCGCTTTCCCTGGCTCGCGCAATGATGGCTTCGGCCAGCAGTCCGCTTCCCTTGGCGACGACCCGGGGGGCTGCCTGACTGGTATCGTAGGCCAGTGCGACGGCGTTTTGAGGGGGGGGGTCAGGTTTGTCCATCCTGCTTCACGATCAAGGAGTCGAGCGGCGAACCAGCGGCGACCATGGCGTCCAGCAGCATGCTGCTGTTGGCGCGCAAGGTTGCCGCCGTGACGTCGTTGTCGGTGCGTAGGTGTATATGTATCTGCTGGCCGATCAGGCGTATCGAAGCGGACACACTGCCCAGATGAGCAAAATTGAAACGGACCACGCTATGCCAGCCTGGGGGGGCGTTGTTTTCCTGTTTTTCTTCCTGCGGCGTTTCGGATGAATCCTGACTAATTTCCCACTCCATTTGCTGTCCTGGCCATGCTTCTCCATGCCAGACGATGCGTTGTTGCTCCAGGGCATTGATTTGGAGATGAATGATCTGACCGAGCGGGGTATGGGAGGGAGTGCTGCTTTTGAGTAAATTTTGGGTGTTGTTTGCCTGTGCTTGCTGGGTCAGTTGCGCCTGTGGCTCTTTCTGAAGTTCGGAGAGCGGCCGTTTGCCTTCGCTCCATGCAGCGACGTGCGCTTCATAGAAGGTGCCGCTCAGGGTGATGGTGTCGTGCAGTGCTCTGGCGAGCTGGACGGTGTTGCTGGGTTTGTCGACCAGTGGCGTATCAGGTTTGATCGTGCCGGGTAAATGGCTTTTTTCAGACGTATGCAACAGGGTATCGATCAGTTTTCCGGCCGCACTAAGGGATGTTTGGCTACTTGCCGGGGCTGCGCCCGGTCCTTGCTGTGGCGTTTTGGCGTCAGCCCTGGTTTCGGTCAGCTGCGCATGGCGCCCGACCACGGTTTGTTGACCTTGTGATGCTGTGAGGATGTACACCAGCAAGGTCGGCAGATTGCGTCCGACTACGGTTTGCAGACCTTGTGATGCTGATTTTAGCAACTGCAGGTCTTGCTCCATCATTCGGACGGAGAGGCTGGAGGAGGTGTTGGAGCTTTCTTTTTTTAGGACGGTTTCGGTCAGCAGGAAAGTCGGGCGCGGTTCTTTGCTGATCATCGTCAGCAGCAGGGAGTCGCCGGTTTTGGTTGCAGCCGGCAGCACCATCCGCGCGACCGTATTGGCAATGCGAACCAGATGGCTACCATCGTTGTAGGTGGACAGTACCTTGCCTTGTAATTGTTGTCCGATGGCGATTTGCGCCAGACGGCTGAAAGCCTCCTGCTTTGCGTCGGCGACCGAAACGATCGAGGTCGGCGCCTCGACGGTAGCGACGGGCTGGACCGTGTTGGCGATGTCGGCCCGCGGTATCATCACTCACCTTGTTGATATGCCATAGGCTTTGACCAGTTTGCGATTGGCGCTGGTGTTCTGGATCAGGGCGGAAAGTTTCTTTAGGCCGGGGTCGGCCAGATTGCGAATATCGTTGCTATCTTCCAGAATTTTCTTCAGGATTTCGATTTTACGTTCACGGCGGTCATCGGTCAGCATGACGCCGGCCTCATTCTTTTTCAACATGGCGACGATATGCGTGCAATCCATTTCGAGTTTTGAGAGCAACTGCCACTCTTCCCGGCGCGCAGCTGCCAGCATCTGATCAGTCAGCTCGGCAACCGATTCATATAGAGAGATGACTTCTGTAGCATCCATGCTTGTACTTTCTCTGACACTTGTCAGACCGGGTGCCGGCTCAGGCGGCTGTTTTCATCGATCAGCGCCATCCAGACCAATTGTTCGCCAGGCGTCTCTCAGGTCGTCCAGCAGATCGTGGACTTCTTTCAGAATGCTTGTCGAATTCTCGACATTGGCAACCAGCAAGCGTCGTCCCATATATTCGTAAAGCGCATCCAGATTCGAAGCGATCTCACCGCCGGCACTCTTGTCCAGGCTGGTGCGCAGGCCACCCTCGATGATGAGAATTGCCTGGGTGATTGATTCGCCTTTTTTCTTGATATCACCAGCCTTCATATATTTTTCGCCCATGGAGATCGCTATCAGGGCGCCATCAAACAGCATGGTGATGAGTTTGTGCGGACTTACTGCGGCAACACCGGTCTCTACACCGATATTTGCGTAGGCATTTGCCCCAAGCTGCGTGCTTCCGAACATTCACGTCTCCTGTGTTCGATCATGGCAATTAGTCGACCTTCGGTAACTTTGCCAGTTGCTGCGTCAAATAATTTTGCGTTGCTGTCATGTTGACCAGTGTTGCATTCAGAGCATTGAATTGCCTCGTATACTGGTCTTGCAGGTTTTCCAAACGCATCTGGAGGGCCATCTGACGGTCGGCATTGATTTTCAGGCTGGCTTGCAAACCTTTGGTCTTGATGTCAATGATACCGCCGTCTGCCAGAAATTTATTGACCAACGTCTGTAAATTTTTCAATATGCCATTCGCGCCCATTGTATTGGGAGCGCTATCGGACAAGAACAGGCTCGTAATGCCGGCAAAATTATTGGTCGTTGCCGTCGACAGTTTCGTCGCATCCAGGCCCAGTGTGCCATCTTTCTGGAAGCCGATACCGATATCTGTTAAGGTGCTGATACCATTGCCGCCTGGCACACTACGTACAAGGGCTATACGCAATTGCGCCATGATGTTTTGTACGGCGGACTCGTTTGCCAATGGGGAGGAGCTCCCGGGTTGGCCGGGTATCGTCGATGGCGTTTGCTGGGTCAGGCCAGTGATTGTTTTGAGCAGTGCGTTGTATGCCGAAACGAAGGTGTTCGCTGCGCTGATGACGCCGCTGGTGTCATTGGTAATGTTCAGCATCACATTGTCGGCGGCGGTTGTGACCTTGCTCAGGTTCAGCGTTACGCCGGAAATCGCGTTGGCGATCTTGTTTGTGGCGCTGGTGATGCTGATGCCATCGATACTTAGTTTGGCATCCTGGGCAGTCTGCAATTGGCCCATGATGCTGCCGCTCAGTATCGAGAAATCACCTGTGCCGCTCAACGAGACAGGGCTGGTCGCGCCGGTGCCGGAAGGGGTCAGTACCAGATGATCGTTGGTGCCGTCGTTGGTGATGTCGGCAGTCACGCCGGCATTGGCGGTATTGATGGCGTCACGAACATCTGCCAAGGTCTGGCTGGTGTCGCCCAGCGCGATGCTGGTTGTTATGCCGCCGACATTTAGAACCAGCCCGCCGGTGTCGAATGTCTGGTCGGGCGTGACGCTGGGCGAAGTATATTGTCCGCTTGGATCAAAAGCCAGGGAGGAATAATCACCTGTCCCAGTGACGCGGATCAAGTTGTCAGCTCCGCTATCTTTGGCTGCTATCACCAGATATGCGGCGGGGCCATTACTGATGATTGTTGCATTGACGCCGGCACTGCTGGTATTGATGGCATCGCGCACGCCTGCCAAGGTGTTGGTTGTGGGGTTGATGATGGCGGTGGAGCCTTTGCTGGTCTTGATCGCCAGCAAGCCGGAGTTGAACGTGGCGTCAGAGGCAAAGCCGGCTGACGTGATTTTCTGGGCTTGCGCCAGTTGCGATATGGCGACCGTATAGTTTCCCGAAGCAGCCGCCGTCGCATCGCGCGGCGCCTGGATTTGCGTGACCGTGCCAGACGTCGGGTTGGCCGGGTCGTAGGCCAGGGAGGACAGGCTGTTGTTGGCTTGTACCTTGATGGTGTTGGCCGTGCCGGCCGCATTGGACTCCAGGACCAGATGGTCGCCGCTGTCGTCGGTTGTGATGCTGGCGGTCACGTCGGCTTTTGCTGCGTTGATGGCATCGCGCACGCCTGCCAGTGTTGCATTTTCCTGCAGGGTGATAAATCTCGGTGAATTCGTACCGACCTTGATTGCCAGCGTATCGCCGGCATTAAATGTTTGGGAGTCTGGAAAACCTGCGGACTGGATGATTTGTGTCAGCGCTGTGGTCGAGTCGGTGCTGTTGACGTTCGCGGTAAATGGATCTGTGGTGAGCATCGCGCCCGTGCCTGTATTGGATACGCTGGCTTTCTGCGAACTGAAGCTCGCTGCCGTTAAATCATTCAGCGCGCTTTGATAGGTAGAGAGAGCATTTTTCAGACTGCCATAGGCGGAAATCAGAGTATTGTAGCTGCTGGCCTGCTTCGTCAGCGGGTTCAGCATGGTGCGTTCGCTGTCCATCAGCTTCGAGACGAGAGTGGCGACATCAAGAGGGCCTGCTGATGTGGTGATCGTTCCAGTGGAAGTGGCCATACGGCTCTCCTGTTTTCTAGATAGTAATACGATGCATTGATTTCCGTGGGCTGAGTGACGGGTGCTGAATTGTCCAGGCACCGAAACGAGAGATTGCATGCGCAAATATTTTGTTTGCGCATGCAATATCGTGTCGGCAGTTCATATCAGGCTCAGGCTTTTTGGTTGACCAGCCAGCCTTGCAGCTTGTCGAGCGATTTAGCGATGTGAAGCGCTTCCTGACTGGGAATCTGGCGCAAGACCGTGTTGTCTGTCGTATCAATGACCTTGATAATCGTCTTGCCACTATCGTCGTCCTGCGAAAAGGTGATGCTAGGGGCATTCTGGCTTACGAATTTGTTCAATTTGTCGACAGTAGATGCGGTATCGTTCTCGGAGGGGGGGAATAATGGCAACGTTCCTATCACTGGAGGGGGCCATGGCAGAGTTGATACCGTTGGAGGATGATATATAGGCTGCATCGGTCTAGGAGAACCAGAATTGCCGGCCGCAGTAATATCAAGTGGGAGTGCGGAAATCGACATGATCTTATTCCTTTTTCAAAAAAAGCGCGGGAGATACATACGCATACATATTCCCCGCGCCTCATCCTGCATGCTTAGATTCCAGGCTTATTTCAACAATGCCAGGACGGTTTGCGGCGCAGCGTTCGCTTGTGCCAGCATCGCGATACCTGCTTGTTGCAGAATCTGTCCACGTGTAAGGTTCGCAGTTTCTTCAGCATAGTCGGTATCCATGATACGGCTGCGTGCCGAGGTGATGTTTTCGCCCGAAATCTGCAGGTTGTTGATCACGGCGATGAAACGGTTCTGCATGGCGCCGAGCTCTGCACGTTGGGACGAGATCAGGCTGATTGCCTGGTCCAGGTTCTTGATCGCCTTTTGCGCACCGCTTTGTGCTACTGGATCGGCAATTGCTTCGTCCAGGGACAGCTGCGCCGAGTCGATGCTGGACTGCAGCAGCACTGCCGACGAAGCCAGTTCCTGGTCGGTCATTGTCGAACTGCTTGTAAACAATTCGTCCAGAGCAATTTTGGCCGATGTCAAGTTGGCTTGGGCGATGTCAACCTGTGTGGTGTCACCTATGCCGATCAGACTAGGAGCGCTAGTGCCGACGACGTTGGCAATTGTTTGGCTGTTGGACAGGTCGAGCAGCGAGATGCTGATCTGGTCTACCAGCTTGTTGTCGACAACATTGGGGCCAACCTGGAACGTCATTGTCAGCGAAGCAGAAACGTTAGCCGCATCGGAGCTTACGCCGGCGCTGGCGCCGGTGCCGATGCCGGTGAACAGGTTCAGGCCATTGAACTGGGTGCTGTTCAGAACGCGGAAGACTTCGGACGACAATTGCCTGTATTCGTCATTGAGGGTCTTGCGATCCCGGGTGCTGTTTGAGCCGTTTGCTGCCTGAACTGCCAGTTCGCGCATGCGTTGCAGGTTGTTGGTAACACTGCTTAGTGCGCCTTCAGCGGTTTGCGCAAGAGAAATACCATCGTTGGCATTACGCTGTCCAACGATCATACCTTTGACCTGTGTATTCATGCGGTCGGCAATTGCCAGACCCGCAGCATCGTCCCTCGAGCTGTTGACGCGCAGGCCGGAAGACAAACGTTGAATCGCAGTATTCAACGACCCTTGCGAGGCGTTCAGGCTGCGTTGTGTGTTCAGCGACGGAAGATTGGTATTAATGATGGATGGCATGCTAATTCTCCTAAGATTCGAAGCCGATCAATCCGGGTCCCAGTGCTTATAACTTTGGTTTTTACCCAAAACCTCAGGCATTCAAACCGCCGTTAATGAGCTATATCGGACGATATCGGAAAAAGTTTAATATCTATTGCAAGATTTTCTTCCCATGTTGCCCGACGCAAAACTGCGCGTTTCTGTCAAGCCAGTCTTATTTCGACGTTATTCTGGAAAACTTTAGTGGAAAATATTGATAAAATTTTCAAAAGCATACTGTGCTGGCGTTGGTGCAATGCAATCGTTTGCCAGGATGGTTGGTTGATTAAGAGCCGTTAACACAACGCAGTCAGCAGGCGTTGTGTTAGCGGCTCTAATTCAGGTTTTGCGTCTTTTTATCTTTTGATAAAGAAAGTTCTGTTGCTATTTTTGCAATGACGCCGGGCCAGTCGCCACGGCTTTGCTGCCTGAACAGGCGCATGCTTGGGTACCAGGGAGAGTCTTCGCGCCCGTTGAACCAGCGCCAGTCAGGGGTGTGCGCCAATAATGCCCAGGTCGGTATGCCTAGCGCCCCAGCCAAATGCACTACCGAGGTATCCACGCTGATCACCAGGTCCAGGTTTACCATGGCAGCGGCAGTGTCGGCAAAGTCCTGAAAATCGTCGCCGATATTGAATACGGGTAATTCTTTGGATAATTTTCCCAGTTCCGGAGTCACATGGCCTTTCTGAAGGGAGAAAAATTTCACGCCGGGTGTGTCGAAGAGAGCGGAAAACGTTTCCAGAGGGATAGAACGGCGGCGATCACTGCCATGCTCTGGGTTGCCTGCCCAGGCAAAGCCGACGCGCAGGTCGGTCTTGTTGCCTGCAAGCTGATCCAGCTTGAAGGCCCATGCAGCGCTTTCATCCGGATCTGCCGACAGATATGATGGGGCGGCAGGAATGTCTTCGATGCGATTGGTGCCAAGCGCGTGAGGCAGGCTCATCAATACATAGGCGCAGTCGCATTTGGGCAGTGGGTCGTTTTCTCTGACCAGTGTGATGTTGTCCGATAAGGTGCGAAACAAGCGCGCTAATGGGGCTTTGACGTGCAGGGCGACGCGGACGCCTTGATCCAGCAGCATGTGTACATAACGGGCGAACTGAATGCTGTCGCCGTAGCCTTGTTCGTGCATCAGCAGAATATATTTGCCCTTGAGCGGCGATATGCCATCCCATTTCGGTATCAGTTCAAACAATTTGTGAATGAGCTTATAGATGTGGCGTCGCTCCTTGAGCTCCAGCCGGCACTCGTGATTGGCCCAGCCTTCCTGAAGGTCGCCGATGAGCAGCTGTCCCAGCGCCAGATTGTGTCTGGCCATCAGATAGTTTGGCTTCAATGTCAGTGCGTCGAGGAAATACTGTAGCGAAGTTTTGATCTCGCCATAGTCGTACATGATCGCCCCTATGTTATTGAGCGTCAGCGGGTGCCTGGGGTTGATCTCCAGTGCCTTATGGAAAAATTCCATCGCTCCTTCGTAGCGGTCCTGGTTGGAGAACATGCTCGATGCCAGTCTGGTATAACTGTTCGGGTCTTTGGGCGCGAGTTCGATGACGCGCTCATAGTGTTCGTGGGCCTTGTCGTATTCCTTTTGCTTGATGTAGGTATCTGCAATCCTGTTTTGCGCATAGATATCAGTCGGGTCGAGCAGCAGGGATGTTTTGTGGCACTCCAGTGCTTCGTTTGGCATGTTCATTTCCTGAAAGGCAATGCCAAGATTGGTGTGGGCTGGCGCAAAGTTGATTTGCAACTCCAGGGCCTTGAGCAGCGTGGCCACGGCTTCTTTATATTTTTTTGCGTCGATCAGCGCTTTGCCCAGGTGAGAAAGAGGACCGGGTGCATCGGGCGCGCGTTTGACAGCATCTTCAAAATAGGCAATCGAGGCTTCCGGGTCTCCTTTTTCGTGAAGGGCGTCGGCCAGACCTATACGGGCATCTTTGTTTTCAGGATTGTATTTGATAGCTTCTTCGTAGAGATTGATCGCTTCATTGGTACGTTCTTGTTTGAAAATGGAATTTGCCAGATTGGTGATGTATTCGGCATTCTGCGGGTCACCCTTTACTGCTTTGCGCAAGGCAGTTTCGGCTTCCGGGTAATTTTCTTGATGCAGGGCGATCAAACCGTGGGCATTATGGGCAAAAACCAGGTTTGGCGCACGTTTGAGCACTTTGGCGCAAAGTTCCTCTGCTTCTTCGGCTTTATGTTCACTGAGCAGGCTCAGACATTCACGGATGGCGATCAAATCCTTGACGTCGTATTGAGGGGTATTGCCGGCCAGCTTTTTGCCGTTGCGCGTTGACATTGACGTTCCTTGCTAATCAGGTAGAGCGTGCCATGTGCTTCCGGAAATACAGCCTGACGTGAACCGGCATCGGGGTGACGAATCGGGGGCAGTTGGCATGAGCGAAAGATTCTGCGCCTATCATGATAGGATGCAACTCCCATTTTGATTGGGTAAACAGATGGAAAAAAACCGCGATTTTTACGGAATCTACAGAGGAGGGGATGGCGCGAAGGGTCAGATCCAACTGCGAAGTAAACCGACTGCGAGGCCTTCCAGGGTGAAACTGTTTTCTTCGGGTGAGAGGATAATGACCTTGAAGTCGGGATTTTCCGGTAGCAGTTCGATCAGCGTGCCTGTTTTTCTGTAGCGTTTTACTGTCACGTCGTCGCCCAAGCGCGCCACCACGATCTGGCCGTTGCGAGCCTGATCAGTCTTTTTGACTGCCAGCAGGTCGCCATCGAGGATGCCGGCGTCGCGCATCGACATGCCGCGCACTCTCAGCAGATAGTCGGGTTTGCTTGAAAACAGCATGGGATCGATGCTGTAATTGCTTTCGCTTTCAATGTGCTCCTGCGCCAGGATCGGTGAGCCGGCGGCGACGCGCCCAACCAGGGGGAGTGAGATCTGCATCAGTGCGGGATGGGGCAACGCCATCTGACGGCTGCCGAATAGAGAGGGCCTGATTTCACGCAAGCGAATGCCGCGTGACGTGCCTGGCGAAATTTCAATGGCGCCTTTGCGCGCCAGGGCTTGCAAATGTTCTTCGGCCGCGTTGGCGGAGCGAAAGCCCAGTGCGCTGGCGATTTCTGCGCGTGTTGGCGGAAAACCGGTGTTTTCAATGGCGTTTTTGATCAGATTCAGGATCTGTTCCTGGCGAGCGGTCAGTTTCAGCATGTCGGTTTTCAGGGGGGAGGCTTAGAGCCGCTAACACAACGCCGCTGGCAAGGCGCGCCGACGAAGACAGTGCGAAGAGGTACGGCAAGCAGGCGCAACGCAGCCAGCGGCGTTGTGTTAGCGGCTCTTATACTGGTTGCATAAACAGTCTGTATTTTTATACAGTCATCAGGCAGTGTCAATGAGCAGGGCAGTCTGCAAGAAAGGGCCTGAATGTATTGAGATTTTTTGATTTTTGTTGTACCCTCGCCAGTTTTCCTCTTCCCACACTCGTCTTGACGCCGGGGTGGGCGATTTGTCAATCAGTCCGAAAAGGAGTCTTCATGCGTCATTATGAAATCGTATTTATCGTCCACCCGGATCAAAGCGAGCAGGTTCCAGCGATGATTGAGCGTTACAAGGGCATCGTTACTGCGCGCGGCGGCAAGATTCACCGCGTCGAAGATTGGGGTCGTCGTCAGTTGGCGTACCCGATCCAGAAACTGGTGAAAGCGCATTATGCTTGCCTGAATATCGAAATTGACGGCGAAACCCTGGCTGAAATCGAAACCAGCTTCAAGTTCAACGATGCTGTGTTGCGTCACTTGACAGTCAAGATGAAGCAGGCCGAAACTGGCCCTTCGCCAATCGTGAAGGCTGTCCAAAAGGAAGATGCGGCAAAGGGCAATCGCGCAGAGGCGCCAGCAGCTTGATTGCTGATGCCGCGATAGAAAAGCGCCAGGAAGAGTGAACCAGTTCCAGCTGGTTGCCAGCATTGCCGAGCGTGACGTCATACGTTACACTCCGGCTGGCATTCCGGTAGTGACCGCGAAATTATGGCACCAGTCGGAACAGACTGAAGCTGGCATTAGGCGATTGGTCGAATTTGAAATCACTGCATTTGCCGCAGGTGAGATTTCAGGCAGATTTCATCAGGCTGGTCTTGGTGAGATATTTAGGTTCATCGGCTTCATGGCGCGTAAAAATCGTCGCAGCAAAAGTTTCGTGTTTCACATCATTGATTTTGAATCCGTGGTGTAGAACTGCCCAGTTTTTATAGATCAGGAGCCGCAAAATGGCATTCGGTAAAAAATTCGATAAAAGTAAGTTGAAGCAAAAGCGCCAGCAGCAAAATCCGTTGTTCAAGCGCAAAAAATTCTGCCGTTTCACCGCAGCCGGTGTCGAGCAGGTCGATTACAAGGATATCGACACGTTGAAGGATTTTGTGCAGGAAAACGGCAAGATCATGCCCGCGCGTCTGACCGGCACCAAGGCGCATTATCAGCGCCAGGTCGATACAGCGATCAAGCGCGCGCGCTATCTCGCGTTGCTGCCATACACTGATCTGCATAACGCGTGATCGACGACGAGATACAGGAGAAAAATATGCAAGTCATTCTATTGGATAAAGTCGTTAATCTTGGTGGCCTGGGCGAAGTCGTTCGTGTCAAGGACGGTTATGCGCGTAACTTCCTGATCCCGCGACGCATGGCGCGCCGCGCCACGGCGAGCGCTATCGCTGAATTTGAAACGAAGCGCGCCGAGCTGGCAAAGGCAGCTGCAGAAAGGCTGGCGGCAGCGCAAGCGCAAGGCGAAAAGCTGGGCGGCCTGACTGTCCGGATTTTGCAAAAGTCCGGTGTCGATGGTCGCCTGTTCGGTTCCGTGACCAACTTTGATATTGCTGAAGCGCTGACAAAACAGGGCTTTCCAGTTGAAAAGGCTCAAATTCGTCTGCCGCACGGCCCACTGAAGATCGTTGGCGATCATGTGGTTTCGGTTACTCTGCATACCGATGTCGTGGTTGACATGACTATTGCTGTCTTCGGCGACCACGCGTAATTTTTTACGTCATTTCGTTCTTTGCCTGACATAAAAAAGCCGGGTTCGTCTGGCTTTTTTATTGTGTGATCCATCCCGGACTCGCGGTGTACCGGCTTCTGGCAATCCTGCACAAAAGATCAGCATGTCACCTGTTTTCAACGCTTCCGGTACGTTGTGTATCATCGTCGCTACCGACAGGCAGCACGGTATTGGCATCAACGACACCTTGCCTTGGCATCTGCCGGAAGACCTGGCCCATTTCAAGCGCGCCACGTTGGGTCATCCGGTCATCATGGGTCGCAAGACCTTCGATTCGATCGGGAGGGCGCTGCCGGGTCGCCGTAATATCGTCGTTACCCGCAGCGACTGGCGGCACACCGGCGTCGAAACCGCCTCATCTTTACAGGAAGCCGTTGCATTGACAGCCGGCGCGGATACTTTCATCATCGGCGGCGCCCAGATTTATGCCGAATCGCTGCCGCTGGCGACGCGCCTGATTGTGACTGAAATCGCCAAAAGCTTCGACTGCGATGCTTTTTTTCCATTCATCGATCCCCAGCTATGGCAAGAGGTGGCGCGGGAAAACCATCGCGCCGCAACCCAGGGATTTGACTACGCATTCGTGACATATGCAAGACGCTGAACCGATCGGGAATCTGGAGAACCTATGAGATTCCGCTTTCCCATCGTCATCATCGATGAAGATTTCCGCTCTGAAAATACCTCCGGTCTCGGTATCCGCGCGCTGGCTGATGCCATCCAGGCAGAGGGCATGGAAGTATTGGGGGTGACCAGCTACGGCGACCTGTCGCAATTTGCTCAGCAGCAATCGCGTGCATCCGCTTTCATCCTGTCGATCGATGATGAAGAGTTCGGCACCGGATCTTCTGAAGAAACCGATTTCGCGCTCAAATCGCTGCGTGCCTTCGTCAGCGAGATTCGCCACAAGAACGCTGACATTCCGATTTACCTGTATGGCGAAACCCGCACCTCGCGCGATATTCCTAACGACATTCTGCGCGAGCTGCACGGCTTCATTCACATGTTCGAAGATACGCCGGAGTTCGTGGCGCGTCATATCATCCGCGAAGCCAGATCTTATCTCGATAGCCTGGCGCCGCCGTTCTTCCGTGCGCTGGTGCATTACGCGCAGGATGGTTCGTATTCATGGCACTGCCCCGGCCATTCGGGCGGCGTGGCATTCCTGAAATCGCCGATCGGCCAGATGTTCCATCAGTTCTTCGGTGAAAACATGCTGCGCGCCGACGTTTGCAATGCCGTTGAAGAGCTTGGCCAGTTGCTCGACCACACCGGTCCGGTCGCCAATTCGGAACGCAATGCCGCGCGTATTTTCAATGCCGACCATTGCTATTTCGTCACTAATGGCACCTCGACTTCCAACAAGATGGTGTGGCACTCGACGGTGGCGCCCGGCGATATCGTGGTGGTCGATCGCAATTGCCACAAATCCATCCTGCATTCCATCATCATGACTGGCGCGATTCCCGTGTTCCTGATGCCGACGCGCAACCATCTCGGCATCATCGGACCGATTCCGCTGGAAGAGTTCATGATGGAAAGCATCTATAAAAAAATCGAAGCCAATCCGTTCGCGCGCGAAGCCGTGAACAAGAAACCGCGCATCTTGACCATCACGCAATCGACCTACGACGGTGTGATCTACAATGTCGAAACCCTGAAGCAGATGCTCGACGGTGAAATCGACACCCTGCACTTCGACGAAGCTTGGCTGCCGCATGCAACCTTTCATGATTTCTACAAAAACATGCACGCCATCGGCAAAAATCGTCCGCGTGCCAGGAAATCAATGATTTTTTCGACCCAATCGACCCACAAGCTGCTGGCCGGCCTGTCGCAGGCATCGCAGATTCTGGTGCGTGAATCGGAAACCATGCGGCTCGATCAGGATGTCTTCAACGAAGCCTTCCTGATGCATACCTCGACTTCGCCGCAATACTCGATCATCGCTTCGTGTGACGTCGCTGCGGCCATGATGGAGGCGCCGGGCGGCACTGCGCTGGTGGAAGAAAGCATTCTGGAAGCGTTGGATTTTCGCCGCGCCATGAAAAAGATCGCCCAGGAGTTCGGTCAGGACTGGTGGTTTCAGGTCTGGGGGCCGAACGACTTCTCTGCCGACGGCATCGGTGCACGCGAAGACTGGGTCATCAAGGCGGAAGACGACTGGCACGGCTTCGGCAATCTGGCGCCGGGCTTCAACATGCTCGACCCGATCAAGGCTACCATCGTCACGCCGGGCCTGTCGCTGGACGGCCAGTTCGGTCAGACCGGCATTCCGGCCTCGATCGTCACCAAGTATCTGGCGGAACACGGCGTCATCGTCGAAAAGTGCGGACTGTACTCGTTTTTCATCATGTTTACCATCGGTATCACCAAGGGCCGATGGAATACGCTGGTCACCGCCTTGCAGCAGTTCAAGGACGACTACGACAAGAACCAGCCGATTTGGCGCATCCTGCCTGAGTTCGCGGCCGCCAATCAAGGCCGCAACGTGCGTTACGAGTCTCTGGGTCTGCGCGACCTGTGCCAGCAGATCCACGAAACCTATCGTATCTACGACGTCGCGCGCCTGACGACGGAAATGTATTTGTCCGACATGCAGCCAGCGATGAAGCCCTCCGATGCGTTCTCGAAAATGGCGCACCGCGAAATCGACCGCGTGCCGCTGGATGCGCTGGAAGGCCGCGTCACCTCGATCCTGCTGACGCCTTATCCGCCCGGCATCCCGTTGCTGATTCCCGGCGAGCGCTTTAACAAGACTATCGTCGATTACCTGAAGTTCGCGCGCGATTTCAACGAAAAATTCCCCGGTTTCGAAACTGACGTGCATGGATTGGTCAAGCGGGAAGTGGATGGAAGGCGCGATTATTTCGTGGATTGCGTCAGACAGCAGTAGTCTGTCGGCGCTCAGTGAAGAAATACAGCTTGCTTTGCGCGCCGTTTCAAGAAATTGCAATGCCTCTGTATCCCCGATACTGGTATAGGATGGGAAGTTCCTGATCCACGGCACAATATACAAGAAGGGGTGCGCATGAATCCAAACGATGTCCGGTCGAAGGCGTTTTCGATGCCGCTCACTAGCCCCGCATTCCCGATGGGCCCCTATCGCTTCGTCGGCCGCGAATTTCTGATCATTACCTACCGTACCGATCCCGACCGGCTGCGCGAGGTCGTGCCCGAGCCGCTGAAGATCGCCGCGCCGCTCGTACACTATGAATTCATCCGGATGGCGGATTCGACGGGCTTCGGCGACTACACCGAGAGCGGTCAGGTGATCCCGGTCGAATTCGAAGGTCAGGCGGGCGGCTATACGTTCGCGATGTATCTCGACGATCATCCGCCCATCGCCGGCGGCCGCGAACTGTGGGGCTTCCCGAAGAAGCTCGCGTCACCGATGCTGCGCGTGGATACCGACCATCTGCTCGGCACGCTTGATTACGGCAAGGTGCGAGTTGCGATCGGCACGATGGGGTATAAGCACCGCGAGCTCGACGTTGCCGAGCAGCAGAAGCGCCTTGAGGAGGCCAACTTTCTGCTGAAGATCATTCCGCACGTGG
The DNA here is from genome assembly GCA_049278475.1 of Herbaspirillum sp. Classification (GTDB taxonomy): domain Bacteria; phylum Pseudomonadota; class Gammaproteobacteria; order Burkholderiales; family Burkholderiaceae_D; genus Herbaspirillum. The sequence goes on along the minus strand of JBAPMF010000004.1, from coordinate 39,410 downwards.
ACGGCTCGCTGCGCATCTGTGAACTGGTCCGCTACTATATGAAGGACATCGTGATGAAGGGCGCGTGGACGGGGCCTGCTTCGCTGCAGCTCGCACCCCACGCGCTGGCACCGGTCGCCGACTTGCCGGTGCTCGAAATCGTCGAGGCGCGCCACCTGGTCGCCGACCTGACGCTCGGGCTCGGCGAGGTCGTCCATGACTATCTGGCCAGATAGGCCACTTTATTTTCACGCACAAAGGAAAACCGATCATGAGCAATCTGACTGGCAAAACCGCAGTTGTCACCGGCGCCGCGAGCGGTATCGGCAGGGAAATCGCACTCGAATTCGCCAAGGCCGGCGCGGCGGTCGCCATCGCCGACCTGAACCCGGACGGCGCGAATGCCGTCGCTCACCAGATCAAGCAAGTAGGTGGCAAGGCTATGGGCGTTGCGATGGATGTGACCAGCGAAGACGCAGTCAATGCCGGCATTGACCAGATCGCTGCGGCCTTCGGTTCGGTCGACATCCTGGTGTCGAACGCGGGGATACAGATCGTCAATCCGATCGAGAACTACTCGTTCTCTGATTGGAAGAAGATGCAGGCTATCCATGTCGACGGCGCGTTTCTGACGACCAAGGCCGCGCTCAAGCACATGTACAAGAACGAGTGCGGCGGTGTCGTGATCTACATGGGTTCGGTGCATTCGCATGAGGCGTCGCCGCTGAAATCGGCCTATGTGGCTGCCAAGCATGCTTTGCTGGGTCTGGCGCGCGTGCTCGCTAAGGAGGGCGCCAAGCACAATGTGCGCGCGCATGTCATCTGCCCGGGCTTCGTGCGCACGCCGCTGGTCGACAAGCAGATCCCGGAGCAGGCGAAGGAACTCGGCCTCAGCGAAGAGGAAGTGATCAGGAAGGTGATGCTCGGCAATACGGTCGACGGCGTGTTCACGACCGTGCAGGATGTCGCGCAGACGGCGGTGTTTTTGGCTTCGTTTCCGAGCGCCGCGCTGACCGGCCAGTCGTTCATCGTCAGCCACGGCTGGTATATGCAATGAAGCGGCGCAAGGGTAGCGATACCCCGACCTTCGATCCGGCTGCATTGCCCTACGAAACGATCGCCTTGGTGCTGCAGGGCGGCGGCGCGCTCGGCTCCTACCAGGCCGGTGTGTTCGAAGGGCTGCACGAGGCACGCATTCCGCTGAACTGGATCGCGGGCATTTCGATCGGCGCGCTCAATACCGCGCTGATCGCCGGCAACGCGCCGGAGCGCCGCGTCGAGCAACTGCGCGCGTTCTGGGAGCGGATTTGCCAGCCGGCGCTGTTCCCGGTGTTGTTCGAGACTGCGCTGTTCAACAGCACCGACCAGATCCGTGCGGTTTTCACCGCATCGCAGGCCATGAGCGCGGTGATGCAGGGGCAACGGGGGTTCTTCGTGCCGCGCTTTCCGCCGCCGTCCATGTCCGGCGTCTGCGAACGTCCGGAACAGGTCAGCTGGTACGATACGTCGCCGCTGCGCGCCACGCTGCTCGAGTTCTGTGACTTCGATCGGATCAATACGGGCGGGATACGCGTGTCGGTCGGCGCGGTCAACGTCGGTAGCGGCAATTTCATCTACTTCGACAACACGCGCATGAAGCTCAGGCCCGAGCATTTCATGGCGTCCGGTGCACTGCCGCCCGCGTTTGCGCCGGTCGAGATCGATGGCGAGTATTATTGGGACGGCGGTGTTGTGTCGAACGTGCCGCTGCTGGAAGTGCTGGGCGCGCAGCCGCGCCGGGACACGCTCACGTTCCAGGTCGATCTGTGGCACATGCGCGGGCCGTTGCCGCATTCGATGGCCGATGTCGCGGAGCGCCAGAAGGACATCCAGTACTCGAGCCGCACGCGTTTCATAACCGACACGATGCAGCGCGAGCAGCGCTACCGCAATACCTTGCACCACCTGCTCGAGCAGATTCCGGCTGCACGGCGCAAGTCCGACCCGTGGTGCATTGCGGCCGAGAAACTGGCGTGTAGCAAGATGTACAACGTGCAGCACCTGATCTATGAGGAAAATGCCTGCAACCAGCACTACAAGGACTACCAGTTCGGTTTGTCGACGATGCGGGGCCATTGGGCCTCCGGCCTCGCAGACATCCGCAAGATGCTCACGGTCAAGAATGGCCTCGCGCCGCCTGAGAACGACTCGGGTTTCGTCACACACGACATTCACCGCAAGTGAGTTCGGCTGAAAAAAGTGTATGCCAACGTTTCGTAAAATCGAGAAAGGAGGTATAGCAAATTCCAGGCGTGGTCTATAGACACGCCTTACGCATCGAAGTCAAACAGCGCTATCGACTCTACATGCGCTGTATGCGGGAACATATTGATCACGCCCGCCTGCTTCAGGCGGTAGCCACCCAGATTCACCAGCACGCCAGCGTCACGCGCCAGCGTCGCCGGATTACATGACACATAGACGATACGCCTGGGTTTCAAATGCGGGTATTGCTCGCCAAGACCGGTAATCGCTTTGCAGACCTCCAGCGCACCTTCACGCGGCGGATCGATCAGCATGCGGTCGAACTTGCCTGATGCGATGAAATCTGCCGTCGTCGCCGCGAATAGATTACGGCAATAAAACGAAGTTTTGTCGGCAAGCTTGTTGATCCTGGCGTTTTCTGCCGCGCGTTCGGTCAAGGCCGCGCTGCCTTCGATGCCGACGACTTCTTTCGCCATCGTGGCGATGGGCAAGGTGAAATTGCCAAGGCCACAGAACAGGTCGGCCACGCGGTCGTCCGGTTGCGCATCCAGCAAGCGCAATACCTGCGCCACCAGCACACGATTGATCTGGTGATTCACCTGTGTGAAATCGGTCGGCTTGAACGGTATGTCAATACCGAACTCCGGCAGCGTGTAGCGCAAGCTCGATTGTGGCGGGTAGTAGGGGTAGGCCGTATCAGGCCCTTTTGGTTGCAGCCACCATTCGACCTCATGCGCATCAGCAAAAACCTTGAGTCTAGTCTCATCTTCGGCGCTCAGCGTTTCCATGACGCGCAACACCATCACTGTATTTTTTTTGCCGTCATCATCTTCGCCGATTGCCAGTTCGATTTGCGGCACGTGATCGATGATCGACAGTGAACCGATCAACCGGCGTAGCGGAACCAGCATGGCCGAAACATGCGGTGGCAGGATTTCGCAGGTCTTCATATCGCTGACGAAAGATGATCTTTTTTCGTGGAAACCGACCAGCACCCCGCCTTTTTTGATGACATTCCTGACTGAAATCCGCGCACGCTGGCGATAGCCCCAGGTCGGACCGTAAATCGGACGCAGCACGGATTCTGTCTTGAGCTTGCTGAGATGCCAAAGGCTATCTTCCAGCACGCGCTGCTTCATGGCGACTTGGGCCGATGGCTCCAGGTGCTGCATGGCGCAGCCGCCGCAAATACCGAAGTAGCTGCATCTGGGCTTGACGCGTAACGATGATTCGCGATGCAAGGCCGTCATCGTGGCGGCCTCCCACTTCGGTTTCTTGCGATAGGAATGGAAACTGACCTGCTCGCCCGGCAATGCGCCTTCGACGAACACGACCTTGCCCTGACTGCCATCTTCATTTGTTAGATGACCGACGCCGCGCCCATCCATGTCCAGGGCGTTGATATCGATAATGGTTTGCTGCATGGAAACGAATACAGGCGACCGCTGTCGCGGCCGGAAAAATCAAAACCGCTATTGTCGGTGATCCAGGGATCTAAAACAACGCGTCCTTCCTGACGCCGCGCGCGGCCAGCATGCGTTTCAGCTTGATCAGTGCTTCTTGCTGGATCTGACGCACACGTTCGTGGGTGATGCCCATCTCGGCAGCCAGCTGCCCCAGCGTGGAAGGATCGTCGTTGTCGAGACCGAAGCGGCGCGTGATGACGGTTTTCTGCTTGTCCGACAGGTTTTTCAGCCAGTCGCGAACGAGTATGGACATCTCATGACATTCGGCCTGTGTGTCGGGACTGCCATCCTGCGGGCAGGCCAACAGGTCAATCAGACTGGACTGCGGATCGTTGTCGAGCGGTGTGTCAAGCGAAGCGGCATGTTCTGACAACATCAACACGTCCTGCACATCTTCGAGTGGCCGGTTCACCAGATGTGCGATGTCTTCCATCGTGGCGTCACAGCCATGCGCTTCCAGATGGTATTTGGCGCGCAGAATTTGGTTCAGTTCACGTAACATGTATACTGGCAAACGCACTGTGCGCGCCTGGTTCATGATGGCGCGCTCGATGCTTTGACGTATCCACCAGGTAGCGTAGGTGGAGAAACGGAAGCCGCGCTCGGGCTCAAACTTGTCGATGGCACGCATAAGGCCGAGATTGCCCTCCTCGATCAAGTCCAGCAAAGCCACACCCCGGTTGATGTAAAACTTGGCAATCGACACGACCAGACGTAGGTTGTGTTCGATCATTTTTTGACGCGAGGTAAAATCACCCTGTCTGGCTAGCGTTGCGAAGTATAGTTCTTCTGCGGCTGTCAGCAGTGGCCGCATGCCGATCTGATGGAGATAATGCTGGGTGATGTCGGTGGAGAGTTCGGCAGCACGGGATTTTTTCAGGCGCTTCGTGCCTTTGTCCCCACCATCGGCAGGCTTCATTACTTCCCGGTCGTCGGCAGCATCTAGTGGCTCGACTGGGTCATCTGAACGGGACTCATCGTCTGGCTGGCGATCGTGAGGGTGTGGGCGCATACACTAACGTGATGGTAGATATTTCGACGGATCGATAGGTTTGCCTTGCTGACGGATTTCGAAATGTAATTTGACGCTGTCACTATCCGAATTCCCCATCCCGGCAATCTTCTGTCCCCTGGCGACAAGCTGTCCTTCCTTTACCAGTATGGTCTCGTTGTGCGCGTAGGCCGACAAGAGATTGTTCGTATGTTTGACGATCACCAGATTGCCATAACCACGGATGCCGCTGCCGGCATACATGACCTTGCCGGCAGCCGCTGCCAGCACCGGCTGTCCGCTTTTGCCGGCAATATCGATGCCTCTTTTACCGCTGCCAAAGGCGCTGACCACCTTGCCATCGGCCGGCCACATCCACGATACTGCTTCGTCCTCGCCGACCACAGCAGATTCGTCGGCCGGCATCGGTGTACTGGTTGATGCAGCATCCGGCTTTGCCAGCTCAGCCAGCGCGTTATCCGAATAGGCGCGCTTGTCGCCGCGTGGACCGGTCTTGTTATTGCCGGCCGTGTTGCTCGTGGCTGGCGGAGCATCCAGCAGACGGATTTCGATACCGGATGCGGCCAGCGCCACCGCACCGGTTTGCACGCCGTCAGGCGGTGTCACGCGCAGCACCTGATCCACCTTGATATCGTCGGGATTGGTCAGCTTGTTCCAGGCTACGATATCGCGATAACTTTGCCCTGACTCCAGCGCGATACGATACAGCGTATCGCCTTTTCTTACCGTGTAAAAACCTTTTCGCTCAGCACGCGCAGCAGCAGCAGTCGCGGATCTGGTCGCATCGATAGCGGGTTTGGAAGAATCCGTCGTGCGTTTCACTACGGGAGCCGTGGTATGCAGTGTCGTCGAACACGCTGCAAGCAGACTGATAGCCACTCCCAGGCAGACCAAACGATTCTTTTTCATGCTCATTACATTCGTTTCTACGACAATGATGTCGGTCCTCCGCATCGTGCGAGAAGTTCATCGTGACAGGCAAAGCCTGGATATTCGTTCTGTTGCCATGATCCGTGCTGCTTGTCCGGGCGTTAGAATGAGTTCCCGATCTCGTCGGGAGTCGTTCTTACAGGGTACCGGGGCACAACAGCACAAAATGACATTCTTCCAGCGTTTCGCTGGTCCACTCAAATTTGCCGGTACGCTCAATCGACGTCAGCATTTGCTGACGTTCCCCGATTGGCGCTACCAGACGCCCGCCGATCGCCATCTGTTCGAGCAAAGCCTGCGGAACTTCCAGTCCCGCGGCAGCGAGAATGATACCGTCGAACGGAGCAACCTGCGGTAGACCTAGCATACCATCTCCGTAGTGCAAACGGATATTGGCAATACGCAGCGGCCGCAAATTGGTTTTGGCCAGTTCATGCAAAGGTTTGATGCGTTCGATCGAATAGACTTCCTTCGCCACCAGCGATAAAACGGCAGCCTGATAACCGCAACCGGTGCCGATTTCCAGCACGCGGTCAAGCGCTTTACCCTTCTTGTTGTCGAGCATGATTTCTATCATGCGGGCCACGATATAAGGCTGCGAAATGGTCTGGTGGTATCCGATCGGCAATGATGCGTCGATGTAAGCCTGGCTGGCCAGCGCCGGCTCCACGAATATATGGCGCGGTATCGCTTCCATGGCGGCTAGAACTTTGGCATCGCTGACGCCCTGCCTGGCCGTGCGCACTACCATGGCTTTACGCACAGCGTCAGATACCAGAGACGCCTGTTGGCTGTCATGCGGCGTTGGCCAGGCGCTGCGCGTGGCGGTCTGATCGCCCGCATCCCGGGCAGCGTTTCTGGTTGCCGTCTGCGGTGTCACGACCGTGCGCGCCGGCGCCGTGAACGGTGCCGCGGAACGGCTCGAAGCAGCTGGCGGGAATTGATTTTTTTTCTCCATGACAGAAGATAGCGATAGCGGGAAACGGCTCGGTTTTCCGGTCATGCCAATGCTTTCCTCAGGTTGGCGAGTTGGGCGGCATGCGTCAGATCGATCTGTAATGGCGTAATCGATACATGCCCCTGCGCAGTCGCATGAAAATCGGTACCTTCGCCGGCATCCTTGACTGCACCGGGCGGACCGATCCAGTACATGTCCTTGCCATGCGGATCACGCATCTTGTGGACCGGCTCCGCGGCATGGCGTTTGCCCAGCCGTGTTGCCACGCAGGACTTCAACGCAGCATACGGCAGGTTGGGGATGTTGACATTGAGCAGATACGGTTTGGAAAGCGTCGTAAACTGGCGCTCGACGATCTCACGCGCCATGCGCGCGGCGCTGTCGAGGTGCTCCCAATCCTTATGCAATTGTGAGAAGGCAATCGCTGGAATGCCGAGCAGAAAACCTTCGGTCGCTGCCGCCACGGTGCCGGAATACAGCGTATCGTCGCCCATGTTCTGGCCCTGGTTGATGCCGGAGACGATCAAATCAGGGCGCACCGGCAGCAATCCTGTCAAGGCGACATGCACGCAATCGGACGGTGTGCCGTTGATGTAATAGAAACCGTTAGCGGCGCGTTCCACCCATAGCGGACGATCCAGCGTCAGTGAATTAGAACTGCACGATCGGTTGCTGTCCGGCGCGACTACCGTAATGTCGGCAATGGCGGATAAGGCGTCAGCCAGCGCAATGATGCCTGGAGCAAGATAGCCATCGTCATTACTGATGAGAATATTCATCCCGCCATTCTACCCGAAGCCCTGCGCCGCATTCGTAGAGAAATAGGGCAGGATGCTGTGTTTCTCCTGTATTCAGGATGCGCCGGGGGTCACCGCACACTCAACGCGCGGGGCGAAGAAATTTTCCACCGCGCCGATTTCTCGGGTACGTTTGAACGGCGGTAGGCTTTGCCAGATACGCCGGCCATATCCCCTGGAGATCAGGCGCGGGTCGCAGATCATCAATACGCCCCGATCGTTCTCATCGCGAATTAGACGGCCAGCGCCTTGCTTCAGGTTGATGATCGCTGAGGGTAGTTGATGATGCACGAAACCGCTCAATCCCTTCTTTTCCAGTTCGGCGATCCGCGCCGCCAGTACCGGATCGTCCGGCGGTGAAAAAGGTAGTTTGTCGATGATCACCAGTGACAGCGCATCACCGCGCACATCGACGCCCTCCCAGAAACTCTGGCTGCCGATCAGCACGCCATTACCGGTCGCGCGGAAGCGGTCGAGCAATTCAGTACGCCCGGCTTCGCCCTGCACCATCAGCGGAAAAGGCAAGTCACGCTGCGCGAATTCTTCACGCAGACGCTCGGCTGCGCGATTGACCGCGCGCATCGTCGTGCATAGCAGGAAGGTGCGGCCGCCGGCGGCAATGATGGCCGGCAGCGCCGCATCGATCACGGCATCGGTATAGTCGAACGAATTCGGCGGTGGCAGATTGTTTGGCACGTACAGCAAGCCCTGCTGCTCATAGTTGAACGGACTCGGCCAGGATTGCGCCGGCTCGTCCGACAAGCCCATTTGGGACGCATAGTGATGAAAATCGTTCTTCACCGCCAGCGTCGCCGAGGTGAAAATCCAGGCGCGCGACACGCCTTCGCGCTGCTTGCTGAAAATCGGCGCGATCGACAACGGCGTGCGATGCAGCCGCAACGACGAGGTGAAGGCTTCGATCCACAGCACATCAGTCTGATCATCTTCGCCGCTAGGCTTGTCCTGCGCGCTGTTCCAGTTGTGGAGCTGCTGCGACAAGGCGATGGCGCGGGCGCGGCATTGTTCGATGGTCTCAGTGCGCTCGGCCTGCTTCTCCAGCACGGCAGTCATGTCGTCCATGCTGTCGCGCAAGCTTGCCAGCGCTGGAAAAAACATGCTCGACGGCGCGATCTGCTGGAGCGCCAGACGCACGATGTCCTCCGGAACCGCCAGTCGCAGATCGCGTGCGGCACGATCGACCGGCGCTACCACCCTGGCCCAGTCGGCGCCATCACGTGCATGTGACAAACCCTCGGCCAGCACATCGCGACACAACTCCAGTATTTGCGAGGTCGATACGGTGTCACCGAAGAACATGGTCGCGGTTTCAGGTAATTGATGCGCTTCGTCGAAAATCACGGTATTGGCAGTCGGCAGCAACTCGGCCACGCCAGTGTCTTTCAGCGCGACATCGGCGAAGAACAGATGGTGATTCACTACCACCACATCGGCCTGTTGCGCTTCCTTGCGCGCCTTCATGACGAAACAATCCTGATAGTACTGGCACTCGGCGCCGAAGCAGGTATCGCGCGTCGATGTCACCAGATTCCAGATCGGCGCAGTCTCCGGAACCATGGACAATTCCGCCTTGTCGCCGGATGAGGTAGTCTTCATGAAGCGTGAGATTTTCCGCAAATGACCGATATCATCACGCGAAGTCATGCTGCCGTTCTGGAGCATGCGCTGGAGATGAAAATGGCAGACGTAGTTGGAACGCCCCTTGAGCAAGGCGACCAGCACCGGTGCGTTCAATGCCTTGCGCACCATCGGGATATCGCGCAGATAGAGCTGATCCTGCAGGTTCTTGGTGCCGGTGGAGATGATCACTTTGCCGCCCCACAGCAAGGCTGGTACCAGATAGGCGAAAGTTTTGCCGGTGCCGGTGCCGGCTTCGGCGATCAGGGTGCGCTGTCCGGCGATAGCGTCAGCAATGGCTTTTGCCATTTCAGTCTGGGAGTGACGCGGACGATAACTGCCGACTTGTTCGCCTAAGGGGCCGCCTACTCCGAAAAGCTGCTCAAGCTCGGCATCATGGATACCATATGGAACGGATGCTGCGGTATCTTCGATGGAACTCACTGGTCAGCCTGTAAAGAGAGGAGAAGCGGAAAAAGAATGGAAAACCCTGCCGGAAAGCTGTCCGGCGAAGATCAGGAACAGGGGATCAAGCCGGGATATCAGGCGTCAACTGCATTTTGATGGTCCCGTTGCAAACTGCGGACAGTGTAATCCAGCTGCAGCAGGTCAACAATCCTTGTCGTCGCCTGCTGCAACGTCCTCACGATTTCAGGCTGGATTCATTTGTTTTGTGCTGCGGCCGTAGGAGCTGGGGCAGCGTGCTTATACATTTTTTCTGCTTCCGGACCTCAATTTTTTTGCGGCGCGCTTCCGCCTGCTGGATTTTTTTCTGATAAGCTTGTTCATTGGCTGCGTGTTGGGGCGCTCGGGCAGCTTCATCAGCCTGCTTCCTGCGCAACTGTGCTTGATGCGCCTTCACACGCGAACCGGCCTGTCCTTCGGACTGATGCCTCCTGTCGCTAAGGCGCTGCTGCCTGGTTTCGCTCGCTGCTTTTTGCTGCCCAGCCAGCGCCTTGTCGTGGTCGTCCGCCATGATTTGACGCCTGCGGGCACGCGCGGCAACTTCCACCTCGCGTACTTGCTTGAGCGCAATACGATTGCGCTCCCTGGCGTCTTCCAGGCAGGAGGACGCAAAAAACCTGTGATAACAGGCACGCTGATCGTCTATGTGTTGATCGTTGATCACCTCACGCTCTTTGCCGGCTTCCGCCAGAATAGCGTCGGCATCCTCGACCGACATGGCCGCACCGGATGAATAGCGCTGATCGAAGGACGGCTTGTCCGGTGTGCCATAGGCTTGCGCCGCCGCCGTTAATGGCAACAGCCCCGGCAAGACGATGCAGATGGCTAGCAGGTGGGACGTTTTTCCAGAAAACGATTGCATGTAAGCCTTATTTCATTCAGGTAAGTTGGGTGACGACCAGGCGACGCCCGGCGTCCATGTACTTGCGCGATTGCATTTCGATGATACGTGAAACCGTGCGATGGAATTCATGCGCCAGTTGACCCTCCGTGTAAAGTTCTTCCGGCGCGACTTCGGCTGACATGATCAGCTTGATCTTGTGATCGTAAAATATGTCGATGAGCCAGGTGAAGCGGCGCGCTTCGGAAGACATCGCCGCTGACATGCGCGGAATCCCGGACAGGATCACCGTCTGGAAGCGGCTGGCGATTTCCAGATAATCATTCTGTGAGCGCGGACCGCCGCACAAGTTCGAAAAATCGAACCAGATCGTCGTACCGGCACGGCGCTGGGCACGGATTTCGCGCGCTTCGATATGCAGGCGAGGATCTTCATCCGCAGTTTCGGCTACAGCAGCAAAGGCATCGCGCAATGCCTGGTCGGTTTTGGCATCGAGCGGCGTGAGGTAAGTCTCGACCTGCTCCAGCGCGCGCCTGCGATAGTCGGTGCCGGCATCGATATGCATCACATCGAGTCTGTCGTTGAGCAATTGTATCGTCGGCAGCATGCGCTCGCGATGCAGTCCATCGGGATACAAAGTATCCGGCCTGTAATTCGAGGTCATCACAAAGGACACGCCATTATCGAACAAGCCTTTGAGCAGGTTATACAAGATCATCGCATCGGCGATGTCCGAGACATGGAATTCGTCGAAACAGATCAGACGGTATTTCCCGGCGACGCGGCGCGCCACTTCATCCAGCGGATTGGCGATACCCTTGAGTACATTGAGCTGGCGATGCACGCCGCGCATGAATTCGTGGAAATGCAGGCGTGTCTTGCGCGTCAGGGGAAGCACCGAATAAAAACTGTCCATCAGAAAGGACTTGCCGCGTCCCACGCCACCCCACATATACACGCCGCGCGGCACATCGGGACGCTTGATCAAGCGCTTGAAGGCGTTTGACCGCTGCGACTTGAACGCCAGCCACTCTTCGTAGGCGTGTTGCAGACGATCGATTGCGCGCTGCTGCGCCTCATCGGCTTGAAAGCCGCGCTCCCTGAGCGCGTGATCGTAGAATTCGCGGACATCCATGATGATCGGCTAAAAGCAGACCTGTTGCATCAAAAGTTCAAGGCACGCATGTCGACAGCCAGTGCGGCTTCTTTTGTCGCTTCCGACAAGGAGGGATGCGCGTGACAGATCCGTGCGATGTCTTCGGCGGAAGCACGGAACTCCATTGCCACGACGGCTTCGGCAATCAGTTCCGACGCCATCGGACCGATGATGTGAACGCCAAGGATTTCATCGGTGCGGGCATCGGCCAGCAACTTGACCATACCCGAGGTGTCCCCCAGCGCGCGTGCGCGACCGTTGGCCAGGAAGGGAAACACGCCGGCCTTGTAGGCAGCGCCTTCGGCTTTCAATTGCTGCTCGGTTTTGCCGACCCATGCGATTTCCGGCGAAGTGTAGATGACCCAGGGAATCGTGTTGAAATTGACGTGGCCGTGCTGACCGGCGATACGTTCGGCAACGGCAACGCCTTCTTCTTCCGCCTTGTGCGCCAGCATCGGACCGCGCACGACATCGCCGATGGCCCACACATTCGGCAGGTTGGTCCTACAATCGCCATCGACGGCGATGAAGCCGCGTTCATCGAGCTTCAGGCCTATGCCTTCAGCGTTCAGACCGGTGGTGTTTGGCATGCGGCCAATTGACACAATCAATTTGTCGAATACGGCCTTTTGTGCATTGCCCTGGTCGTCGGTGTAGGCGACCTTCACTTCTTTCCTGCCGGCCTCGATGTTGCCGATCTTGACGCCCAGGTTCACTGTCAGGCCTTGTCTGGTCAGCAGTTTTTGCGCTTCCCTGGCGATTTGTTCATCGACTGCGCCGAGGAAGGTTGGCAAGGCTTCCAGAATGGTGACTTCCGCGCCCAGACGACGCCAGACCGAACCCATTTCCAGGCCGATGACCCCGGCGCCGATCACGCCCAGCTTTCTCGGCACTTCGGTGATGGCCAGTGCGCCGGTGTTCGACAGGATCAGTTGTTCATCGAACGGAACGTCAGGTAATGCGCGTGCGCTGGAGCCGGTAGCGACGATGACTTGCCTAGCTGTGATCGACTCTTCCGCTGCGCCGGCAAGCTTGATTTCATAGCCGTTGGCGTCGCCTTTGACGAAACTGCCGCGGCCGTGGAAAAAAGTGACTTTGTTTTTCTTGAACAGGTACAGAATGCCGTCGTTGTTTTGTTTGACGATGGCGTTCTTGCGACCTAGCATCTTTTCCAGATTCAAGCCTAAGCCTTTGACTCGGATACCGTGATCGGCGAAGGCATGGCCGGCGTGTTCATAGTGCTCTGACGATTGCAGCAGCGCTTTGGAAGGAATGCAGCCGACGTTGGTACAGGTGCCGCCAGGCGCCGGATCGCCTTTTTCGTTTTTCCATTCATCGATACAGGCGGTGTGCAAACCCAGTTGCGCTGCGCGGATGGCGGCAATGTAGCCTCCTGGACCGCCGCCGATGACAAGCACGTCAAAATTCTTGCTCATGGTTTTATCCCAGTGTTTCGATTACAGATCCAGCAGCAGGCGGGCTGGGTCTTCCAGTGCTTCCTTGATGGCGACCAGGCTCAGAACGGCTTCGCGGCCATCGATGATGCGGTGATCGTAGGACAGTGCGAAGTAATTCATCGGACGGATCACGATCTGGCCGTTTTCCACCACGGCGCGGTCCTTGGTAGCGTGGATGCCTAGAATTGCGGATTGCGGCGGGTTGATGATCGGTGTCGACAACATCGAGCCGAAGGTGCCGCCGTTGGACACGGTGAAGGTACCGCCGGTCAGTTCTTCGATGGATAGCTTGCCGTCCCTGGCTTTTTGACCGAATTCGCCGATCTTTTTTTCGATCCCGGCGATTGACATTTGATCAGCATCGCGTAGAACCGGCACCACCAGACCACGCGGTGAACCGACGGCGACGCCGATGTCGAAGTAGCCGTGGTAGATGATGTCATTACCGTCAACCGACGCATTGATGATCGGGTATTTCTTCAGTGCGTGAACCACGGCCTTGACGAAGAAGGACATGAAGCCCAGCTTGACGCCGTGTTCTTTCTCGAACTTGTCCTTGTATCTGGCGCGCAGGTCCAGCACAGGCTGCATATTGATTTCGTTGAAGGTAGTCAGGATGGCGTTGGTCGCTTGTGACTGTAGCAGACGCTCTGCCACGCGTGCGCGCAGACGGCTCATCGGCACGCGTTCTTCCGGACGGTTTTCCAGTCCCGGCTTACCAGGAGCGGCAAGCTGTTGCAGCGCCGATCCGGCAGCGGCGGCGGCAGGTTTTGGTGTATTCAGGGAGGCCAGCACGTCGCCCTTGGTCACGCGGCCATCCTTGCCGGTACCGGCCACTTGTGCTATCGACATATCGTTGTCAGCCAGGATCTTGGCGGCGGCGGGCATGGCAATGCCGGACTTGTCGACCGGTCCAGGCGCAGCGGCTGCTGCCGGTTGATTGGTGTTCTGCGGCGCGGGAGCAGCCTTGATTTCCAGTGGACTCACCTGTGCGATCGCATCGGTGTCCAGGATGGCGATGACTTCGCCCGCGGTCACGGTCGAACCATCGGCCTTGATGATTTGAATGATCACGCCGGCGTCAGGGGCCGGCAACTCCAGCACGACCTTGTCTGTTTCGATATCGATCAGGTTTTCGTCGCGTGCGACGGCTTCGCCCACTTTTTTATACCATTGCAGCAGCGTTGCTTCTGCAACGGATTCTGACAATTGCGGGACTTTTACTTCGATGTGTGCCATGTCACTTCTCCGATTCAGTTTTGTTTTATTAACATCGGCGCGCATCGTCTTTGCACGTGCGCCGAACAGGTCAGCTTATTTGGTCAGGACAAAACCTTTGAGCCTGGAAAGCGCGCTGTCGATCAGCGCTTTTTGTTGCGCATAGTGCTTGTCATAGTAGCCGACCGCTGGCGATGCGCTGGCTGGTCGTCCTGCATAAGCAAGTTTTTTACCTTCAGTCAGATTTTCAAAAATATTGCACTGGATTTGCAGCCATGCCCCCTGGTTTTGCGGTTCGTCCTGCGTCCAGACCAATTCTTGGAAATTCGGGAATTGCTTGAGCGCAGCGGCAAATGCCTTGTGCGGGAACGGATACAGCTGTTCCACACGGATGATGGCCGTATCGGACTGAGCGCGTTCCTTGCGGGCATTGAGCAGATCGTAGTAGACCTTGCCGGAGCAGGCGATGATGCGCTTGACTTTTTTGGCGTCGATCTTGTCATCCTGCTCAGGAATGACGGTCTGGAACGAACCCCTAGCCAGATCGGACAGCGGCGAACCGGCGTCCTTGTTGCGCAGCAGCGACTTCGGCGTCATGATGATCAGCGGCTTACGGAACAGACGGATCACCTGGCGGCGCAGCAGGTGGAAGATCTGTGCGGCAGTGGTCGGTTGCACGACCTGCATATTGTTGTCCGCGCACAGTTGCAGATAACGTTCCAGACGTGCCGACGAGTGTTCTGGACCCTGACCTTCATAACCGTGCGGCAACATCTGTACCAGACCAGAAGCACGGCCCCACTTCACTTCGCCGGAGCTGATGAATTGGTCCATCACGACCTGCGCGCCGTTGGCGAAGTCGCCAAACTGCGCTTCCCAGATGGTCAGGGTGTTTGGCGCGGCAGTCGAATAACCGTATTCGAAACCGAGTACGGCTTCCTCTGACAGTACGGAATCGATGACAGTGTAGGACGCCTGATTCTCTGCGACATTTTGCAGCGGGATGTAAGTGCCGGCATCCCAGTTTTCGCGATTCTGATCGTGCAATACAGCGTGACGGTGAGCAAAAGTGCCGCGACCCGCATCCTGACCGGTCAGGCGAACGGCGTAACCGGACGCGACCAGTGAAGCGTAAGCCAGATGTTCGCCCATGCCCCAGTCCAGATTCAGCTCGCCACGGCCCATCGCAGCGCGGTCATGGATGACCTTCTCGACCAGCGGATGTACCTTGAAGCCTTCAGGAATCGTGGTGATACGCGCTGCCAGACGTTTCAGTTCAGCCATCGGCACAGCAGTGTCGGCAGCGTCGGTCCACTTGCGGTTCAGGAACGGTAGCCAGTCGACGGCGTACTTGCTCTTAAAGTCGGTGATGACGGGATCGATGGTGTGTTTACCAGCGTCCATCGCAGCACGGTAAGCCTTGACCATCTCGTCGCCGCCATCGGCAGGGATAGTGCCTTGCGCGACCAGCTTGTCTGCGTACAGTTTGCGGGTACCCGGATGCTGCGCGATCTTTTTGTACATCAATGGCTGTGTCAGCGCCGGCGTATCCTGTTCGTTGTGACCCAGCTTGCGGAAGCAGATGATGTCGACGACGATGTCTCTTTTGAACTGCATGCGGTAGTCGACCGCGATCTGGGTTGCGAACACGACCGCTTCCGGATCGTCGCCGTTGACATGCAGGACGGGTGCTTCGATCATCTTGACTACATCCGAGCAGTACAGCGTTGAACGGGAGTCGCGTGGGTCGGAAGTGGTGAAACCGATCTGGTTGTTGATTACGATATGCACAGTGCCGCCGGTGCCATAACCGCGTGTCTGCGCCAGATTCAGGGTTTCCATCACGACGCCCTGGCCGGCGAAAGCGGCATCGCCATGAACCAGGATAGGCAACACCTGCGCGCTGTCCTTGTCGCCGCGACGTTCCATACGGGCCTTGACTGAACCTTCCACCACAGGGTTGACGATCTCCAGATGGGATGGGTTGAACGCCAGCGACAGGTGGACCGGGCCGCCTGGGGTGCTGGTGTCGGACGAAAAGCCCTGGTGGTACTTGACATCGCCGGCCGGCAGATCGTCTGCATGGTGGCCTTCGAATTCAGAGAACAGTTCCTGCGGGGTCTTGCCAAGGATGTTGACCAGCACATTCAGACGGCCGCGGTGGGCCATGCCGATGACGATTTCCTGAATACCCTTTTCGCCGGCGTGCTGTATGGTTTCATCCAGGGAGGCGATGAAGCTTTCGCCGCCTTCCAGCGAAAAACGTTTCTGGCCGACGTATCTGGTGCTGAGGTAACGCTCTAGACCTTCGGCCACAGTTAGGCGGTCGAGGATATGTTTTTTCTTTTCCGCGGAGAATTGCGGCAGTGCGCGTGTCGGCTCCAGACGCTCTTCGAACCAGCGCACTGCAGCCGGGTCGCTGATATAGGTAAATTCGGCGCCGATCGAACGGCAGTAGGTTTCACGCAGCGCGTTCAGCAAGTCGCGTAGGGAGGCGGTTTCGCCGCCAAAATAGGTATTGCTGATATTGAACACGATGTCCATATCGGCGTCGCTGAAGCCGTAGAAGCCTGGCTCCAGCTCTGGAATGCTTGGACGTTCCCGGCGTTGCAGCGGGTCCAGGTTGGCGAAGCGGGAGCCTAGATCGCGATAACCGGCGATCAGCTGGGTGGCGGCAACGCGCTTACGACCCATTTCTGTATCGGCGGAAGCAACGACAGTGCGGATTGGGCCTTGCCTGGCGCGCTCGGCAAACGAGGCGATCACCGGGGCATGGGCGACGTCAGGCCGATTGGAGCCATCGACGGCAGGCACATGTTGCACCGCGTCGAAGTAAGTACGCCAATTGTCTGCTACCGATCCGGGATTATTGAGGTAGGCCTCGTATAGTTCTTCCAGGTACGGCGCATTGCCACCAAAAAGGTAGGAGTTGAGATGATATTGCTCGTAGAGCGGTGTCATATGTTGCTCACTTTTCTTCACGTTTCGCGAGATTGGCGGATGAATCGATCAACGTTTGTCGATAGGTAGCACATCGCGTTTTGGAGGACCGACGTACAGTTGGCGCGGACGACCGATCTTCTGTTCCGGATCGGAGATCATTTCGTTCCATTGCGCGATCCAGCCCACAGTACGCGCCATCGCGAAGATGCAGGTAAACATCGAGGTCGGAATACCCAGCGCGCGCTGCACGATACCGGAATAGAAGTCGACGTTCGGATACAGCTTGCGGGATACGAAATAGTCGTCTTCCAGCGCGATTTTTTCCAGCGTCATGGCCAGCTTGAACAATGGATCGTTATGCAGTCCCAGCTCATTGAGTACTTCATAGCAGGTTTCACGCATCAGCTTGGCGCGCGGATCGTAGTTTTTGTAGACACGATGCCCGAAGCCCATCAGCTTGACATTGGAATTCTTGTCCTTGACTTGCCTGATGAACTCAGGAATCTTGTCGACCGAGCCGATTTGCTCCAGCATGTTCAATGCCGCTTCGTTGGCGCCGCCATGTGCAGGACCCCACAGACAAGCGATACCGGCGGCGATACAGGCGAACGGATTCGCGCCCGACGAACCGGCCAGACGCACAGTCGATGTCGAAGCATTCTGTTCATGGTCGGCGTGCAGGATCAGGATACGGTCCAGCGCGCGCACCAGTACTGCGTTGATCTGATATTCTTCACATGGATTGGCGAACATCATGCGCATGAAATTGGCGCTGTATGACAAGTCATTGCGCGGGTAGACGAACGGTTGGCCGATGGTGTATTTGTAGGCCATGGAGACTAGCGGCGGCAGCTTGGCGATCATGCGGATAGCCGACACGTCGCGATGATGCGGATTACTGATATCCAGCGAATCATGGTAGAACGCCGACAAGGCGCCGACTGAACCGGTTAGAACGGCCATCGGGTGCGCGTCGCGACGAAAACCACGAAAAAAGAAATTCATTTGTTCATGCACCATGGTGTGTTGCGTCACGGTGCTGACGAATTTTTCTTTTTCCGCCGCTGTCGGCAGTTCACCGTGCAGCAGCAGGTAGCAAGTTTCCGGGAAGTCGCAGTTGACTGCCAGTTGCTCGATCGGATAACCGCGATACAGCAGCTCGCCCTTGTCGCCATCGATATAGGTGATCGAAGAATTGCATGATGCTGTCGACATGAAGCCCGGATCATAGGTGAACTTACCGGTCTCACCGTACAACTTGCGAATGTCGATGACATCCGGACCGATCGTACCCTTATAAACCGGAAAATCAAGAGATGGCGTGCTGTCGGAAAACGATAGGGTTGCGTTGCTATCTGAGGTGGGCATCATTCCTCCTTTAACTGTGATGATGAATCATTAATCAAAAATTGAATCGATATTGCCCGGACTCTGTTGAATCTTCAGGCAGCGCGCAATTTCTTCAGCAAAGAGCGCACTTGAGGCAAGTCCGTAGCTGCGTCGGGCTCTTTGCGCATGAGGAGCAGATCCATCAGATCGTTGTCTGTCAAATCCATCAGACGGGAAAACGCATCGACTTCGTCGTCGGTCATGGTGGCTTCGTGCGCGTCGAGATAGCGCGTCAGGATCAGATCGTTTTCCAGCAAGCCGCGACGGGCGCGCCAGCGCAAGCGTGCTCGTCTGGCAGAATCATCTTGATGGTATCGGGACATGGCTTGAATTCACCTCTTTCAGGTAAGTCTTGCAACACGCTTCTTATATTGCGCGGCGTACCATCAATTCTTTGATCTTGCTGATGGCCTTGTTGGGGTTCAGCCCCTTGGGGCAGACATCGACGCAGTTCATGATGGAGCGGCAACGGAACAGGCGATACGGATCTTCCAGATCGTCCAGGCGTTTGCCGGTGGCTTCGTCGCGACTGTCGGCGATGAAGCGGTAAGCCTGCAACAGGCCGGCAGGACCGACGAACTTGTCCGGATTCCACCAGAATGACGGGCACGAGGTCGAGCAGCAGGCGCACAGGATGCACTCGTATACGCCATCGAGTTCTTCACGCTGTTCGGGCGACTGTAGACGCTCTTTCTCCGGTGGAATACTGTCGTTGATCAGATAAGGCTTGATCGAATCGTACTGTTTGAAAAAGTTGGTCATATCGACGATGAGATCGCGAATCACCGGCAAGCCTGGCAAGGGCTTCAGAACGATGGGTTCTGTCAGCTCGTTCAGATTGGTAGTACAGGCCAGGCCGTTCTTGCCGTTGATGTTCATCGCATCGGAGCCGCACACGCCTTCGCGGCAGGAGCGGCGCAGCGCCAGTGAATCATCGACGTCGGACTTGATGCGCAGCAGGGCGTCCAGCAGCATCTTGTCGGTCGGCTTTAGCTCGACGTCCAGATCCTGCATGTATGGCTTTTCATCTTTGTCCGGATCGTAGCGGTAGATTTTGAATTTCAGGGTACGTGTCATGTTCTGACCTTTTAGAAAGTACGTGCTTTGGGTATAAACGTTTCGACGGTCAACGGTTGCATGTTGACTGGCTTGTAGTCGAGACGATTCCCCTCGGAAAACCACAGCGTGTGCGTCAACCAGTTTTCGTCGTCGCGTTTTTCATAGTCGCGGTGAGCATGCGCGCCACGTGACTCCTTGCGGGCGGCGGCGGAAGTGATGGTCGCTTTGGCTGTTTCAATTAGGTTGTCCAGTTCCAGCGCTTCAACGCGGGCGGTGTTGAAGACCTTGGACTTGTCCTTGAACGATACGTGTTTGCGGCGTTCGTCCAGTTCCATGATCTTCCGGTAGCCTTCCTGCAGCAGTTCGTCGGTACGGAACACGCCGCAATAGTGTTGCATGGTGGTGCGAATCGCGTTGGCGACATCCTGCACGCGCTCGGAACCGGTGCTGTTTTCTAGATGCATCAGACGTTCCAGCGCGCGGTCTGCCGCATCGGCAGGCAGATCCCGGTGGCTGCGGTCCCGCAAGTGGCTATCGACGATATGATTGCCGGCAGCGCGGCCGAATACCACCAGATCGAGCAGCGAGTTGGTGCCCAGGCGGTTGGCGCCGTGGACCGACACGCAAGCGCATTCACCGATGGCGTACATGCCTTGCACCACTTCCCTGTACGAACCGTGCTTCGGTGCGATAACCTGGCCATGGATGTTGGTTGGAATACCGCCCATTTGGTAGTGGATAGTCGGCACGACAGGGATAGGCTCTCTGGTTGCATCGACGTTGGCGAATTTATGCGCAATTTCCAGAATCGACGGCAGACGCTTTTGTATGGTTTCCGCGCCAATGTGGCGCAGATCCAGCAGCACATGATCCTTGTGCTGACCGACGCCGCGGCCTTCCTTGATTTCTTGGTCCATCGAGCGCGATACGAAGTCGCGCGGCGCCAGATCCTTCAGCGTCGGCGCATAGCGCTCCATGAAACGTTCGCCGTTGCTGTTGATCAGGATGCCGCCTTCACCACGCACGCCTTCGGTGATCAGCACACCCGCGCCGGCGACGCCGGTCGGGTGGAATTGCCAGAATTCCATATCTTGCAAGGGCAGGCCGGCACGCGCCGCCATACCCATGCCATCGCCGGTATTGATGAAGGCGTTGGTCGATGCAGCCCAGATACGGCCTGCGCCGCCGGTGGCGAGCAGGGTCGTCTTGGCCTGGAGTGTCATGATTTCGCCGGTTTCCATTTCCAGGGCGACGACACCGAGGATGTTGCCTTCTTGGTCGTGGATGAGGTCGATTGCCATCCACTCGACAAAAAAGTGGGTTCTGGCGCGTACATTGCGTTGATACAGTGTGTGCAGCAGTGCATGACCGGTACGGTCAGCAGCGGCGCAAGCGCGTTGTACCGGTTTTTCACCGAAGTTGGCGGTATGGCCACCGAACGGACGCTGATAAATCGTACCGTCAGAATTACGATCGAAAGGCATGCCGAAGTGTTCCAGTTCGTAGACTGCCTTCGGTGCTTCGCGGCACATGAATTCGATGGCATCTTGGTCGCCCAGGTAGTCCGAACCCTTGACGGTATCGAACATATGCCAGTACCAGTTGTCTTCCGACATGTTGCCCAGCGAGGCGCCGATGCCGCCTTGAGCAGCGACCGTGTGCGAGCGGGTCGGGAAAACCTTGGACAAAACTGCGACGTTCAGACCTGCTTCAGCCAGTTGCAGCGAAGCGCGCATGCCGGCGCCGCCGGCGCCAACGATGACCGCATCGAAGCGGCGTACAGGAATTGTGGATCGGATAGCAGCCACGATTACACTCTCCACAAAATCTGCGCCGCCCATCCGGCGCAAGCGATCAGCCACACCATCGTGGCAACTTGCAGGGCCAGACGCAGAGCGACTGGTTTGACATAATCCATCCAGATATCACGCACGCCGACCCAGGCGTGGTAGAACAAGGCCATGAAGGTGGCGAAGGTCGCCATCTTGAACCACTGATGCGAAAACATTCCTACCCAGCCTTCATAGGAAAAATTGCTGGAAGTCAGAAAACAGAGCGTCAGGATGACGGTGTACAGCGCCATGATGATGGCGGTAGCGCGTTGCGCCAGCCAGTCGCGCATGCCGTAGTGCGCACCCACGACGAGGCGTTTGGGTCCGATATGATGATTTGCCATTTCTAGAATACTCCGAACAGTTTCAATGCGAGCAGGGCTGTGAGCGCCAGACTGATGATCAGAACGCTGGCAGCGGACTCGCGCGCGCTATCTTTGTCGAGACCAATATGTTGGTCCATGATGAGATGGCGAATACCAGCGCAGAAATGATGCAGATAGCTCCAGGACAGCGCCAGAATGACAAGCTTCACAAACCAGTGCGATGTGAAGCTTTTGAAGTATTCGAAAGAAATTTCGGAGAACAGACTGCGATCCAGCAGATACAGGGCGCACGGTAGCAGTAGGAACATCAACAGACCGCTAATACGGTGCAAAATAGAAACGACGCCTGCCAGTGGCAGGCGGTAACCTACAATTTGGGTGATATGTATGTTACGAAATTGTGGCCGTGGTGGTTTAACGGCATCAGACATGACAGGGGCCTCCTCAGATTTTTGGAACAATATCGAATTTTTACCAATCTTACGAAGTCTTTTCCGGCGCTTAGCTCAGTTCACTCCGATAGTGGTGGTTTGATGTCAAATACAGGCCGTGCCGTATTTCTACCGGTTTATCGCCATATGTATAAGAGATGCGATCCACCCTCAACAAGGGCGTTTGGAGCGGCACCTCCAGAAATTCCGCAGATTCCGGGTCCGCCCCTACGGCACGAATCTGCTCTACGGCGCGAATCATGCGCGTTCCGAACTCGGCTTCAAACAGGCCGTACAGCGGTCCTTTATATTCCATCAAGCGTTCTGCGGTCAGCCCTTTGAAAATCAGGCCGGGCAACCAGATATCTTCCAGTATGGCCGGAACGTCGTTAAAGGATTTTACCCGCTTGATGAAAATGACGGAGTCGCCCGGTTTCATGTCGAGCTGGCGCGCCAACTCGGCAGGCGCGCGCATACGTTTGACTTCAATGACTCTGTTTTCCACATGCTGCGCTTCTTCTACATTCAGCGCCAGGCGCAAAAAGCGAAACTGTACATGTGCTTCATGATGGGTCGCCACGAATGTCCCTTTACCCTGCCGGCGCATCACCAGATTCTCGGCAGCCAGTTCATCGATCGCTTTGCGCACGGTTCCCTGACTCACCTTGAAACGGTTACCGAGCTCGACTTCGCTAGGAATCAACTCGCCCGGCTTCCATTCGCCCGATTGCAGACGTTGCATGACCAAAGCTTTGATTTGCTGATAGAGCGGACTGAAAGTGGGAGCGGCTTCAGCAACGCCGGCATCCACGCCTGGCGCGTCGATGTCGTTCGGATTGGGCAGACTGGCACTCATAATCGCGAATTTGACCACAAAAAACCTGTTTTCGTCCATCAAAAAGTATCAAATAAGATGTCTTATATAAGATATAGAATATTGATTGACAGAGCATCCGGGCGAATCTACACTCGCGGGCATTATCCGGCGATGGGTAACGCATATCAAATATGAAGTCATTGACGGCACTTTCAGATTCAGGGATGCTCGCAGGAAGTCTCAGGATAGTTTGGCTGGGGAGTTCGGACTGATTCCGGATCGTAGCGCAAACGCTTTTTTTCTATCACCATTTTGGAGATGCAACATGGCTAAAGCCACCAAGCGGGTTGCTGTTACCGGCGCCGCAGGTCAAATCGGTTACTCTCTTCTTTTCCGCATCGCTAACGGCGATCTGCTGGGCAAAGATCAGCCAGTGACTTTGCAACTGCTGGAAATCCCTGACGAAAAAGCACAAAAAGCCCTGAAGGGCATCATGATGGAACTCGATGACTGCGCCTTCCCATTACTGGCTAGCATGACCGCACACAGTGATCCGATGACCGCATTCAAGGATATCGACATCGCCCTGCTGGTCGGCTCCCGCCCACGCGGTCCAGGCATGGAGCGCAGGGATCTGCTGGAAGCCAATGCGCGCATCTTCACCGCGCAAGGCAAGGCGCTGGACGCCGTTGCTTCACGTGACGTCAAGGTGCTGGTGGTTGGCAACCCAGCCAACACGAATGCCTACATTGCCATGAAATCAGCACCGAACCTGCCTGCCAGAAACTTCACCGCCATGCTGCGCCTGGACCATAACCGCGCGTTGTCGCAAGTGGCAGCCAGGATCGGTCAACCGGTGTCGGTCATCGAAAAGCTGTGTGTCTGGGGCAACCACTCGCCAACCATGTATGCCGACTACCGCTTCGCCACCGCCAACGGCAAGCCGGTCAAGGACTTGATCAACGACCAGGTCTGGAATACAGACATTTTCTTGCCAACTGTCGGCAAGCGCGGCGCCGCCATCATCGAAGCACGCGGATTGTCCTCGGCCGCATCGGCAGCCAACGCAGCGATCGACCACATGCGTGACTGGATCCTCGGCACCAACGGCAAATGGACTACCATGGGCGTGCCTTCGGACGGTTCTTATGGCATCCCGGAAGGTACTATGTTCGGCTTTCCGGTGACGACCGGGAATGGTGAATATCAAATCGTCCAGGGCCTCGACATCGATACGTTCTCGCAAGAGCGCATCAACATTACGCTCAAGGAATTGTTGGAAGAACGCGAAGGCGTCAAGCATCTGGTCGGCTGATTGACCAGCGCGCGGCGGTGGAATGTCGCCGCGCATGTTGAATACGTCCTCATGCATCCTACCCAGGTCTTGTTCCCAGACACCCGACAACCGGTCTCGTTACCGGTTTGTCATCATGAACATTGATATCGATCGAAGCATGATGAAAAAAGATTTTTTTACCCTGATACTGGTAAGCGCTTTTTTCTCCTTCAGCATAGCGCCTGTGTTTGCGGAAAAGAAAGCGCCTGCCAAAACTGCTGCGCCAGCAAAAAAAATGCCATTTTCTTCGGATGCTGAAGACGACGAACGCGAACCGGAAATCAGCGGCACCAGTTCAACCGACTTCCACTGTGAAATGGGCCAGAAACTGACCATTTATAAAAAAGATGCTGACGACAGGCACATTGCGATTCGCTGGAATAAGCGTATCCATCGCCTGACACGCGTTACCACTACTACCGGTGCCAACCGTCTCGAAAACCGCAAGGTCGGCCTGGTCTGGATCGGCATTCCAGCCAAGGGCATCCTGCTGGATTCCAAGAAAGGCCGGCAACTGGCGAACGAGTGCAGGAACATCGAATCAGTCATGACAGGAGCGCTGGCAATTCCACAAAACCAGGGCCGGCAACACGTATCCGACATCATCGTCATTCGACAGTAGCGCAGTTCTGCATTTGCTGCGCAACACCACTCAACACGGTTAAACACTATTTTGTGGCATTCACAAACCATTCATACCACTTGCCATCTAAGGAGAAGAGGCCATGTCTCGTAACATATTGAACACCCTGAAGGAATTCGAGATTTCCGGTTCCAGGAAAGGCAAGTTTTACTCTCTGCCCGCCCTGGAAAAGAAACTCGGGGTCAATCTCTCCCGTTTGCCGGTATCGATCCGCATCGTCTTGGAATCGGTTTTGCGTAACTGTGATGGTCAAAAAGTGACTGAAGAACATGTCAGGCAACTCGCCAACTGGGATGCCAAGGCGGCTGCCCGCGTCGACGAAATTCCATTCGTCGTAGCCCGCGTCGTGCTGCAAGACTTCACCGGCGTGCCGCTGCTGGCTGATCTGGCTGCGATGCGCAACGTCGCCAGCAAGCTGGGCAAGAATCCAAAAAACATTGAGCCGCTGGTACCCGTGGATCTGGTGGTCGATCATTCCGTGCAGATTGACTATTACCGCGAAAAGAAAGCGCTGGACCTGAATATGAAGCTGGAATTTCAGCGTAACAATGAGCGCTACCAGTTTATGAAGTGGGGTATGCAGGCATTCGACACTTTCGGTGTCGTGCCGCCGGGCTTCGGTATCGTCCACCAGGTCAATCTGGAATACCTGGCGCGCGGCGTACACCACAAGGCCGGCGTCTATTATCCTGACACCCTGGTCGGCACTGACTCGCACACCACTATGATCAACGGCATTGGCGTGGTCGGCTGGGGCGTGGGCGGCATCGAGGCGGAAGCCGGCATGCTGGGCCAACCGGTTTACTTCCTGACGCCGGACGTGGTTGGCGTCAATCTGACTGGCGCGCTGCGCGAAGGCGTCACCGCGACCGATCTGGTGTTGACCATTACTGAACTGTTGCGTAAAACCAAGGTCGTGGGCAAGTTCGTCGAGTTCTTTGGTGAGGGTGCCAGATCGCTGTCGCTGACTGACCGCGCCACCATCGCCAACATGGCGCCTGAGTACGGTGCGACCATGGGTTTCTTCCCGGTCGATGAAGCAACCATCGACTACTTCAAGGGTACCGGCCGCACCAAGGCGGAAATCGATGCATTCGAGGCTTATTTCAAAGCGCAGCACCTGTTCGGCATTCCCAAGGCTGGCGAGATCGATTACACCAGCGAAATATCGCTGGATCTAGGTGCCGTGACACCGTCGCTGGCTGGCCCAAAGCGTCCGCAAGACCGCATCGAAATCGGCAATGTCAAGTCAACTTTCGCCGATTTGTTCGTCAAGCCGCTTGCTGAAAACGGCTTCAACAAAAAAATCGAAGATCTGACCCAGGCCTACGCCAATGCCGACGGTATCGATGTCAAGAACGGTGATGTGCTGATCGCTGCGATCACCTCCTGCACCAACACTTCGAACCCAGGCGTGATGCTGGCTGCCGGTCTGCTGGCCAAGAAAGCGGTCGAAGCCGGCCTGAAGGTCGCGCCGCACATCAAGACTTCGCTGGCGCCAGGATCGCGTGTGGTCACCACATACCTGGAAGCGGCCGGTTTGCTGCCTTACCTGGAAAAACTGGGCTTCGGTGTGACGGCTTACGGCTGCACCACTTGCATCGGCAATGCCGGCGACCTGACGCCTGCCATGAATGAAGCGATCCTCAAGAACGACATCGTGGCTTCTGCCGTGTTGTCAGGCAACCGCAACTTCGAAGCGCGTATTCACCCGAACATTCGCGCCAACTTTCTGGCATCGCCTCCACTGGTCGTGGCTTACGCCATCGCCGGTAGCATCAATGTCGACCTGATGACGCAACCGGTCGGCAAGGGCAGGGGGGGCAAGGAAATCTTCCTGGGCGACATCTGGCCGACTTCGCAGGAAATCGACAAGCTATTGAAGTTTGCGATGAACGCGAAGACGTTCAAAGAAAATTACGCCGGCGTCAAAGGCATGCCAGGCAAGCTGTGGGAAGCGATCAAGGGCGTCGCCAAGGGCGAAGTTTATAACTGGCCGGCATCGACCTACATCGCTGAACCGCCATTCTTCGAAGATTTTACCGAAGTACCAACGGCAGCGGCAACCAGTATCACCGGCGCGCGCGCACTGAGCGTGTTCGGTGATTCGATCACCACCGACCACATCTCCCCGGCTGGTTCGATCAAGGACTCCAGCCCAGCCGGCAAGTGGCTGCAGGAAAACGGTGTGCTCAAGGCCGACTTCAATTCCTATGGTTCGCGCCGCGGTAACCACGAAGTCATGATGCGTGGCACATTCGCCAACGTGCGTATCAAGAACCTGATGGTGCCGGGCATTGAAGGCGGCGTGACGATTCACCAGCCAAGCGGCGAGCAAATGGCGATCTATGATGCCGCCATGAGGTACGTGAAAGATGGCGTGCCAACCATGGTGTTCGGCGGCGAAGAGTACGGTACCGGATCCTCGCGCGACTGGGCTGCCAAGGGTACCCAGTTGCTGGGCGTGAAGGCCGTGATCACACGTTCCTTCGAGCGTATCCACCGTTCCAACCTGGTCGGCATGGGCGTGTTGCCGTTGCAATTCATCGGCAACGACAGCGTGCAGTCGCTGGGCATCACGGGTGAAGAAACATTCGACCTGAAGGGCCTGGAAAGCGGGATCAAGCCACAGCAGGAAGCGACGCTGGTGATTCATCGCAAGAACGCTGAAACCAGGGAAGTCAAACTGCTGCTGCGTATCGATACACCGATCGAAGTGGAATACTACAGGCACGGCGGCATCCTGCCATTCGTGCTGCGCCAGTTGCTGGCAGCTTGATACTCTAGCCTGACCCTTTCGCTTCGTGGAGCACACGAACAGTGCCGGTTCGAAGTAATTCGACCGGTATTTCTTGTCGGCCAAACATGCTTCTCTAGCGGTCTTTCACCCTGGTTGTCATAGTAAAATCCATAATATTGGGGTTACCCGCTGCAAAACAGGCTTCTGTGCGGCAATTTTTATCAGGCTTGAGCCGTGCGCGGTGAAAGTCGCTTGCACGGTGCTGAGAAAGGCAGGTTCTGGTAATAGCCTTTTTTTGTCTTATACTGTTCGCCTGTTATTATTTTTCATTATGCGCCGCCCCGCCAAACGCTCCATCCCCAGGTTGTCCGCTGAAAGTCAGCGATTGGTCAATGCTTCACAGGCGATTGCCAGCGCCACCAGCCGCCTGGAAGAAAGCGCTTGGAAACGCTCTCTCGATGTCTCGTTGAACAAGCAATTGAAAAACAATCACCAGGGCATTATTGACGCTGCGTTGGACTATCTGTTCAGCGCTGATCCATCCGCTTACGATGTGCTGGTGGAGGCTGTGGAGGCCAATAGCGAAGCCTATGCATCCGAATATGACGGGCAGCTTTACAGTGTGCAGTTGCTGGCCTTGCCGGTGTTGGCCTGGACCCGTTTCAGCATCGCCTCCGGCAACTTATCAACTGACGTGTGCAATGGCTTGTTTGCCCATCTGCACGCCCATATTCTGGCCAGCAACGTCCATCTGGCGGTGGCGCCAACGCTGTATGCCATCGAGCAGCTGCCACGCCATCACACCGACGTCTTCGCACTGACCCAGCGCATGGGCCAGGCGGCTCTCGAGCAAAGCCAGCCGCAGCTCGCGCTGGAGCAGGCGCCGACAGCGCCCTTTTTGGCCGACACGCGCTACCTGATTGCTGCCGTGGCAGTGCCGTCAGGCGCGCCGATATTTCGTTGGCAAATGGATGAACAAACACCGGTGGCCCATGGAAAAAACGCTGCGCTGCAAGCCTGGACGACCCAGGCGACACCTTTATTCACGCGTTTTCTGCCAGGATGCAATGTTGAACTGCTGTTACCGCAGCCCTACTATTTCGCTTGCCGCGAAGCCGATAAACGTATTCGTCCTGCAGCAATTCGTGCTGCCGATTACTACCTGACCCAGTCGCTGGGCCTGGTATCGTCGGAGCTGCATGCCAACATCGGCAGTTTCTGTGAAAACATCAGCGGTCAGATCGATGAGTACCGTATTGGTTTTAGCCTGGGTGACGACGATGGCATCGTCTATGGCATTGTGTGGCCGCTATACGAGCAGGAAGACGGCGACGAGATTCACAATCTGGCTGGCGTCAAAACGCCGATGGAAGAAATGCTGGAGGTTTTGCGCGAATGCGGGATTGTGCATATCAAGCTGCATGAAGAACGCTATGCGATGGAATTTTGCGACGATTGCGGCGTACCCTTGTTTCCGGCACCTGACGGCGATCTGGTGCATGCGGAAATACCGGAAAATACATCGACTTCGATAGAACACTTCCACTAACCACTATTCTGTCAAGCCGCCAGCTTTTCCTATAGGGTGATCGAGTGTCCGCTTATGCAGGCTTGTCTCGATTTTTTTCTGGTACGTTCAGACCTTTCTTGACTTTGGCATCCGACTCGACATCCATCGTCGGTCCGTTATTCATCACTGCTTCCTCTGTTTTCTTATTCATGACGATGATGCTGATGCGACGGTTGCTCGGATTGAACGGATCTTTTGTATCAAGCAACACCGATGAGGACAAGCCCACCACGCGCAGTATTTTTGACTCTTCCATGCCGCCGGCAATTAGGGCACGGCGCGATGCGTTGGCGCGGTCGGTCGATAGTTCCCAATTGCTGTATCCCTTTTCACCGCTGGAATACGGCTTTGCATCGGTATGACCGGACAGGCTGATCCTGTTTGGCACATCGTTGAGCGTCTTGCCGATTTCATGCAGGAGTTCGCGCGTATAGGGTTGCAATTGCGCACTGGCCAACGCAAACATCGGGCGGTTTTTCTCATCGATAACCTGGATGCGCAAACCTTCCGTGGTGACGTCGATCAGCAGTTGATTTTTGAATTGCGTGAGCGTTGGATTATTGTTAATGGCGGTTTCGACGCGTTTTTTCAGACGGTCAAAACGTACACGTTCCTTTTTTTCCTGTTCTGTTGGAGTCGGCGGGGTAACACGAGTACGCATATTGCGTGTGCTCTCGCCGCTGTTCCTCTGACCAGACTGACGCACCAGATCATCGCCGCCGCCAGGCAACACCACACTGGAGTTACCGCTGTTCTGGCCGCCAGTCATTGCTACCTTGAGGGGGGATTTGAAGAATTCGGCGATACCGTGAAGCTCTCCTTTGGAAGTCGAACTGAGCAACCACATCAGCAGGAAGAACGCCATCATCGCTGTGACGAAGTCGGCGTAGGCGATTTTCCAGGCGCCGCCGTGATGACCACCCCCACCTTTTTTGATGCGTTTGACAATAATGGGACGCAGCCCTTCGTCGGCCATGCCTTACTCCTGCGGATAACTTATCGGTATCGGATTAGTGGTTCTTTGCCTGCTTGACATGTGCTTCCAGCTCCAGGAAGGATGGGCGTTCAGTCGAAAACAGAACCTTGCGGCCGAACTCGATCGACAAAGCAGGTGCGTAACCGTTCAGACTGGCAAGCAAGGTCATCTTGACGCATTGATAGATTTTGGACGACTCGTCGAGTTTTTGCTCCAGCAAGGTCGACAGCGGCCCTACAAAACCATAGGCCAACAGAATGCCGAGGAAGGTACCGACCAAAGCATGCGCAATCAGCATACCCAGCTCGGCAGGTGGAATACCCACCGACTCCATCGTATGCACCACGCCCATCACCGCTGCGACGATACCGAACGCCGGCATGGCGTCACCTAGCTTGGCAATAGCATGTACTGGAACCTCCCCCTCGTGATGATGTGTTTCGATTTCGTTATCCATCAGATTCTCGATCTGGAGCGGATCTGTGTTCCCCGACACCATCATGCGCAGGTAGTCGGTCAGAAATTCGATCAGGTGATGGTCGGCGAGAACACTAGGATATTTGCTGAAAATCGGACTGGTTTCAGGCCCTTCGATATCGCCTTCGATCGACATCAAGCCTTCTTTACGTGATTTGGTGAGAAGTTCGAACAGTAAGGACATCAACTCCATGTAAAGAGCCTTGCTGTAGGACGATCCCTTTAGTACTGACGGTAGTGTTTTCAGTATGGCCTTGATCGCTTTGCCATTATTGCCGACCAGAAAAGCGCCAACTGCCGCACCACCGATCATCAGCAGCTCGATGGGCTGAAGCAAGGCTGAGAGATGCCCCCCGGCCATGACGAATCCGCCAAAAACGGACGCCGCGACGATCACATATCCAATGATGACTAACAAGTGCGTGCTCCTGCCTCAGTGACGTTCAGTGTTTTTACCAGTTATCAGGTTACATACAATTTTTTCAAACAAACGATGGAATACATGACTGAAAGAGGGCTTTCATTTTCAATTACGACATGCGAGATGAACGTAACACGGCTCTTTTTGTTTCACATATGCCAACCATATAAAACTGGGCCGTTTTTTTGGGGTTGCACAGCAATATCCGCTGCGACCCCTGCAATGATGAATTCATAACTCAACAACAGCGTGCCGGTACACATTTCGGTGCGTGCTTTTTGCCACAACGCGGTCATCGCCGTTGGGGACAGATAGGCGAAAATCACGTCATAATCGGCAAAATCCAGCTGTGTATAGTCGCCACGAATAAAATTGCCGCGACTGCCGCTCAGCATTGCCCGAACATGACTTATCAGCCAGGGCAACGGTGCTAGTTCGATGCCGACAAAACGGCAGTCCTTGCGCACGCGCGACAAATACAGTATCGCGCCGCCAAGGCCGCTGCCGATATCAATGATCTGCAACGGCCTTTCGACCGGCAACAGCGCAGCTACGGCATCCCAGACAGGACGTCCGGATGGATAGAACGGCACCTGGCTGCGAAACGTCGACCAGAACAACAACAGCAAAAACAGGAAAATGACAAAAAACAGCGCCGGCGGCAAATGCAGCGTATTGACCAGTACCGCAGTCGGGGGAAAGAGAAAAAGAATCGGCTCCCACCACGATGCCATGCGATGCAGATAAGCGATGCCTGCGGCCAGTGCACCATGCAGAAAAGCGAAAGGGATGGAAGTCACGCCGACACCGAAGACAAGCGTAATCGCTTGCCCGGCAAGCAGCGCCAATATCAGGGCGATGCATAAAATGATCAGAGCCTGTATAGCGGGTGTCTGCAGAAAAGGTCTGCGCTGCCTCGACTCCATACCACTCTCCAAGCCTTTCTCTTTCTTAAAGTCGCATATTTTTCATGGCAACGCAGAGAGAAACTCAACTCAGGCGACAGCAGCGACCATCGGCAAGGCGTCAGCCAATGGCGCTACGATGGCATCCTTGGCCTTCTTGGTTTTGCCCGCGCGGGAAGGCATGTGGCACAGGCCGCAGAGATAATCCTGGTGCAAGTCCAGACGATGCACGACAAAATGACCATTGCACTTGCTGCAAGGCATAGTCGTCAGCATTTTGCTCTCGAAGAAGCGTACCAAGGTCCAGGCACGGGTCAGTGACAAGACTGAATCATCGCTTTCGACAACGTAGTTGACCTGTTCCAGGTAGAGTTTATAAGCCTTCATGACAGCTTCTATACCGGAAATTTTTGCATATTCGACCAGATATTTATGAATGTTGATGAACAGGGAAGAATGAATATTGGGTTGCCAGGTGATGAACCAATCCGTCGAAAAAGGCAGCATGCCTTTAGGTGGTGAAACGCCTCTGATCTCTTTATAAAGCTTGAGCAGGCGTTCGCGTGACAAGGATGTTTCTGATTCCAGCAATTGGAGGCGCGCCCCTAGATTGATCAGCTCAATGGCTAACAGAATTTCTTGCGCCTCTGTAATCACGCTTTTCTTGGCCATGAATTCCCCCGATATTTTTCACTACAAGTTGACCGATCTATGCGTTCGACTTTGGACTGGCAGCGCCGAATCATTCTCCCTGGATGTGCTCCTGCAACCTTGGCACATCACGAAGAAAACGAGAAACATAATCAGGAAATTTGTCCGACTGGTTGGCAAGCCATGAGAATGGCGGCGTGAGATTGCGCCAGCCCTTTGTCCTTGCTGTAACTGGTCAGCATGCTGAGGATAGCGCCATCGTCGAAACGGAAACGCGTCAACATCATATTGGTACCGGCAAGTTTGAGGATCTGTGCGTTGTTCAACCCTTGAATCAGCTCGGCGATTTCGTCGTTGATACCTAGACGAAATATAGCCGTAGCCTTATCAGATCGGATCATTTGCTGAGCCAGCATCAAGTAACCAAGATTTGAAGATCGAATTTCATCCATTATTTCATTGGTATTCATTTAAATCCTCATTAGAAATAAATTTACAACCAATCATTTTTTCTTGCCAGTAAGCCGATTCTGAAGCGGTGGTGAAGGGCGGGAAATTAGTGATTGTCGGTATTTTTAGTTGGCAATCAATCTCAATATGATGTAGGTGTTATTCCCACAAAAATATTAAACCAAATTCAATAAATTCAAGGAATATATTATTATTCCTTACTGGTCATAGATTTTAAAAGATCGAGCATATCGTTGATTTGGAAAAATTTATGTAAAGAAATATAAAAAAATTATATTTATTGCAATATTTTTTGCAATATAAAATCAACATACTTTTTTGTTTTGTTGTCTACAAACGACTGATATCTAGCGAAAAAGCAACATGCAGGCTTTAGATGCCATTCGACGCTGGGTCATGGTCAACGGCTCGACTTTTAGCCAATGTGTGAAGTGTGACTACTTGTTGGCCGGGTCGAGCTAGCAGGTCTTGAAGTGGTCGAGCCGATCGCATGCAGATTTCGGAATGGATAGTTTTGCGGCCACCTGGTCGCCGTGCTGCGCAATCTGGAAACTGCCCAGGATCGCATCTGAAGCATTACCGCATGGGGGATGCGTGAATGTCCCGCTTCCGGTATGGTCTACCCGGGTTCGGCCCAACGTGCCTTCATTTCCAGTATTTGCGGTAGGTTTTCCAGGAAAAGTGATACCAGTTCCGGATCAAAGTGGGAGCCACGCTGCTGCTCCAGATATTGCACAGCTTGCTCCACAGGCCATGCCTCTTTATACGGACGGGCTGAGGTAAGCGCATCGAACACATCGGCGATCGCCGCGATGCGACCTTCCAGCGGGATCTGTGTGCCTGACAGGCCATGCGGATAACCGCTGCCATCCCACTTTTCATGATGTGTCATTGCCACTTGGTATGCCATCGCCAGCATGCCGTGTGGATGCTGGCCGATGATGTTGCCGCCGATGATCGTGTGCGTTTTCATGATCTCCCATTCTTCAGCATCCAGTGGACCAGGCTTGCACAGGATGCTGTCCGGAATGCCGATCTTGCCGACGTCGTGCATAGGTGCCGCGTGCAACAGATCATTGGCCAGGTCCGCATCCATACCGATGGCCAGTCCCAGCATGTGGGCGTAGTGGCTCATGCGGATCACGTGCAGGCCGGTTTCGTTGTCCTTATACTCCGCCGCGATGCCAAGACGCTGGACGATGGCGAGCCGGGTACGTTTCAGTTCCTCGATGCGCACCAGTGACAAATGGGTGTGCACGCGAGCCCGCACGATGGACGCGCTGACCGGTTTGGTGATGTAGTCGACCGCGCCGGCCTCAAAGCCGACTACCTCGTCATGGGTGTCGCTGAGGGCGGTGATGAAAATCACCGGGATGTTGGCGGTGGCTGGATCGGCTTTCAGCGACTGGCACACTTCGTAGCCGCTCATGCCGGGCATCATGACGTCGAGCAGCACCAGCTCGGGCATTTCCTGGTGCGCCAGCTCGAGAGCGCGGGCGCCGTCCTTGGCGAACAGCAGGCGGTAGTCGTTCTGTAGTATCTGGCGTAGCAATTGCAGGTTGTTGGCTTCATCATCGACCACCAGGATCAGGGGTAGTGGGGAGGGGACTGGGGTCATGTCAACTCCTGGTCAGGTTGTCCAGCAAGGTTTGCAGTTTGCTGACCGCTAGCGGAAAATCAAAGTCGTCCAGGGCGCGCTGTACCTGCGCCAGATCGGCGTGCTTGCCCAGACTGGCCGTCAGGGCGGTCAGCGCGGCATTGTCGAGAGCACCGTGTTGCAGTGATTCTATCAATGCGGCGCCTGCTGTCAGCGCGGCGCTGGTATCGAGGGGGGAGGCTGTGTCTGGATCATTGGTGGTTACCGGGGCGGTGCGTTGCAGTGCCGGCAATGCCGCCTGCAGCGCCTCACGCAGGGCTGGTAGTGGCGCACTTTCCAGTGCCGGAGCCGTTTGCCCCGGTGCTATCGCGCACCATTGTTCCAACGCTGCCAGCACCGCCGCTAGCTGTTCCAGTCCCAGATTGGCTGCGATGCCGCGTATGCGGTGGCAGTCGGCATGTGCCGATGCCAGATCGCCGGCTGCCAGCTTGGCCGTCAACGTGGTAGCGGCATTGTTATAGTCTGCTGCGAAGCGTTCCAGCGCTTGCTGGTAGATATGCTCGTCGCCACTCCAGCGATCCAGGCTGGCCTTGCGGTTGAGGATATGCTGATGGGAGGCGGCTGTCGGGGCGGGTGCGGCATGATCGGTTTGCAGGTTCAGCACGCGCGTGATTTCCTGTAATAGCGAATTCCAGTCGACCGGTTTGGAGGCGAAGCCCTGCATGCCAGCGGCGATACTGGCTTCGCGGTGCGTATTCAGTACACTGGCCGTCATCGCCACGATCGGTACCGGTTCCAGCCCGGCAGCTTTCTCGGCGGCGCGGATCGCGCGGGTTGCTTCCAGTCCGTCTAGCTGCGGCATCTGCAAGTCCATCAGGATCAGATCGAAGCGAGTAGCGGCCGCCATCTGGACCGCCTCGGCGCCATCGGCGGCGGTCTCCAGGGAGTGGCCATGCTTGTGCAGCATCAGTTCCAGCAGTTCCAGGTTTTGCGGCACATCGTCGGCGACCAGGATGTGCAGCGGCGGCAGTTCGCGGGTCTGGTGCGACTGCTCCAGGCTGCCATACTCCGGATTGCCGTGCGCGGCCACCAGCGGCAGTGTGATATAGAAAGTCGTACCGACACCTTGTCCGCTGGTGGCCCAGATACGCCCTCCCATCAGCTCCACCAACTGCTTGCTGATGGTGGTGCCCAGGCCAGTGCCGCCGTAGCGTCGCGTCATCGAGGCGTCAGCCTGCGTGAAAGGATCGAAAATCGCTTCCAACCGTTCTGGCGCGATGCCGATGCCGGTGTCCTTCACCTTGATGTGCAATTGCTGATCGTGTTTGCTGACTTCCAGGTTGATTTGGCCAACGGAGGAGAACTTGATGGCATTGTCGAGCAGATTGCAGAGTACCTGTCGCATACGCAATTCGTCACCGTGCAGCCAGGTCGGCAATTGCGGGTCGTAGAGGGTATCGAGCGTCAGACCCTTGCTGCTGGCGTTGTTGCCGTAGGTGGATGACAGTTCCTCGACCAAAGCCAGCAGGTTGTAATCGGCCAGTTCCAGTTCCACGGCGCCCTTGTCCAGCTTGGCCTTGTCGAGGATTTCGTTGAGCAGGCGGAGTAGTGCGCGGCCTTGGCTGCGCACCGTGTCGAGGTAGCGGCGCTGGTCGGCGTTCAGCGGGGTATCGAGCAGTACGTCGGTGAAGCCGAGGATGGCGTTCATCGGCGTGCGAATTTCATGGCTCATATTCGCCACGAAGATGGAGCGTGCGGCAGCAGCCCGTTCAGCCTTTTCCTTGGCCTCACGCAGCTCTTCCTCCATCTGCCGCCGCTCGCTGATGTCGAGGATGACGCCATCGATCCAACGCACTGTGCTGCTGTCTTCATCGCGCGTGGCAGCACCGTTTTCCCACATCCAGTGCAGGCTGCCGTCGGCATGGTGTAAGCGGTATTCGATCTGGTAAGAACTGGCTTGTTTTACTGCCTGCATGAGTCCGGCTGCAACCCGCGGGTAGTCGGACGGGATGATCAAGTCGGCCAGCGTGCGGCGCGCCTGCGGCGGCAGGAAATCAGCGGCAGCGTAGCCGGCCACCCGTTCGACGCCGTCACTGATGAAGACCAGTGGAAAGCCGGTTTCGGCGCTGGTGCGAAAGGAGATGCCGGGGATATTGCCAATCAGCGAGCGGAATTGCTGCTCGCTGTCCCGCAGCGCCTGCATGATGGTGCGCCGTTCGCTGATGTCGGTAATGAACAGCACGAACAGCTCGTCTTTAGCCTGACGCGCGTGGCCTATGGCGCACCGTATCGGTACCAGCGTGCCGTCCTGGCGTACCGCCATCATCTCTCTGTTTGCGTCGGTGATGGCAGTGCGCAGGTAATCAAACGCGCTGCCTTGTTCCGGGCGCTCTGGATCAGCCATCAACAGCCGGATATTGCGGCCGATGATATCGGCACGCGACCAACCGAAGATACGTTCAGCCGAGGCGTTATATTCAAAAATGGTGCCGTCGGCGTCGACTGTGATGATGCCGTCAATGGTCGTGGTCAGCAGCGCGCGCATCCAGCTCTCGCTTTTGCTCAGTTGCAAAAACAGTTCGTGGTAGCGCAGCAGGCCATTGGCTGACAACACCGAGATGGTGAGGATGAGGGTAGTCAGCGACAGCGTCAACGCCAGGAAAGTGCTGCTCTGGCCGGGCGTGTTGCCAGGCGGCAGATGGCCGACGAAATGCACCGCCTCCATGCCGATGTAGTGCATGCCGGCAATGGCGCAGCCCATGGTGGTGGCGCTAATGGTTATCTTCATGCGTTTGCTCAGGCCATCGGCTTTGCGTAGACCGAAGCGCACCCATAGCGCCAGTGTGGCCAGCACTATCGCCACCACGATCGACAGGCTGAACATCCAGGGATCGTAGCGTTGGTCGAGCGACAGCTGCATTGCCGCCATGCCTGAATAGTGCATGGTGCCGATGCCACCGCCGACCAGCATGCCGCCGCCCAGCAGTGACCAGGGGCTGACATCTTGGCGGCTGATGATGGTCACCACGACGCTGGAGGCAGCCAGGCTGGGCAAGACGGATAAAAGGGTCAGGACGGGATCGTACTCGACGTTGGTACACAGGTTGAAGGCCAGCATGCCGATGAAATGCATCGACCACACGCCGTAGCCTAGCGCCAGACTGGCGCCGCTGAGGGTGGCGATGCGCAGCCATTGGTTGCTGCTGGCTCTGGCCTGGGCTGCCATCTGCAGACTCATCCAGGAAGAAAAGATCGCCATCAGCACCGACAGCAGCACTAGTGATGGCGTGTAAGTGCCGTAATGGAGCAGGGCTGGATCGCGGGAGGGGGAAAACAATTCGAGCAATCCAGTCGATGTCATGACACTATCCTTAAGCGGGAAATGGCGCTGGACTGCGCCGCTTCATTGCATTATCACATCTCAGTCATGAATGATACTACCTGTTCAGGCGTCTGCGTATGACGTGAAAAAGCCTGCGGCATGCAGGCTTTTTCAGGCGTAAAAAGAATTTTCTCAGGAGAAATTCTTGGCGGCGAAACTCCAGTTCACGATGTCCCAGAATGCTTCGACGTACTTGGCGCGTGCATTGCGGTAATCGATGTAGTAGGCGTGTTCCCAGACATCGATGGTCAGCAGCGCCTTACTGTCGGTGGTCAGCGGTGTGCCGGCGCCAGTGGTGTTGACGATGTCCAGCGCGCCATCGGCTTTCTTGATCAGCCATGTCCAACCGGAGCCGAAGTTGGCCAAGCCCAGTTTGGTGAATTCTGCCTTGAAGGCATCGAAACTGCCCCATCTGGCGTCGATGGCATCAGCCAGAGCGCCGGATGGCGCGCCGGCGCCCTTTGGAATCAGACTGTTCCAATAGAAGGTGTGGTTCCAGATTTGCGCTGCATTGTTGAACACGCCGCCGGAGGATTTTCTGATGATGTCTTCGAGCGACAGGTTTTCGAATTCTGTGCCGGGAATCAGTTGATTCAGATTGGTCACATAGGTCTGATGATGCTTGCCGTAGTGGTATTCGAGGGTTTCCCTGGAGATGACTGGCGCTAGCGCATCCAGTGCATAAGGCAGTGCCGGTAGGGTATGTGCCATGATGAATCCTTTCGGTATCGTTGAGGAGATCGTGAACTCGTTCTCAGGCCCAGATTCTAAAGCGGATCGTGATTCTTTGCATTCTCTCGGGCGGGGGGAGTTTCTCGCTCCAACGTCGGCTGGACGCTGGCAATACCAATGTCAGCGCTGCCTTTGGCCAGGCGCAGCGTCACATTGCTGTGCGGTTGCAATTCCGATGGCGCACGCAAGGCCTCGCCTTTGCGGTTGCTCACGATGGCATAGCCGCGCTCCAGTGTGCGCTGTGGGCTGAGCAATTCGAGCTGGTCGGTCTGCGTGGCCAGTAACCGGCGTAGCCGCTGGAGGGTCTGTGCGCCAGCGCTGCCGATGCGGCGCTGGCGTTCGCAGAGCAGCCGACGCGCGGCCTGGGTATCCGGCAGACGATTTTGCAGGCGTGTCTGTAAATGCTGAAGCTGGTAGCGCGTCCTGATCACTGGCGTGTGGGCGGCGTACTCCAGCCGATTTTGCAGGGCGTCGAGTTTAATCCGTTCATGCGTGACGCAGGTGATTGGGCTAACCAGGCGGTGCGACATCCAGTCGACGGTCTGGCCATGTTC
>JBAPMF010000003.1:0-9538 GCA_049278475.1 Herbaspirillum sp. | reverse complement strand
CGCAAGACTGCCAGCAATGCCCAGCGTGCCCGGACTGTTGCCGGGGCTGAGGTGAGCGCCATCCTGAATGCTGACGTCTCCACCGATGTTGCCGCTGCCGCCCAGGGTCGCGCCGCTCGATACGGTAGTGGTCTGGCTGGCTATCGAGCCGTTGACGAGCAAGGTGCCGGCGCTAACGGTGGTGTTCCCGGTATACGTGTTATTACCGGTCAGAATGGTCGTGCCGCCCCCAGCCTGCGTCAGACTGCCGCTGCCGCTGATCACGCCCGCCACAGTCACGCTGTCGCTGCGCTTGATGACCAGCACCGCGTTATCGGTGATGTTCCCCACGATGCTGCCGCCGCCGCCGCCGTCTCCCAGTTGTAGCGTACCCGCACTGATCGTAGTGCCGCCAGCATACGTGTTATCAGCAGTCAAAATAATCGTACCGCTGCCAGCAACTGTGAGCGAACCCGCGCCGCTGAACACGCCTGAGAAAGTGTCGACGTTGCCGCCATTGTCAATCGTTCCATTGCCTGTAAGGTTGACATTTCGCGCGGAAACGATCCCCGCCGTCGTCAGCAGTGTGCCCCCCGATGCTATCGTCAGCGAGCTGCCCGCCGCGCCAAGATTGGCGTCGTTAGCGATGGACAGCGTGCCGGCGCTGATCGTGGTACCACCGGCATAGGTGTTATTAGCCGTCAGAATGGTGGTACCGCTGCCAGCCTGTGTCAGTGTGCCGCTGCCGCTGATCACACCCGCCAGAGTCACGTTTTCGCCGCGGTTAATGACCAGCGCCGCGTTGTCGGTGATGTTCCCCACGATGCTGCCACTGCTGCCTCCATCACCCAGTTGCAGCGTGCCTGCGCTGATCGTGGTGCCTCCAGCATACGTGTTATCACCCGTCAGAATGGTCGTGCCGCCGCCAGCCTGCGTCAGTGTGCCGGTGCCGCTGATCACGCCCGCCAGAGTCACGCTGTCGCTGCGCTTGATGACCAGCGCCGCGTTGTCGATGATGTTTCCTACGATGCTGCCGCTGCTGCCTCCATTTCCCAGTTGCAGCGTACCCGCGCTGATCGTGGTGCCTCCAGCATACGTGTTATCACCCGTCAGAATGGTCGTGCCGCCGCCGGCGGCTATGAGCGAACCTGCGCCGCTGAACACTTCCGAGAAAGTATCGACATTACCGCCGTTGTTGATCGTTCCATCGCCTGCAAGGTTGACATTCCGCGTGGAAACGATCCCCGCCGTCGTCAGCAGTGTGCCGCCAGACTGGAACGTCAGCGGGCCGTCCGCCGCACCAAGATTGATGTCCTTAGAGATGGACAGCGTGCCGGCGCTGATCGTGCTTCCCCCGGCATAGGTGTTGTTTCCCGTGAGAATGGTGGTGCCGCTACCAGCCTGCGTCAGGGTGCCGGTACCCGAGATCACGCTCGCCAGGGTCATGCTGTCGCTGCGGTTGATGACCAGCGCCGCGTTGTCGGTGATGTCCCCCACGATGCTGCCGCTGCTGCCGCCGTTACCCAGTTGTAGCGTGCCCGCACTGATCGTCGTTCCACCGGTATACGTGTTCGCGCGTATCAATACGACGGTACCATCTCCGATCTTGTTGAATCCGCCGGCAGCGCTCAGCACGGTATCGAGTGTCAGCGTATTACCGCCAGCGATATCGGCAGTGGAGATATTGGCGGCGGAAGCACTCAAGGAAATATTCGGGGCGACAATGCTGCCGAACCCGGTGAAACGCCCCGCCGTGGAGGTGGCGCCAACACTGCCCGGGTTGAGATTGAATACCCCTCCGTTCGCCGCGACGCTGCCGCCGGCATTGATGGCTATTCTTGCCGCCGCCAGCGTGCTGCCATCAGCGCCCTGTACCGTACCGCCGTTATTGACAGTGAATCCGCCGGAAGTAGTAACGCCATAAGTCACCTTGTCAGTCAGCGCAAAAGTGCCGCCATCGACCGTGGTATTGACGTACACGACAGAGTTGTACAAGGGATCCCCTGGGCTGCTGCTGTTGCCGTGGAAGATCACACTGCCGGCGCCGGTCTTGTTGATTGTGGCGTTGGCGCCGCTTCTCGTGGCGATCGGATCGTAGAAATGAATGGCATTGCCTGCGTCGGCACTCATGTTCAGGCTGCCTGAGTTAGCGACACTACCATTCAGATAGATGGCATTGGGGTTGCCGGAACCGGAGACAGGCGCATAAAGACCGCCGCCGGTAGCCGTGAAACTGGCTGCCTGCCGGTTCCCCCGGAAGGTAATGTCGCCGCCGTTCGCGTTCAGATTGATGTTACCGCTGTCCTGATAAATGGCGCCGCCCAGCGTTTTAGCATAATTATTGATGAATCTCGATCCGGAAGGCCCG
This sequence comes from Herbaspirillum sp., assembly GCA_049278475.1. Lineage (GTDB taxonomy): Bacteria > Pseudomonadota > Gammaproteobacteria > Burkholderiales > Burkholderiaceae_D > Herbaspirillum. The sequence continues at coordinate 7,191 of JBAPMF010000003.1, read as the reverse complement.
GAACCCAGGTTAAACGACCCGGTATTTCTCGTATCATAATAAACGGCGCCGCCGAAACCGGAGCCGCTCACCGAGTAGACATAATTGTTACTGAAGGTGGTTGGCCCGGTAAGATTGACTACATAACTGAAACTCCCCCCAAGCGAGTCAACAGCCAGCGCTCCCCCATAGGCAGTAGAATTAGTTTTCGCCTCAATGACATAATTACCATCAAACAAGGTCGTACCATTGCTTGTCAAGTTGACGTTATTGCTTCCCGTGGTGGGGTAGCCGATGTGGACCGCGCCGCCTTTGCTGCTCCGAGTGGTGAGATGGGAAGGATAATTCGCGGTATTAATCGAGGTGCCGTATATATAGTTACCCTGGAATGTCACGGGCCCATCAAATGTCATGACCGATCCGCCACCCCAAAAATCAATGGCGCCGCCCTGTACCGATGCGTGATTGTTCTTGAACGTAGTCTCGCCGGCAAACGTCATCTTCTGGCCTGCGGACTCAAACATCGTTATCGCCCCACCATAGTTTCCCGTCCAGTTACCCAAAAATGAGACTTTTCCGGTAAAGTTGATGGCACTGTTTCCGTAAAGGCCGATGGTGCCCGGCTGATCGGCCAGTCCATGGTTGCCCTGGAAGGTGACACCCGCCGCTCCACCATCGATGTTCAACACCGTATTCGAGCCGCCACGCACCGAAATGAGCGGCCCCCAATCCGCCGAAGCGTTGGTGGTGAAATCAGTAGGTCCGATATCGCGGAATGTCGTCCCCCCCCCCAGATTCAGGTTGACTATGGTATTACTGATATTCAGCAGCTGGAACAGGCCGGATTTTGCGCCAGTGAACGGTTGCGAGGTAATCGTGGCGTTGGTGATGGAAACGTTACTGTTCTGGGAAAAAATCAGAAACCGCTGGCTATTCGATCCACCCGCAGTAATGATATTCCCGGCTCCGTCGATGGCAATATTACTTCTGGCGGCTGAGTTGACGCTAAAGGCCGTCCTCCACGTCACGTTGCCGCCGAGCAGGAGATCATACTTACTCGCGTTGAGTCCATTGGTATAAACATCCTGCCCGGCTGTCAGGGTGGTTTATTGCGCCTTGGCAGGCAACAGCTGCCCCATGAACAGCAGGGACAGCGCGCTGGCGATACTCCGGTATGACAAGCTGCGTGCAAACTTCGCATCAGCAGCAAGTCGCACCCTACTGCTGTCGGCAAAACGTGGAATGATGCTTAAAGCCGACGCTGAAAAACATTTCAGAGGTTCTTTACTCATCACCTTGACTTTGGAAGTAGGGGCAGCAATTTATACCAATAATAAGGGTTTATATCATCGAAAGTATGTGTTTGTTAGCCATGCATCAAAGATAAACCTGGCGTATTTCTCAATTACGTTTATCCGGATCAGATACGCATTCCTTGCTCAGCACCTCTGTATTTCGCTCTCGTTGGGAAGCTGGCGCGCGGCGTGATTCGCGCTGCCAGGAAGCCATGATCGCATCAGATTCCATGTTGCCAAAAAGTCACAATACGGCCACGTCAATGCGTGACGCGCGTAGTACGCCCCGAGGACAAGACACGCACGCGTTCGCCGACGCGGAATAGTTCGTCAGCATCCTGCGTGATGGCGAGCAGTTCACCGTTGTCCAGACGCACGGTGATTTCCAGGCCCGGCCGGTTGGCGATGTTTGTCTCGATCTGATTGCCAGCCGCGCCGCCGACCAGGGCGCCAACGATGCCGGCTGCCAGCGCGCCGCTACCTTTACCAATATTGGAACCTGCGGCGATGCCGCCCAGCGCGCCGCCGGCAATGGTGCCAACGCCGCTACTGCCCTTGTCGATGGTGACGTTACGGACCGAATCGACTACACCCATGCGCACCGTTTGCGCACCCTGAGCCTGACGTGTGTTGTAGACACTGGCCGAATTCGGCGTGACAGCACAAGCTGCCGCAAGCATGCTGGCGGCGGCGACGAGAATCAATTTTTTCATACAGAACTCCAATGGAAAATGATGCCCCTTGGGGCGATGTATTGCACAATGACAAAAAGAAAATGTCTACGTCCGCCGGATAGTGTAGCCTCATTCCCCTGGCCGCGTTACGATCTCCCCACATTCCGGACTGCCTGCTTCCCTGTTCCATGTCATACAAACACAGCTTCGCTCACGTCACTGACGCTCACACCCGCATCCTGATTCTCGGCAGCCTGCCCGGTGAAGCTTCGCTGGCGCATGGGCAATACTATGCCCATCCGCGCAACAGCTTCTGGAAACTGATGTCGGAAGCCATCGGCGAAAACCTGCATGCGATGGCGTATGCGCAGCGCTTGAAGACCTTGCTCGAACATCGTGTGGGCTTATGGGATGTCATCGCCGCAGCGCAGCGCAAAGGCAGCCTCGACAGCAATATTGCCGATCACACTGACAATGACCTGATCAGCCTGCTCGACAGCCTGCCGGAATTGACGACGATCGGATTCAATGGCGGGACAGCGGCGCGTTTAGGGCTGAAAATACTGAAACAACGCGCCAGCCGGTATCGTATCGTCCTGCTACCGTCAAGCAGCCCTGCGCATACGATGTCTTATGCGCAAAAGCTGACGCAATGGAAACGTATCCGATAGCAGGCAGCAGGTAAAATTATTCGGCGCAGTATCATTTGGCAATTCGAGCGTGGGCAAGATCATGTCAAGCAACAGAAAATCCATCGAGGCGCAGGCCGACACCAAAGCCGGTCGCGGTTTCAACAGGAAAAAATCCAGACCGAAGTCAATCGCGCCGCGCCAACCCGGATTCGCTCCCGTCACGCTGTCGGAGCAGGAAGGAGTGCGCTACCTGCACTTCGGCACGGAATGGGTACAAGGCGCGATGCGCATCCGCAAACCGGATTGGATCGAACTCGAATATGTCCAGCAAATGATGAGCTGGATGCTGTTCAATCCGGTCCCCGGCAATATCGTCCAGCTCGGTCTGGGTAGCGGATCGCTGACCAAATTCTGTTATCGGCAATTTCCTGGGGTACGCGTGACCGCAGTGGAATTGAATCCATCCGTGATTGCCGTCTGCCACAGCATGTTCGCGCTGCCGCCGGAAGACGGTCGCCTGTCCCTGCTCAATATGGATGCCGACGATTTCATCCGCGATGATCGGCATTCCGGCGCCATCGATGCCCTGCAGGTCGATCTGTACGATGCGGCTGCGCGTGGCCCGGTGCTGGACACCTCGGCGTTCTACACTGCCTGCCGCGACAGTCTCAGTGACAACGGCGTCATGACGGTCAATCTGTTCGGCGATCATCCCGGTTACGCCAGGAACCTGAAAGCCATGCGCTATGCCTTCGACCATGTCATCACCTTGCCCGAAGTCCATGCCGGTAACGTGGTCGCGCTCGCCTTCAGGCATCCGGTCGAACCGGATTTCCCGGCGCTGTATGAGCGCGCCGCCGACATCACTGCTGCGACCGGGTTGCCGGCCAGGTCGTGGGTCAATGGCATCAAGAGTCATTTTTGATACAAACGCGACAGTCGTATTTAAAGTCACCAGCAAAACGCTGCTGGCTGCCTTGCGCATCGCTGCCGTATCTTCGTGCTGTCTGCATCGGCACGTTTTGCCATCGACGTTTTACGATTGTTTTTTATTTTTAAATGTGTAGTTTACGCACCATGCCCGCATGCGTGGGATAAACAACATCAGATCCGGTCAGGCGAGGTCAAGGAATACCTGTGAAAAAAGTGATGACCATCGGTGAGATTCTGGTCGAAATCATGACCGCCGAAACCGGCCAAAGCCTGCGCCGGCCCGGTGTCCTGGTCGGGCCTTACCCAAGCGGAGCGCCCGCCATTTTCATCGACCAGGTGGCAAAACTCGGGCAAGCATGTGGCATCATCGGATGTGTCGGCGACGACGATTTCGGTCGGCTCAATGTGGAACGCCTGGCCCACGATGGCGTCGATGTGACTGGTATCAGCCTGATGCAGGAGACGGTCACCGGAAGCGCCTTCGTCACTTACCAAGAAAATGGCGCGCGTGATTTCATCTTCAACATCACCAATAGCGCATGCGCGCAGCTTTCCGCGGCGCAGGTGACCGAAGCGGCGCTCGCGGATTGCGCGCATTTCCATGTCATGGGTTCATCGCTGTTTTGCGTTCCCATCGTCGAGGCGGTAAAGAAGGCGATCGAGATCGTCAAAGCGCATGGCGGCACGATTTCTTTTGATCCGAACGTGCGCAAGGAAATACCCGGCACAGCGGGCATGCGTGAGCTACTGCGTTCCATCCTTAGCTGTAGCGACATTTTTCTGCCCAGCAGACAGGAAATCACACTCTTGACCAATGCCAGGGAAGAGGAGGCGGCCGTCGCCGAAATTCTGACGCTGGGAGTGCGCGAAATCGTCCTCAAGCGCGGCAGCGACGGTTGCAGCTTTTATGGCGACGCCCGCACCCTCTCCTGCGCGGCGATCGCAGCGCAAGAGGTCGATCCCACCGGAGCCGGCGACTGCTTTGGCGCTACCTATGTCGTTTGCCGGCTCCAGGGCATGCCGGTCGATGTCGCCCTGCGTTATGCCAATGCCAGCGGTGCTCTGGCGATCTCGCGCAAGGGGCCGATGGAGGGTAGCTCCACCTTCGCTGAGCTGGACACCATGCTGGCCCGGCACGCCGCAACAGGAAAGGCATCATGAACCATGACCTACGGCAACTCCCCGCATTGCGCCGCGCGGGCCGGATCGGTGGCATGTATGCGGTCTGCTCCGCTCACCCCCTGGTACTGGAAGCAGCACTGGACAAGGCGCTGCGCGACAAAACGCCTGCGCTGATTGAAGCCACCTCGAATCAGGTCAATCAGTTCGGCGGCTATACAGGCATGACCCCTGCCGATTTCAAACGCTGCGTTTTCGACATTGCCGACCGGATCGGCTTTCCCAGGGATCGTGTGCTGCTCGGCGGTGACCATCTGGGGCCCAATACGTGGCAGCATCTGTCCGCCGATGAAGCCATGCAGCATGCGCAAACGCTGGTCGCGGATTATGCCAGGGCAGGTTTTTGCAAGATTCATCTGGATGCCAGCATACGCTGCGCGGACGATCCGGCGTCACTGACCGACGAGACCATAGCGGGTCGGGCCGCGCGCCTGTGTCTTGCTGCCGAACAGGCATGGCCGGTCGGTGGTTCTGCTCCTGTCTACATCATTGGGACCGAGGTTCCCACGCCAGGCGGAGCGCGCGAAGCGCTGGAGAGGATCAGGGTCACGTCGCGTCACGACGCCGATACCAGTCTGGAATGGCACAGACAGGCTTTCGCCGGGTTGAAGCTAGAGGATGCCTGGCAACGGGTCATCGGTCTGGTCGTACAGCCGGGTGTCGAGTTCGATCATCTGTCGGTAGTCGATTATCAGGCGTCGCTGGCATCCAGCTTGAGCGGCCTGCTCGACACCCATGCCGGCATCGTGTTTGAAGCGCACTCGACCGATTACCAGACGCCCTCCGCCTTGCGCGATCTGGTGCGTAACGGTTTCGCCATCCTCAAGGTCGGACCGGGACTGAGCTTCGCGCTACGTGAAGCGGTGTATGGACTCGCCGCCATCGAATGCCTGCTGGTTCCCGCGGCGAGCCGTTCGAATATGCTGGAGACACTGGAGCGCAACATGCTCGCCCGGCCGCAGCACTGGCAGTCTTACTGCCATGGCGATGCGGCCATGCAACGACTGCTGCGCCATTACAGTTACAGCGACCGGATCCGTTACTACTGGCCTGAGCCTGAAGTGGAGACAGCTTTCCGCATCCTGTTGAGCAATCTGGAGCGGGTTGCCATTCCTGAACCTCTGTTGAGCCAATATTTTCCAGACCAATATCAAAAACTGCGTCAGCGGACCCTGGACGGCTCTGCGCGATCACTGCTGATCGACAGGATCCAGCAAGCCATCGAACCTTATGCGCGGGCATGCTGCGCTCAAACGCCCGATGGAAGTCAACACCATGATTGAAAGGAAACGCACTATGGCTCGTCTTCAGGAAAAACATGCCATCCTCACGGGGGCCGGCGGCGGTATCGGCCTGGCTGTCGCGGCAGCCTATTTAAAGGAAGGGGCGCACTGCACAGTAGCGGATATTTCCGCCACGCCGTCGGCAAAGCTGGCGGCGCTGATGACGCGCTATCCAGAAACGCTGATGTATGCCGCAGCCGATGTCACCCTGCCCTCTTCCGTCGAACGACTGATCGAACGCGCCAGCCAGACCTTCGGGCCGGTGGATGTGTTGTTCAACAATGCGGCCCTGTTTGACATGGCGCCGCTGCTGGACTCTGAATCAACGTCAAAGGCCTGTTTTTCACCATGCAAAAGGTGCTGGCGCAGATGGTCCGCCTAGACACCCGCGGCGCAGTGATCAATATGGCATCGCAGGCGGGACGGCGCGGAGAAGCGCTGGTGTCGCATTATTGCGCGACCAAGGCCGCCGTTATCAGCTATACCCAGTCCGCCGCGCTGGCGATGGCTGCCTCAGGCATACGCATCAATGCGATTGCGCCCGGCGTGGTCGATACCCCGATGTGGGATCATGTGGATGCGCTGTTCGCGCGCTATGAAGGCTTGCAGCCCGGAGAAAAGAAAATCGCCGTCGGCAAGGCCGTACCGCTTGGCCGCATGGGACGCCCTGACGACATCGCTGGCGCCGCCGTTTTCCTTGCCAGCGCGGAGTCTGCCTACATCACGGCCCAGACCCTGAATGTAGATGGCGGGAACTGGATGAGCTGACGGCGTCGCGCTTTCCCGCACCAAGCAGAGACTGACATGCAGCAGGCGGCATGACATCGACCGCTATATTGCGCCTGGTACGCGAACCAAAGTTGCGCCATACGGACCAATACCACAGGAGACGATCACAATGAACCCTGACACATCTGCTACTGCCGTGCGGCGTGAACTGCGCGGCCGGATTCTGCTGGTAACCATCGACAACCCGCCGGTCAATGCTTTGGGCGCGGAGGTGCGGCGCGACCTTCTCAGCGTGATAGAGGCCGCCGATGCCGATCACACCATCGCGGCAGTGCTCATCACCGGCGTGGAGCGCGACTTTATCGGCGGCGCCGATATCCGCGAGTTCGGCAAACCGCCGCTGCCGCCGTCACTGCCGGATCTCTGCAACCAGATCGAGGCTTGCAACAAGCCGGTAGTCGTGGCAATCCACGGCGCGGCGCTGGGC
>JBAPMF010000002.1:0-7211 GCA_049278475.1 Herbaspirillum sp. | reverse complement strand
GGGTACGCAGCATGGACGTGCAGGAACTGTTTCATTGAAAATGCCGGCTGTTGCATTCATGCAGAACGACCGCAGTCGCAGGCCGGCGACTAGGCCATAACACGCTCTATTGTAGACGGCCTTCCATCGAGGGGTATTCGTTCCAGTACAATTTTTGCCGCAGGGTGCCGTAATAGCTCCAGCCTTCGGGATGCAAAAAAGTGATCTTGCTCGCCGAGCGCCGGATGACGATGCGGTCGCCATGCGACAGGCTGGTCAGCGACTGCATGTCGAAATTGGCGCTGATGTCGCGGCCATTGACGACCTCGATGGCGATTTCGCTGGAATCGGGAATCACGATCGGGCGATTCGACAAGGCATGCGGCGCAATCGGCGCCAGCACGATACCGCTCAGGTTGGGATGCAGAATCGGACCGCCGGCCGACAGGGCATAGGCGGTCGAGCCAGTCGGCGTAGCCACGATCAGACCATCGGAACGCTGGTTGTACATGAAGCGGCCATCGACTTCGACGCTCAGTTCGACCATGCCGGAAAAAGCGCCGCGCGATACCACCACGTCGTTGAGCGCAAGCGCGTGGAAAATTTGCACGCCGTCGCGCGACACCGTTGCCTCCAGCAGGGTACGCGCCTCGGCTTCCACTTTTCCATCTAGCATGTCGGCCAATACCGGTATCATGCGATCCAGCGAAATATCCGTCATGAAGCCCAGACGCCCCTGATTGATGCCGATCAGCGGCACGTCGAAAGGCGCCAGCTGGCGCGCGATGCCCAGCATGGTGCCGTCGCCGCCGACCACGATGGCGGCATCGGCGAACTGCCCGATCTGCTCTGGTGACATGGCGTCATGGCCTTCCAGCGCGATGTTGCGCGCAGTCTCGGCTTCAAAGACGACAGTGTGGCCACGCGCTTTCAGGAAAGCAGCAATGTCCGACAGGGATTGAGTAATACCGGCGGCATGAAATTTGCCGACGATTGCAATGGTTTTAGGCGTCATCGTCCGCACGAGTAATTTGATAGGCCACATGCTGCGGATTAAAGCACAATCCGGACGATTCTGAATCGATTTGCATGAACAAAAAGATACATAAGCCATACACTAAGAACGTGTTCACGATCCCCAAATGACGATAGGCCGACTCCCGGCGAGATCGTAAACACATTTTTCATTCTTATTATTTTTGGAGAGTCACCGTGAAACTGTTCCGTCAGATCTTGTTGTCGATCGCCGTCATGCTGGCGGTACAAACTGCATCCGCAGTGGAGGCTAGATTACCGGTCGTGGTCAGCTTCAGCATCCTCGGCGACATCGTCGCTAATATCGGCGGCGAGCGCATCGCCGTCACCACACTGGTCGGTCCCGATCAGGACGCTCACGTGTTCCAGCCGTCGCCCGACCAGATCAAATCGGTCGCACGCGCCACATTGATCGTGATCAATGGCCTCGGCTTTGAAGGCTGGATGGAACGCGCGGTGCAAGCGGCCGATTATCGCGGCAGCATCGTCGTCGCCTCGAACGGCATCGCCGTGCGTGAACACATCGGCGAAGCGCACGACGATCACGATCATCAGCACGGCAGGAATGATCCGCATGCCTGGCAGAATCCGGCCAATGTCGTCGTCTATACGCGCAACATCGTCGCCGCGCTGAGCAAGCTCGACCCGGCCGGCGCTGCCGTCTATCAAAAAAATGGCGATGCCTACATTGCTAGGCTCGATGCGTTGGATCGCTGGGCCATGCGGCAATTTGCCCGCTTCCCTGACGCCAGGCGTAAGGTCGTTACCTCACATGACGCCTTTGGATATCTCGGCGCGCATTACCGGATCCGCTTCTTGGCGCCGCAAAGCGTATCGACCGGCAGCGAACCGGGCGCGAAGGAAATCGCAAACCTGATCCGCCAGATCCGTAAGGAGAAAATTCGCGCCGTCTTCATCGAAAACATGAGCAATCCCCGGCTGTTGCAACAGATTAGCCGGGAAGCTGGCGTCACGCCAGACGGCAAACTCTATGCGGACGCCTTGTCGCAGGCGGACGGCCCGGCACCGACCTACCTGAAGCTGATGCGTCACAACATCGAACAACTGCTGGCGCAACTGAAACGGAATTGATGCGGTAAAGACAAAACAAATTCCGCTCTGCTATAATCGCCGACTTGTCGGGGCGTAGCGCAGCCTGGTAGCGTACTTGCATGGGGTGCAAGGGGTCGTGTGTTCGAATCACACCGTCCCGACCAGTAAGATCAATGACTTACAGTGCAAGCTGGATGTAAACGCAGTGCTGTATATTATAGAATCTATAATAATGTCGAACAGATGACGCGCCGGTATGTCCGGCACCGGAAAGGCAAGCTGGTGACGCCGGCCCGGTAGCGAAAATTGCGGAGCAGCTGGCCGACAACGGCTATAGAGATTTGGCTAATTCTTCTAGCGAAGTTACGCAGTTGTCCAGATAGTCTTTCTTAACTTGGACGTGATGCCCATTGACGAATTGCTTGCCCGCCCGAACATGAGAGAAAGGCAGGCCTTTCGCGAATGCAATGACCCCGGTAGTCTGGAAGTCACGGATGTCGATGAATCCGTCATCAGCCTTTTTAAAAGTGAACAGATCGGGATTGGTCTTGAGTAGGGTTTTGACGTCAACCTCAATCGCTTGGAGAACCGCTGCATAGGCTGATGCTGCGCCCATGTACTGGGTGAGACGGTTCCTAACAATCATGTGGACTTTGGGTAAATTTCGGCCAGCCTCCTTTAGCTTAGTCTCAAACATATAGGCCGCATAGATTGGAGACGGGAGCTTTAAGTTATAGATCAGCGAGAAAGCATTTTGGTTAGTAGGGATTGCGCGGTTGTACGAACTAGGCTTCGCTCAACGAAATGGTGACGCAAAACATCCGTCCTGCTGAATTAGCGCGACGCTTGAACACCACCCCTCAAGAGGTGAATCGTCTCACCAATTTGCGCCACACCACTCGCATTGACGGAATTGCCGCAGCGCTCCAAGCGATGGGGCGACATCTTGAAATCAGCGTTGCCCCTGACGCGCAAACAAAAAAAGCACCCCCGTGTCCAATGACACGGGGTCTCTGAGTGCAGGGAAGAATAATAGTTGTTGACATATGAGTACAATCCGAATACGCGCTGGCTGCTGTCAGCCTTGACGGAACGACCCTGATTGATTTCGCCTATTGCCGCGATATCGATGGAGCTTTTGACGAAAGTGCCAATTAGGAATCGGCTGTTGCCGCCATCGCTGAAAACCTGCGCTTCAAGAAACACGGCGAGTTCTTCGAGATCGCTGGACATTCGCGCATGGCCTTCGGAATGCTCTCCTGTTGGGAATTCTGCGAGCTATGAAGTCGCCTCAATTCAAACCGAAGGCTCCGCCGTCCCTGTCTCCAGAAGAGATTATTGCTACGCGAAAAACAGCGGGATTAAGTCAATCCGCCGCAGCCGTTTTGATTTACCGAACACTTCGTAATTGGCAGTAATGGGAAGGCGGCGAGAGAAAAATGGACCCGGCGCTTTGAGAGTTGTTCAGAATAAAAACAATGATGAACAATGCTCATTCATGATTTTTCATCATCAATGCGACCAATGGATTAAAAGACTCCCGCGAACTCTATAAAATTCCTGCACTTACGCGAAAATCCGTTCCGCAATCGGTATCAGATCGCGGCCCGCAAACCCTTGTCCAGCTTGGGTGCTTTTTGCTTTGCGGAACAAAACGCGGGCATTAGCGAGGTTCCCGATCAGTGCTTCAGCAGGAATGTGTAGCTCGTAATGCAAGCGCTTGATCATGTTCAGGCCGAGGTTGCGGGTGCGGTTCAGCACCTATCAGTGCTTCAGCAGGAATGTGCAGCCCGTAATGCAAGCGCCTGATCATGTTCAGGCTGAGATTGCGGGTACGATTCAGCACCTCATAGACGCGATGCGCGCTGCCGAGGTACGGTTGCATGTCAGCTACTGACAAGTTTCCTTGCTCCATACGGAATTTGATAGCCTCAATCGGGTCTGGAAGCTCTATAGGGAAGTGCTTGGCCTCGTAATGCTCTACCAGAGTTGAAAGGATTTCGAGTCGGTCGCCTTCTAGTGTGCCAAGAGCCGGATCAGTATCAACGAGAGACGCGATTACTTTCAGCGCGCTGGCGTAGTCCTGCTCAGTGTGAATCGGGTGAATTTCCATTTTGTTACTCCAGTTTTATCGTCGCGGCGTCAATTTTGTTGTACTCCGCATGAGTACCGACAAATTTGAGGTAGGCGACTCCTGAGTTGTACGAGATTGCTACGATCAGTCGGTAGGCGTTCCCTTTGATGTTGAATACCACACGGTTTCGTCCCACAAAGCTGGCTGATGCATAACGCTTTTTGATGTCTTGCGGCGATGTCCATTGTGCTGCACGAGCTTCCTCGTGCCACGCCAGCAGCGCCTGCTTGGCTGCCGGATGCTTTTCATAGAAGGCAATCAGATTTTTCTTCGCAACAATACGCATAAAAGCATAATAGTCCCATTTTGGGACTATTGCAAGCGCTCGTGACAAGTGATCCGCTACATGTTGACTATAGTGTCATTCGGAACAAAAGCCCGTTGCTGGAAGATATCCCCACACAGGGCTTCAAGCTGGGATTTTGCTGCAACATTCGTGAACTGTGGTTTACAATACGTGAATTATGGATTACGATGGTGGCATGATCACGATCCGCACCACCGAAGTCTTTGACGCATGGTTCGATAGTCTCAAGGATCGCATGGCGAAGCGCCGCATCCAGGCTCGCATTGACCGCTTAGCAATGGGGAACCCCGGAGACACCAACTCTGCCGGAGCGCCGATTACTGAATTGCGGATTGATCACGGCCCAGGCTACCGCGTCTACTACGTACAGCACGGCGCTGTGGTGGTCATCCTGCTACGCGGTGGCGATAAATCAACTCAGGTATCGGACATCAAAGCCGCGCATCGGATGCTGCTTCACCTTGATAATATGGAGTGGACGATGGAAAAAATCAAAACCCGGCTGTGGGATTCGGCCGAACACCTGAAGACCGAAGAGGATGTCGCCGAATATTTCGAAGCATGCCTTCTGGAAGGGGGCGATGATCCTGCATTCATCGCCCAAGCGCTCGGCGTGATTGCCCGTGCGCGCGGCATGACGCAAGTTGCTCGCGATGCTGGCTTGACACGGGAGGGTCTTTACAAAGCGCTGTCAAGCGAAGGCAACCCGAGCTTCGGGACAATATTAAAAGTCATCAAAGCTCTTGAGTTGCAATTGCATGCTGGCACTAGTCATACCACATTCCAAGAAGATAGGGGGAAGGCCAAGGTGTGCCAGGTGATGGAAAAATGAGCATCGACCACTACACTTACCGCGTTACATGGTCGCCTGAAGATGGCGAGCACGTGGGATTGTGCGTAGAATTTCCTTCGCTTTCGTGGCTTTCCGCTACCCCTGAATAGGCGCTCATCGGGATTCTGCAGACTATTGCTTCCGCAGTAGCGGACATGCAGGTAAACGGCGAGCATATCCCTGAGCCTGTTGCCGAAAGGTATTACAGCGGGGGGAGTTTCGAGTTCGTATTCCGCCGCAGTTACATCGCATGTTGGCGATGCAAGCCGCTGAGGAAGGGGTGAGCTAGCGCGAAGCTAGCAGGGTAGCTCATCTTGGCGACACCGTAGAAGATTTCACGCAGATTCGAGGCAATCGCAGATAATCATTCTTTATGATTGGTGCGAAGAAAACGACGGGTGGTAATTTTTTACAACCGAATTGCAGGACGATGGATGGTTGACCCCGCGCTACGTCACTGAATCAGGTCATTGGGACACAAACGGCGGCACCAAACAAAAAAAAAGCACCCCGTACCTAGGACACTCAGTCTCTGAGTGCAGGTGGAATTATTGATGAGAGCGTTCGGTGCAATTCGCTGTTTCCGGTTTCACCGCGCATACATAGCTCTTGCAGAGCGCGGAGCTTGTCTATTTCTCGCTGATCGTCGTCGGCGACGCTGAAAGCGCGCTCCGCAGTCGCTGCGTCGAGGTCTGCGTAGGTGGCGGTATCATCGCCCACGCCGGCGGCGCTGGTAGTGTCGGACACGTCACTGGCATCGGCTGAACAGTTGGCCAACCCGCGGCATTCTCTGCTCTCGGAGATTTCGTGCCATTACGCGGCTCGATTGACGACCAACTCTTCAATCAGAATCGATATCTGTCGCTCTGGTAATGCGGCAGAATGATACCAATATCGGCAACGATGCAGTATGCTCTAATAAAAAACCGGCAGATGCGAAAAATATCGCTGGCCGGGGGAGGCTGAGTATCGGGGATGCTTTTACATTCCTATCTTTCGTTCTGACCGAGGAGAAAACATGACGATATCCAGACGTTTTGCTGCATTTTTCTTTGCCCTATTCATGCTGGCGCTGGCCGGTTGCGCAGCGACCGGGCAACAGGCCAGCACTGGGCAGATCATCGATGATTCGGTGATTACGGCCAAGGTGAAGGCGGCGATTTTTGAAGAGCCGAGCCTGAAGTCGTTGCAAATCAGCGTGGAAACTTTCAAGGGCATCGTGCAATTGAGCGGTTTCATCGACTCCAGCGCTGCTTCGCTCAAGACCACGGAAGTCGCGCGCGGGGTGGAAGGTGTCAAAGACGTCAGGAATAGTCTGATCGTGAAGTAAGGCCGGGCCAGCGCAATGGCGCTGAAACAGGGTGGCAAGGTATAATCTGGCTTTTCGTATTTTCCGGCGCACACGCTGGGCGATGCCTGTCGATACGGCTCGATGCCACCGCCAAACCTGATTTTCTGCCATGCTGATCCTGCCGGGCTTCAATGCCCTTTCCGCTTTTCGCGCCCAACGTCTTTTACCGCAATTGCAAGCTATCGATGCCGCCATCATCGGCATCACCGGGCGCTATCTCCATTTCATCGATGTCATTGGCGAAGTGTCGCAGGAAGATGAAGCGCGTCTCGATAGCCTGCTGAACTGCGGTGAACCTTTTACCGGCGCGAAAGAAGGTGATGGATTTGTGGTGATTCCGCGCTTCGGCACGATTTCGCCATGGGCCAGCAAGGCCACTGACATTGCGCGCAACTGTGGCATGACGCATATTCGCCGCATCGAACGCGGCGTGGCATACCATGTTCAGGTCGGCGCCGGTCTGGCCGACGGTGCGTCAAGCGACGCCAGCCTCGGCGCGATTGCCGCGCTGCTGCACGAC
>JBAPMF010000001.1:0-8618 GCA_049278475.1 Herbaspirillum sp. | reverse complement strand
CTCCAGCAGCGTCGACGGCAAGGCCAGCGGAACCGGCGGCGCCGTTGCCGTCAGCGGCGACGGCTGAATTGAAAAACCGGATGCGGGCTGCCCTGCCAGCAGCGCGATCGCATGCTCCAGTTGCGCGCGCTGCACACCATTGTCGAGCGCCTGCGCCTGCGCGCTCTTCAGTTGCGCCTGCGCCTGGATCACATCGGACCTGGCGGCCACACCGACGGCATACTGGTTTTGCGTCATTTGATAAGAGCGCTGATAAGCGCTCACAGTGTCGTCCAACAACTGCTGCCGGGCATCGGTCACGCGCAGTTGCAGATAGTTTTGCGCCAGTTGCGCCTGCGCGCTCAGACGCGCGGCCGCCAGATCAGCAGCAGTCGCCTGGGCGCTCGCCTCACTGGATTCTACATTGCGGCGCACACGCCCCCAGACGTCGATTTCCCAGCCGGCATCGAGCGACAGCGTGGTGCTATCCTTGAGCGCCGCATTGCCTGCCGTAGTGGAACGCAGCTTGCTGACATTCAGCGTCATCGTCGGATAGGCGGCCGCGCGCGTGCTCCGCACCAACGCCACGGCCTTGCGAAAATTGGCCTCGGCAATGGCCAGATTCTGGTTGGAGATATCGATCTGCTCCACCAGCCTGTCGAGCTGGGCATCGCTGAACATTTCCCACCACTTGCCGTTCATGCTCAGTGCGACTGGCTTGGCCGGCCTCCAGCCCTGCATTTCCTTGAAAATTGCCGGCGTGTCCATGCCGGGGCGGACGTAGTCGGGACCGGACATGCAGCCCGCCAAAGCCATCAGCAGCGGCAACAGCAACAGCATGCGACTGGTTTTCAGTTGCTTCATCCCGATTTCTCCACTGGTATCGCATGCATCTGCTGCGTCCGGATGCATTTGCTGATTCGTTGGCAAATTATATTGTAGTGGTCTAGAGTCTGTGGACATTAAGCGAGCCAGATGAAAGCAGCGACGACAGAGATGAAGGCGGCATAGCGATGAGCAAGTTTGCGTAGCGGGTGGCGATACGCCGAAACTGTTTGATACGTACAAAGAACCATTCAATCAAATTGCAATGCTTGTAGCGATGCTGATCGAAGGATCGTTGCTGAGTGCATGGGGAAGACGCACCATCACTTCCGCTTCTTGCCGGGCTTCTTGGGCAGGATCTTGGCGGCGTCCTCCAATGCCCGTACACTCGTTGCCGCGCCTTCGGCCTCCAGCAAGGCCCGGCGTTGGGCGGCAAACTGTTCGTACTGGCTTGCTGCGTAGGCGTCGGCCTGCTTCTTGGAAATACTGCCCGCGCCCGCCAGTACGTTGCGGTCATTGAACGTCAGGAAAGCGTCGAGCCGTTCCGCCCAGTCCTTGAGGAACACCTCTTTGCGACGGCGGGCCTGATCTTCGGCGAAATCCAACCACATCGTGACGACACGGTTAAGTTCGGTGATTTCCGGCTCCAGCAGGTAGTTCTTGGCGACGGCCACGTCCGCCTTCTGCACGCTGCCGGACTTCCACGTTGTCAGCCCCATGTTGGGGCGACTGCTGTCGGCACGTTCAGCGATCAGTTCAGCGGCAGTCTTGCCGGTCACAGCGAAATGCAGCTTGTTCTGGATAAACTGGAAAAACTGGGGGGTTTCCGGCAGCGTGGGCGAGTAATCAGACGCCATAGCGAAAATCTCGCGCACCCGCAAGTACATCCGGCGCTCGCTGGCCCGGATGTCGCGGATGCGTTCGAGTAACTCGTCAAAACGGTCGGGGACGGCGGAACCGGCCACAGGTGGGTTTTTCAGACGCTCGTCGTCCAGTGTAAAACCCTTGACCAGATACTCGGTCAGACGCTCCGTGGCCCAGCGACGGAACTGCGTGCCGCGCTGCGAGCGTACCCGGTAGCCGACCGCCAGAATGGCCTCTAGGCTGTAGTAGGCCACCCGGTAGTTCTTGCCGTCGGAGGCAGTTGTCAACCATTGGTTGATAACTGCATCGGGCCGCAATTCCCCTTCGGCGAAGATCGCCTTCAGGTGCTTGGCGACGTTCTGTTTGCTGGTCTGGAACAGCTCGGCCATGCCCGCCTGAGGCAGCCATAGCGTATCGGCCACGAACCGGCATTCGACACGGGTACGCCCGTCTTCGGTTTCGTAAAGCAGGAACTCACCAGGCAATGGTTGCAGCTGGTCAGTCATGGGCAATTCCCACGCACGAGGATTTGTTGGAGTTCGGCTTCGTTCATTTTTCAAGTCTCCGTGCGAATTCATCCAATCTCATGAATCTGCGGTCTTGACGTAGAGATGGAATGTTCTGTGCAATAGCTTCCAAGCATTGACGAAGCTCACGCACCAACCCGGACGACTGATCATTCAAAATGGCATCCAAAAAGCTCAGAGCAGTTTCAGGAAATCGGCCTGAAAGATCTGCTTCGTACAATCGGCGAATAGCGTCATCAGGATACTGGATAAGCCTTAGCCAGTTACCAATCGCTTTCGTCGCCGATGGAAACTCATCGCCTGCTGCGACGCACAGGCGAGCCAGAGATTCGGCACTGGCGCTCGACGCCTGATTATTGGATTTCGGCCAGATCTTTTCCCAGAACGGCAAGACCCGGTTTTCCCAGTAGTTCTTACGCTGGTCGCCCGCACCTTCCAGTGCCTGCACCAGAGCCTGAGCCGATTCGCGTAGACCATCTGGTGGCAGTGCGCGGATCGCAGCGGCCATTTTCTCTATGGTGATGCCAACGGGGTCGAGCGCCGCGGATGTCAGAAACGCTGCGAACCGCTTATTGTGCTCGCCCAACTGCGCGTAGTGCTTGACCGTGTCGAGGAAGGCAGGCTCGATCGCCTCCATCAACGGACGGTACAGACGTGGCGACCACAGGAAGCCTCCCCACGCCGCCTGTGCTTCGGCCTCGGAACGATTCCAGTCCAGCAGCGGCAACAGATGCTGCTTCGACCAATCGCTGTCCACCCGGAACAACGAGAGGGCATGAGCGGCCAGCAATACCCGACCATGCCTGAACTTGGCGATCTGCGTATTGCAAAGCTCCGTGAAGATGGGCTTGATGGATTCCGGCAGCCCTTGCCCGTCGTCTGGTTCTTGGCGATACCACCAGTCCAGCAACGCCTGCGTCACATGACCGACGGGATGATTGATGGCGCGGAAGACGGAATCGCCAGCATTGCCGTCGTCCTCGAAATCCAGGCGCAGGATGCGCTGGGCCAGCGCCAGAAAGTGATCTTTGTGACCCTCGAAGGTTTTCGCCACGGCTTGCAGCCACCCACCGACGAATTTCAGCACGCCATCCGGGGCGCCGACGACAACCGGAGCCATGCAGCGCCACGAGCGCTTGATCAGTTTTTCCTCAGACCAGACCTGAAGAGCCTCACGCCAGTAATCCGTCGGCCAGACACCTTCCTTGGCCAAAGCGCACAAAGCGCAAGCGGTCGTAGCAAAGCCATTGCGGCATCGCTGCTGCCAATCATCTTTCTGTCGGGGATCTCTGCTGGGTCGCTGCCTCAGCCACTCGACCAGATCACGACGACGGCGCGGTGTGGCAACAAACGGGCGCCACTCGTCGTCACCATTTGTCCAGTAAGGAAATTCATCGCGCTGGTTCGCTGCCAACGTCCATTCTGGATTCTGGGCTGAAAGCGCCTGCAGCCGTTCCTTGCCTGCCGCACCCAAGACTGCACCGGTCTCATTGATCTTTGCCAGTCGCAACCAGATCCGGTGTTCGGGCTCAATATTGGAAAGGTACGGGTCGCGGGGTGGCCCGGAAAGAATGGCCTGCTCCAGTTCCGCCAGCATCGCTGCATCCAGCTGTGGTGCCAAAGAAACCAGCAGACGCATGGCTTCGCGTCTGGTTTCTTCCGACCAGAGCCACCGCCGCTCATCCGCCAACAGCCAGTCGAGGGCCTGCCGCAATGGAATGATGCGCTCCTGCACAGCGGCGAAAAGCGCGAGGCGTCGAAATACGGGATACGGCTCGCGCGCCCAGGTCTCGGCCACGATTCGCGCCCGTTCCGGCGACTTCGCGGCAGTCGCCAACCACGCATCGCGGGCCAGTTCGATTAGCGCCGTCCAGTCGTGAAAGTCTGTGTTTTGTGAATGATCGGAAATCGAAGGTTGATGAATATAGCTATACTTACCGTCACCGAGTGTACGCATCAAATCGAGCGCATCGCGCAACAAGCCACTGAAGTCATCCAGCAGTTCCGGCAGTCGCTCATCCTTGGACAGGTCGCACAGGCCGGAATGGACGTGATCCGACGCCAGAACGATTTCCCAGTCAACGATATCTTTGATGCATTTAAGTTTGACGTCTCTGTCGCCCTTATTATCCTCGCCCGACCGAGGAAGTGGCTCGCGCAACAACACACGCGGTGCCAAGATATCGCGCAAGGCTAAACGCACGCTGGTGGTCAGTCCGTCGCGCTTGAATTGCTCATGCCATGAAAAAATGCTCTTGCGGGACTCAGGGATATTGGACTTCACACGTCCGCTGAGCAGCAAGCGCCAGAGCGTTCGCATCGCGGGACGCGGGCCTGTTTTTCCATCATTTCCGGATTTGGCCGGATCATTCAGGCATTCCTCGCTTTGCCGAATCAGTTCATCGCGGAATGGCCCGCCTTGTCGCTTGATCAACCAAAGCAGAAGCTTCTGCTCATCAAGATAATGGGAGACCAGCCACTTTGCCAAGTGTCGGTGTACTTCGTCATTAAATTCATCGAATTTCTGGCTCAACGGCTCCAGCCAGTCCAGTGACGGCGCGGGGTCGTGTGCCGCGAACCGCTTGGCGGGCAAACCACCCGGATCACTCAATGCCCACAGCATTCGTCCGACGAAATCGTCCTGCTTCGTGCTCGCCAGTGGGCAAGCAATGGCGCATTCGACGACGATACGCTCTTTGCCGCGCACGCCATCGCGGTAGGTTCCGGCCCAAACACGCAAGGTTTGGTGCAGATAGGCGTGACGCTGGTGCTCGCGGTACAGAATGGGCGTGATGTTCTTCGCTTGCCATTCGTTATCGCGATCCTTCTCCTTGCCTTTGGAATAGCTGCCGAAGGCGAACATCTCTGGCGGCGATTCGCCCAGCAGACGGTCGGCGGCCAGCGCATCCACTATGTAGCGCAGTACCGGGTCGTTGATGCTGTAGCCGACGAAGCAGACAGTGAAGTTGCGGAACAGTTCGCTCACGAAGCGTGCGGCCCAGCATTCTGTCAGGTAGGCCCGCCCGAAGTCGCCGCTGGAAAGCACCAGCCGATCCAGATCGTCCGCCGTTGGCATATCGTTTTTGGGCAACCGGCCGTGCAGATACACCAAGCCGTCCCATCGGGTCTTCGGCACAGGGAGCAGCGGAGCCTCGAAGGCTGGAAACGACAGCGATTTCTCTGCTCTGACCTTCTCGAACAGGAGGTCGAAGTTGGTGGTGATGAGTTGGGTGCGGCCCTGGCGGTTCTGTGCCAGCATCAGCAGGGCTTCGTGTGTGGCTGTCGCGTTCCGGACAGTGCGGTCGGGCGTCAGGATCGTAGTCAACGAGCGGCGCACGGTTTCCCGGCCATTGACGACATCCGCTTCCAGCAGGCCGATGGCGGTATCGAACTGCCCAGCCTTGATCGCGGATTGCTGTACCGGATTGGGCGTGACCGAAAGGGCTTGATAGAGCTTGTTCGCCAGATCGGAGAAGCCGGGTAGCCCCGCAGAGCAGGAAATGCCTGCGCCGCAAAAGAACACCACGCACCCGTCTTCGTGCTTCTGCAGCAGACGTTCAGGAATGTCGGGGCCGTGGCGGACGAACTGCACTTACGTTACCTCTGGAGGGGTGGTGAGCATACGCGCATCATGCCATCAAGTATCCGATGTGCGCCGAGGTGGTGTAAAGTGGTGCAAGTCATTCAGTGGAATAGCAAAGCCATGATTTCTAAACGAGGATGCAAGCCCAACTGACCTGCCCCCCGTCCGGCCATCATGACAGAGATCAAGAAAAAGGCTGGCGCGAAGCCGCTTATAATATCCTCCCATGAGCGGTCAAACATCACATTCCTGTCCGGGCGCGTCCATGCGCGAATCTTCGCGGCCGCCAGCATATGCCGGCGATATTTGTATCGTCGGCAATGGCGTGATCGGCAAAACCGCGGCATTGGCCCTGGCGCAGGCCGGGCTGCGCGTGACTCTGCTGACGCCACAAGCCGCGGCGACGCCGGTAGATGAGCAGGGCGGCTGGGATGTGCGCGTGTACGCCGTCAATCAGATCACCCGTGATTTGCTGTCGTCGGTCAAGGTGTGGGATGCGCTCGATGCGGAACGCGTTGCCGCCGTCGAAGGTATGGAAATCACCGGCGATGCCGGGCATCATCCGGGCCGTTTGTCTTTCGATGCTTACGCCGCGCATGTCGATGCGCTCGCCTGGATCGTGGAAGATCGCCATCTGAGTATGGCGCTCGATGCGGCGTTGAAGTTTGCGCCGAATCTGCGTATGGTCAATGGCCGCGCCGACTCGCTCGCAGCTGACGCACAAGGCATCGATCTGCAACTCGATAACGGCGACATACTGGGGGCGTCGCTACTGATCGGCGCCGATGGCGCTCAGTCGTGGGTGCGCGGGCAATACGATGTCGGTCTGGATTATCGCTCTTACGGTCAGCATGCCATCGTCACCAATTTTGCCTGCGAAAAAGCGCATCAGGGCGTGGCCCATCAATGGTTCACGGCGACTGAAGGCATTGTCGCCTTGTTGCCGTTGTCGGGACAGCGCGTGTCGCTGGTGTGGTCGGCGCCGGATGCGCTGGCGGAAACCTTGCTGCGTCAGCCGGCTGCACAACTGGCGCAGCATCTGGAGAAATATGCGGGTCACGCGCTGGGTGCATTGCTGCCGTTGGCGCCGGAGCAGGTACGCGGTTTCCCGCTGACGCTGGTCAAGCCGCATGCCATGACAGCCGCGCGTGTTGCGCTCATCGGCGATGCCGCGCATGTGATCCATCCGCTGGCCGGACACGGCATGAATCTCGGTTTCGCCGATGTAGCGGCTTTGCTGAAGGTGATCGGCGAACGTGAGCAATGGCGCGATTGCGGCGATGCGCGGGTGCTGAATCGCTACGCTCGCGCCCGCAAAGAAGACGTGCTGTTGATGCAACTGGCCACTGATGGTCTTGCGCGTCTGTTTGAAAGCAGTGTCGAGCCTGTGCGTTTCGTGCGTAATGCCGGATTGAACCTGGTCAACCATCTGCCTGTCTTGAAGCGCCGTTTGGTGGCCCATGCGCTTGGTAAGCGGGCTGGCTGACCGTGGCCGGCGGCAACGATTATCTTCCAATGGAATCCATATGAACAACATGATCACACTACGCGCAGCCGCCGCCAGTTCGTTGCTGGCTTACGCGGGTGCTGCGGCATATGCTGCCGACGCCACTGAAGCCGCCATCAAGAAATTGATCGGTCCACGCCTCGGCGCGGACGTCAAGGTCGAGTCGGTGACCAGGACGCCCTATGCAGGTCTGTATGAAGTGCAGGTAGACGGCGATGTGATTTATACCGACGCCAAGGCGCAATATCTGTTCATCGGCCGTGTGATCGATGCGCAAACCCATCGCGACTTCACCAAGGAAAAAATCCAGGCGATCAACAAGGTGAACTTCGCCGATCTGCCGCTAGAGTTGGCGATCAAGACAGTCAAGGGCAACGGCAAACGCATCATCGCGGTGTTCGAAGATCCCAACTGCGGCTATTGCAAGCGTTTCCAGAAGACCCTGCAAAACGTCGACAACGTGACCATATATACCTTCCAGTACAACATCCTGGCGCAGGACTCCATTGAGAAGTCGCGCAATATCTGGTGCGCCTCCAATCCCGGCAAGGCCTGGAGTGACTGGATGATCAGCGGCAGGGAAGCGCCGGCCGCGCCGCTTGCGTGCAGCGCACCGCATGAGAAAATACTGGCGCTGGGTCAGAAAATGAAAGTCACCGGCACGCCGACCATCATTTTCGCCGACGGCTCACGGATTGCAGGCGCTATCGACGCGAAGACGCTGGAACAGAAATTTTCTACGCTGAAGTAAGAACCTGGAGGGGATTACACCAGTTGAGGGAGTCAATATATCACTCCAATTCATTGCCTGGTCTTGCGTTCGAATACTTCCCTGCTCCACAGGCGGAAGCGCTCCATATAAAGATACACCACCGGCGTCGTGTACAGGGTCAGCATCTGGCTGACCGCCAGACCGCCGACGATCGATATGCCCAGCGGCCGGCGCAGCTCAGCGCCATCGCCGCTGCCCAGCGCCAGCGGCACGGCACCCAGCAAGGCCGCCATGGTGGTCATCATGATAGGGCGAAAACGCAGGCAGCAGGCTTCGAAAATCGCCTCACGCGGCGACAGGCCACGCGTGCGTTCTGCCTGCAAGGCGAAGTCGATCATCATGATGGCATTTTTCTTGACGATGCCAATCAGCAGAATCACACCGATCAGCGCGATCAGGCTGAAGTCGGTGCCAGTGACCAGCAAAGCCAGCAAGGCGCCGACACCGGCCGAGGGCAAGGTCGAGATGATGGTGATCGGATGCACCAGGCTTTTATACAGCACACCGAGTACGATATACACCGCCAGCAAAGCCGTCAGGATCAGTAGCGGCTGGCTGCCC